>CAZYZQ010000021.1:0-22722 GCA_964652075.1 uncultured Oscillospiraceae bacterium
AGGCGCTCGAATACTGGTCGCCCGTCGACTGGTACAACGGCGGTATGAGCACACCACGCTGCATCTGCTCTACAGCCGGTTCTGGCACAAGTTCCTCTATGATATTGGCGTTGTACCGACGAAGGAGCCGTATGCCAAGCGGACGAGCCACGGCATGATCCTCGGCGAGGGCGGCGAAAAAATGTCGAAAAGCCGCGGCAACGTTGTCAACCCGAATGATATCGTCGCGCAGTACGGCGCGGACACCATGCGCCTGTATATCATGTTTATCGGCGACTTTGAGAAGGCCGTCAGTTGGTCTAATGAGGCCGTCAAGGGCTCGAAGCGTTTCCTGGATCGCGTCTGGAATCTCATGGAAAAGTGCTCGGACAGCATGGAAACGACGGCAGCCAACGAGCTGGTGCTCCACCAGACTATCCGCAAGGTCACGGAGGACATCAACCAGCTCAAGATGAATACAGCCATCGCCGCGCTCATGTCGCTTGTCAATGCGTTCTACACCAATGGCTGCTCGAAGGGCGACTACGGCGTGCTGCTCCAGCTGCTGAACCCGTTTGCCCCGCATATGACGGACGAGCTTTGGGAACAGATGGGCTTTGCAGGCATTTGCAGCGCGTCCACTTGGCCGGAGTTCGACCCCGCCAAGTGCGTCGACGCTGAGGTGGAGATGGCGGTGCAGGTCAACGGCAAGCTCAAGGGCACGATCCACGTTCCCGTCGACAGTGATGACGAGACTGTTGTTGCCGCTGCGCAGGCGGACGAAAAGGTCGCGAAGTTCCTTGAAAAACAGGGCGGCCAGCTCCGCAAAACGATCGTGGTCAAAAACCGGCTTGTCAACCTGATTGTAAAATAATTTGCCACACGTTGCCTTTGACGGCGAAATATCCGGCGCCGGATGCCGTTTTTGCCGGAGATCCTGAAGAACAGAGCTCAAAATGGATTTCTTCACTTGACAAATGGCGAAATCGGACATATAATGTTAGAAGCCTGTGGAATCCCCATTGGCCCTGAACGTGTCGGATGCTTTCGGCACATCGGAGGGAGGGAAAGGAATGTCTGAGATCCGCGTCAAAGAGAACGAGTCTCTCGAAAGTGCCCTGAAGCGCTTTAAGCGCAGCTGTGCAAAGGCTGGCGTCATCGCTGAAGTGAAAAAGAGAGAACACTATGTGAGCCCGAGCCTGAAGCGTAAGCAGAAGTCTGAAGCAGCTCGCAAAAATAAGAGAAAGTTCTACTGATCCTCTCTTGTTACAAAAAGTCAGGCTTCCCGCGTCTCGTGGGAAGCCTCTTTCTTTGGCTGTGCGTCGTACAAAAGCGCGGTCACTCCACACTGCTCCGCAATTTGCGCTTTCTCCCGGAGCGTCTGCGGTGTATCATACAGCGCAACCCGCCACTGCCCGTTCTCAAGATACGAGCTGTACCAGCACTGCAGGTCGGGGGAGAAGAACGACGGCGTATGCAGTTCGCGCAGCGGCAGCGCGGCCTGAGACGGCGGCCCGAACTGCACGCGCAGCGGGTCAAGGCTCAGATACACGGCGGGGAACCGTGCGCACAGCGCACGCAGCTCTTCTTCAAACCGCCCGCCTGTAAAGGCGCTAGAGAGCCAGACCGCCTGCCCCTCGTGCGCTTCTGGAACAGGCAGGATCAGCGGCAGGCTGTCCGGCGGTATTTTGCCGCGCGCGCACAGAATCATGCTTGCATCGGGCGGCGGACTGCCCTGCCCAAAATAGAGATAAATTGGCCCGGCCATGTCGCCGGAGATGGGATAGCGTTCCATTTGCCTCACCCCGAAAGGATGTCAAAATGTCGTTTCCTTTGATTCCGGATGTACAGATTCCAAGCCTGACGGACATCACCCCAGCGGCGCTGCAAAAGCGGAAGCTCCGGCTGCTGATGATGGATTTTGACAACACGATGCTGCCCTACAGCACCAACACACCGTCGGATGCGCTGCTTGCGTGGATCGCGGCGATGCAGAGCAGCGAGATCACGCTCTGTGTTGTCTCCAACAGTAAAAAACAGCGTGTGCCGGAATTTTGCCGCCGGTATGGGCTGGACTGTGTGACACATGCGAAAAAGCCGTTCTCGCGCGGTATTTCCGAGGCGCTTGCGCGCTATGGCTGCGCGCCGTCGGAGGCCGCGCTGGTGGGCGACCAGATCTACACAGACGTGCTGGGCGGCAATTGCGCGCATGTGACTTCGATCCTTGTGCGGCCCATCCATCTGAGCAACATCTGGCTGAAGCTGCGGCATTTGGCGGAAAAGCCGTTTATTGCGGCAGGCCGCCGAAAAAATCGGGAAAACTTCACGATTTAGGCTTGCATTTCAGACTACTGTGCGTTAAAATATTTTAGAACAGAACCCCCACAAACAGACAATTCCCGCTCCGCGCGGAAGATATCAGGAGGAGATTTATTATGATTACAGCTGGCGAGTTCAGAAACGGCGTTACGTTTGAGGAGAATGGCCAGGTCAAACAGGTCATCGAGTTCCAGCACGTCAAGCCGGGTAAGGGCGCCGCATTTGTGCGCACCAAGACGAAGAACGTCATCACCGGCGCCGTGACCGAAACTTCCTACAACCCGACTGCCAAGTTCCCGACCGCGTTCATCGAGCGCAAGGATATGGAGTACAGCTATCAGGACGGCAGCCTGTACTACTTCATGGATATGGAAACCTACGACATGGTGCCGATCAATGAGGATGTCCTCGGCGATTCCTTCCGCTTTGTGAAGGAGAACACAACCTGCAAGATCCTGTCCTACAAGGGTAGCGTCTTTGGTGTCGAGCCCCCGAACTTCATGGAGCTGGTCGTCACAGCGACGGAGCCGGGCGTTGCCGGCAACACCGCGACCAACGCGACCAAGCCCGCAACGCTGGAGACCGGCGCAGAGGTCAAAGTTCCGCTCTTCATCAACGAGGGCGAGAAGATTCAGGTCGATACCCGCACCGGCGAGTATCTCGGCCGCGCGAAATAAGATAGGGTGAATACAATGAATCTGACTGAAAAGGCAGCATATCTGAAGGGCCTTGCCGATGGGCTGAAGCTTGACACCGAGTCCGATACCGGCAAGCTCCTCTCCGCCGTCATCGACGTGATCCAGACGATGGCAGAGGATGTTGCGGATCTGTACGACAACGCCGACGCCGTCTCCGATGAGCTGGATATGATCGAGGACGATCTGGACGAGATCAAGGAGTTCCTGTCCGACGATGAGGACGACGAGGACTATGAGCTCTATGACAATGAGGACGAGGACGGCATGACTGAGGATGACGAGTACGTCTACGAGGTCACCTGCCCGACCTGCTCCAAGCCGATTGAGGTGGACGAGCAGACCATGGCCTCCGGTAAGATCGAGTGCCCCTACTGCGGTGAAAAGCTCGAGCTGGAAGCGGACGACGAATAAGAAACACCGGGATTCTCCAACTGGAGAATCCCGGAATTTTTTGCGCGCGCTGGAAAATCCAGCGTGCGCGGTTCCTTTTATCGGAATACGGAGCAGCCTGTCAGGTATTTTACAGGGTCAGGTTCAGTATGACGCACAGCAGCGCGCCGGTCAGCGTCGGCAGCGCGACAGACAGCAGCGTCCATTTCAGACTTCCGGTTTCCTTGTGGATCGTGAGTACGGTGGTGGAGCACGGCCAGTGGAACAGGCAGAAGACGAGCATGCAGACTGCTGTTTTGAGCGTCCAGCCGTTTGCAAGAAGCAGCGTGTGGATGGAAGCGAGCGATTCGATATTCTGAAGGCTCCCCGCCTGCAAGTAGCCCATCAGCACGATCGGCAGGACAATTTCGTTTGCGGGAAACCCAAGAAGAAAGGCGAGCAGCACCATGCCGTCCAGACCGAGCGCCCGGCCGACGGGGTTCAAAACGCGCGCAGCGGCCGCCAGAAGGCTCCCACCGCCGCACGGGACATTGGCCATAACCCAGAGCAGAAGCCCCGCAGGCGCCGCCACAACGACGGCACGGCCCAACACGAACAGTGTGCGGTCAAAGACCGACCGGACAAGCACCTTGCCGATCTGCGGCCGCCGGTAGGGCGGCAGCTCCAGCGCGAAGGAGGAGGGAAGCCCCTTCAGAAGCGTCGCGGAGAGGAGCTTCGTGACCAGCATGGTCGCCGCAACACCGAGCACAATGCCTGCCGCCAGCGCCAGCGCGGAGAGCGCCGAGCCGGCCGCTCCGCCGATACCGGAGAGGATAAACAGGGAGACAAGCAGTGTCAGCGTGGGGAAGCGGCCGTTGCAGGGGACAAAGCTGTTCGTCAGAATCGCCAGCAGCCGCTCACGCGGCGAGTCAATAATCCGACACCCCATGACGCCCACCGCGTTACAGCCGAAGCCCATACACATCGTCAATGCCTGCTTTCCACAGGCACGGCAGCGTTGGAAGGGGCGGTCGAGATTGTAGGCGATGCGCGGCAGATAGCCCGCGTCTTCCAATAGCGTAAACAGCGGGAAGAAGATGGCCATGGGCGGCAGCATGGCTGCAACGACCCACGCGGCGACGCGATAGACCCCGCACACCAGTGCGCCGTAGAGCCATTCCGGCATGGAAACAGCGTGGCAGGCCAGTGTCAGCTTTTGCTCCAGCCAGGCGAAAAGCTCGGT
Source organism: uncultured Oscillospiraceae bacterium (assembly GCA_964652075.1). Classification (GTDB taxonomy): domain Bacteria; phylum Bacillota; class Clostridia; order Oscillospirales; family Oscillospiraceae; genus CAZYZQ01. The sequence continues at coordinate 4,609 of CAZYZQ010000021.1, forward strand.
CAGCAGCTGGGAGGGGCGGTTTGCACCTGCGATTGTGAGCCAGAGCACAAGCAGCAGGAGCAGCAGCATCACGGGATAGCCCGTCTGTTTGCTGGTGAGAATGCGGTCAAGCGTACGGTCAAAGTGGTTGTAGTCGGCGTGGGTATGTACACAGCCTTCAGAGATAGAGGCTGCGCGCGCGACAAGCGTAGAAACAACGGCCTGCCGCAGCGCCGCGTCATCCATCCCATGCGCCAGCAGGAGCTGCCTTGCGGACAGCACGGCATCCTCTGTGGGCGGCTGCATGGCATCCGGCAGCGCGTCGCCCTCAAGTGCGGCAAGACAGAGCCAGCGGCGTCCGGGGGCGTCCGGCAGTGAGTCCGCCAGCTGATCGATTGCGCGCTCCACGACAGCAGGATAGCGTACCGGCGGCGGAGCGGCAGGAGAGACCATCAGCTGGTCAAGTGCGCGCAGCACAGCGCGGCGGCTCGTGCGTTTGTGTGCACACACACCGATCACCGGAATGCCGAGCGTCTTGCTGAGCGCTTCCAGATTGATTCGGATACCCTTACGCGCAGCTTCATCCATCAGATTGACGCATAGCAGCGCATTGGGACAGAGCGCAATCGTCTGCTGCGCCAGATTCAGGTTCCGCTCCAGACAGGTTGCGTCGCAGACAATGATGACCGCGTCCGGCGCTGAGAGAAGCAGATAGTCGCGCGCGATGACCTCTTCCACGGAGTGCGCCATCAGCGAGTAGGTGCCCGGCAGATCGACAAGTGTGTAATCAAATTGCTGAGAGCTGCACACGCCCTCGGCGCAGCCGACGGTTTTTCCCGGCCAGTTGCCGGTGTGCTGGTGCATTCCGGTCAGCAGATTGAACAGCGTGCTCTTGCCGACGTTCGGGTTGCCGGCAAGCGCGATCGTTCGCGCGCGCGTCATGGCTGCACCGCCGAGATCGTCACATAGCGGCAATCTGCGTCTCGCAGCGCAATGACGGCGCCGCGAATCAGATAGGCGGCCGGATCACCGCCGGGACTGCGGCCAAGACATGTGACCGGTGTTCCCACAATCATGCCTAGATCCAAAAGCCGCCGCTGCATATCGCCGTGCAGGCACAGCTCCGCGACCCGGCCGGTCTGGCCCGGCGCCAAGTCGCAAAGCAAGGTTCGCTCATCCAAGAAACATCACCCTTTTGGCGGAATTATAGGAAATCTTCCTGTCATCAGGCTATGCGGCATCCGAAAAAAGGTGACAAAATGCCCCGCTTCGCACAAAAACAGATGGCGAAGCGGGGCAGGGCGTTTAGTCCATGGCAACGGCAAAGGCCTCGCGGATATTGCGGGCGCGCAGCAGCTGCAGCCCGGCGGGCGCGGACAGCTCGTCCGTGCCATGACGCGGAATGATACAGCGCGAGAAGCCGAGACGCGCAATTTCCTGCAACCGCTGCGGTAAAAACGAGACGGCGCGCACTTCGCCGGTCAGGCCGACCTCGCCTATTGCGGTCAGCTCGCCTGCCAGCGGCTTGTCGCGGTAGCTGGAGGCCAGCGCAAGCAGCACCGGCAGGTCGGCGGCCGGCTCGTCGAGCCGGAGACCGCCGATGACATTGATGTACGCGTCGAAGCCGCTCATGTTCAGCCCGCCGCGCTTTTCAGCCACGGCCATCAGGAGCGCAGCGCGGTTAAAGTCAAAGCCGTCTGTGGTGCGGCGGGGAACGTTGAAGGACGATGGCGTAACCAGCGCCTGCACTTCTGCCAGAACCGGGCGTGTTCCCTCCATCACGCAGGCCACGCAGGTGCCCGGCGCGCCGACCGGGCGGCCGGAGAGCAGCATCTCAGAGGGATTTGGGACCTCGACAAGGCCATGATCCTCCATTTCAAAGACGCCGATTTCGTTCGTCGAGCCGTAACGGTTTTTGGCCGCGCGCAGGATGCGGTAGGAGTTGGCCTGCGAGCCTTCAAAGTAGAGCACGCAGTCCACCATGTGCTCCAGCACCTTCGGCCCGGCAATGGTGCCCTCCTTGTTGATATGGCCGACGATGAAAACGGTCAGGGTTGACGACTTACAGCGTTGCATCAGCGTCATCGTGCACTCCTTTACCTGGGAAATACTGCCGGGAGAGGAGGTGCCCTCGCCGCTGTAGAGCGTCTGAATGGAGTCGATCATCAGGATATCAGGTTCGAGTGTTTCAACCGCAGCGAGAATTTCCAGCAGGTTCGTCTCCGAGAGGACATACAGGCGCTCCGCGTTTACGCCGAGACGCTGTGCACGCAGCTTCAACTGCTTTTCGCTCTCTTCACCGGAGATGTAGAGAACCGCTCGATCCTGACAGATGTGCGCGCAGATCTGTAGCAGCAGCGTCGACTTGCCGATGCCCGGCGCGCCGCCAACCAGTACCATCGAGCCCTGCACCGCGCCGCCGCCGAAGACGCGGTCGAGTTCGCGCATCCCGGTGGAGAAGCGGATCTCGTCCGTATCCTCCACCTCGCGCAGAAGGCGCGGCTTGCGGCGGCTGCCGCCGACCGGCACACTGGCGGCGCCTGCCTTGGGCAGGGGAGCCGGTACATGCTCCTCAATGGTGTTCCACGCGCCGCAGGCAGGGCATCGGCCTTGCCATTGGAGCGTTTCGTTGCCGCAATTGGTACAGAAAAAGGTCGTTTTAGACTTCATTTGGATTGGCCTCCTCGGCAAGGTAGGTTGTCAGAGCCGCCGCCAGAGCAGCGGCGAGCTTTTTTTGATAGCTGCTGTCCTGAAGGCGGGCGCTCTCGTCCGGATTGGAGAGGAATCCGCACTCCACCAGAATGCCTGTACATTGGATCTGATTCATGAGATATACGGATTTTGCGACTGGCTTGCATCTGCGCCGGTTGGACGGGTCCAGCTGCTCACACAGCAGTGTCTGCGTCAGCCGGGCCAGCTGCTCGCTGCCCTCGGTCGGAGCAAAGAAGACCTGCGCACCGGAGTAGCGGCGGTCTTCAAAAAAGTTTTGATGGATGCTGACAAGCAGCGCGCCCGACGTTTCGGCAATCTTCGCAGCGCGGTTTTTCAGATCTGAGACTTTTTTCTGTGAGAGCGTCTGCGCGCCGGCTGAGTAAATGGATTCGTCGCGCGTGCGGATCATGACGGTCGGATAGCCGCACAGGCGGAGCGTATCACGCAGCCGCAGCGAAATGGACAGATTGACGCCGCTCTCCAGAACGCCGTCCGCGCTGCTCGCACCGCCGTCCTCGCCGCCGTGCCCGGGGTCAATTACAATCGTCCGGCCCGGAGCGGGGGCGCTTGCCTCGCGCAGGCTTGCGTGAAAACGAAGGGCGGCGCTGAGCATCAGAACGACGCCGGCGAGCACCGCGATAAGCAGCAGCCAGTTTTTTCTCAGAAACTGCACAAAGATCACCTCAGAAGAACCTATGTGCAAGTCCACGTAAATAGTATAGCCGGATTTTTCCGCCTGCGCAACCGGCTTCTTTTTGGAAAGCCCTTGTTTTTTCCAGCGGGGTGGGCTATAATAGCGTTGACAATTTAATAATGGGAGATGGAGTTATTTTGTTGTAACGTCCGGCATTTCGCTGGATGGGAGGAGAATCCGCATGAAAACAAAATTTTTTGCCATTTTCCTGGTGCTGACGCTTCTGGTGTGCTCACTCTGCGCATGCAGTGGAGCAACATCCAAGACCGCCGGTACCAGCGACGAAATCACTGTTGGCATCGCCCAGGACCCGGATGACAGTCTTGACCCGTATCGTATGACGGCTGCAGGAACTAGAGAGGTCATGTTTAACGTCTTTGAGGGCTTGGTCAAGCCGGACGCCGAAGGCAACTACGTGGAAGCAGTTGCCTCTGATGTTTCGGTCTCTGACGACGGCCTTTCTTATACGTTTACGCTTCGCGACGGCGTGGTGTTCCACAATGGGGCAGCATGCACGACCGAGGACGTACTCTATTCTTTTGAAACCTGCGCCGCTACCACGGTCAATGCGTCCGTGGCAGCGGCGCTTGCCGCTATTACCGATCTTTCGGTTGACGGCAGCAAGATTGTCATGACGCTCGCTGAGCCGAATCCCGACTTCCTGAGCTATGTTGCCAGCGTCTACATCGTCCCGAAGGACTACACAGAGCAGGTGACAAAGCCTGTCGGCACAGGGCCGTTCCGGTTTGTATCCCGCAGTCCGCAGGAGAACCTGATCCTCGAGCGTCACGACGACTACTACGGCGAGAAAGCGAAAATCGCCAAAGTAACCTACAAGATCTATGAGGACAGTACTGCGATGATCACGGCGCTCAACAGCGGCGCGCTGGATCTGGTGGCCCATCTGACGGTCGATCAGACCCAGAGCCTGACAAACGGCTACGACGTGCTGGAGGGGACGATGAACCTCGTGCAGGCCATCTACCTGAACAACGCGCAGCCGCCGTTTGACAACGAGCTGGTACGCAAGGCGCTGTGCTATGCAGTCGATGTCGACGCGCTCATCGAGCTGGGCTATGACGGCCATGGCACGAAGCTTGGCTCGTCCATGTACCCGAATTTCGGCAAGTACTTCGACGCCAGCCTGGCCGACGCCTATCCGTATGACCCGGAGCAGGCCAAGGCGCTGCTGGCCGAGGCAGGCTATGCAGATGGTCTGAGCTTCACGATCAAGGTGCCGAGCAACTATGACCCGCATGTCAATGCCGCGATTATTCTGGCCGAACAGCTCTCCAAAGTGGGCGTTGAGGCCAAGATCCAGAAGATTGACTGGGGCACCTGGCAGGATGAGGTCTATCAGGGCCGCGATTTTGAAGCGACCGTGATTGGCTTTGACGCCAGCACACTGAATGCAAGCGCCCTGCTGGCCCGCTGGGTTTCGGACAATCCGAAGAACATGATTGGCCTGAACAACGCGGACTACGACGCGGCCTATGCCGCTGCGCAGGCGTGCACGGATGATGCGGAACAGACGGCGTATTACAAGCAGTGCCTGCAAATCCTCAGCGACGTTGCCGCCAATGTGTATCTGCAGGATCTGGCCGATTTTGTCGCCATCAATCCGAAGCTCAAGGGCTTCCAGTTCTATCCGCTCTATGTCATGGATATGTCCACGCTGTATTTTGAGGACTGATCCAAACTACTAAAAGAAGGGAGGCGGGAAGATGAAATATGCCCTGAAAAAAATCCTTGCTCTCATTATTACATTGTTCATTGTTTCGCTTCTCGCCTTCCTTGCATTTCAAATTATCCCGGGCGACCCGACTACCAAGCTGCTTGGCACGGAGGCGACGCCCGAAGCACAGGCCGCGCTGCGCGAAGAGTTGGGGCTGAACCGCCCGATTCCGGTGCGCTACTGGGAGTGGCTGACCGCCTTTTTGCGCGGCGATATGGGGCAGAGCTACAGCTATCACATTCCGGTATCTGAGATGCTGGCCGATAAGCTGCCGGTCACGGCGCTTTTGACGCTCATCTCGTTTGTCTTTACCGTTGTCCTGTCAATCCCGCTGGGCATTCTCACGGGCAGCGTGCGCCGTACATGGATTGACCGGATTATCACCGCAGTCGATCAGATCGTTATGAGCATTCCATCGTTTTTCCTCGGAATCCTCGCCTGTTTTCTCTTTGGGCTTATCCTGCGCCTGTTTGTGCCCGGAGCGTTTGTTCCGCTCCGGGAAAGCGTTTGGGGCTGCATCGGGTATCTGATTCTTCCGGCGCTCTCAATTGCTATTCCCCGCATCGCGATGACGGTGAAAATGCTGCGCGGCTCTGTACTGAACGAGCTGGGGCAGGACTATGTCCGCACGGCTCGCAGCCGCGGCAATGCGAGGCGAACGGTTCTGAGCCGTCATGTGGTGAAAAACGCCCTGATCCCGGTCATCGCGTTTCTGGCAGTCTCAGCGGCGGAGATCATGACCGGCTCCATTATCATCGAGCAGGTGTTCAATATTCCCGGGATCGGGCGGCTGCTGCTCGCGAGCATCGGCAACCGGGATTTCCCGGTTGTGCAGGCGATTGTCGTGATCCTGGCCGCTTGGATTGTTGTTGTGAACTTCATCGCTGATCTGCTCTATCAGTGGATTGACCCGCGTATCCGGCTTCGCTGAGGGAGGGGATCTGGATGAAGAAAAACTCGTTTTTTTACATCGGCGGCACGATTACGGCGCTTATGCTGCTGCTTGCGGTGGCCGGCATATTCTGGACGCCGTATGATCCGACGGCGCTTGGCGAGAAGTTTTTGCCGCCATCCTTCCGGCATCTGCTTGGAACGGACAATTTTGGCCGCGATATTTTCAGCCGCGTGATGCAGGGTATCGGCACGTCGTTCCTGATCGGCGTATGTGTCGTCGCGATCGGGTGCTTCTTCGGCACCCTGATCGGCAGCCTGTGCGGCTATTTCGGCGGTGTTCCGGATGCGATCCTGACGCGCATATGCGACGCGATTACGGCGTTTCCCAGCATCCTTTTGGCGCTGGTCGTGGTCAGCGTTGTGGGCGGCGGGACATACAACATCATTCTCGCGCTTGGGATCCTGTTTATCCCAAGCTTTGCCCGCATTGTTCGCAGTGAGTTTGCAAAGTGCAGAAATTTGAGCTACACCAGCAGTGCGCGCCTGATGGGCGCGGGGAACTTCCGCGTGATCTTCCGGCATATCCTGCCGAACACCGTTCCGGTGCTGCTGCCTGCTGTGACAATCGGCTTCAACAATGCAATTTTGAGCGAGGCCAGCATGAGCTTTCTCGGCATCGGCGTGCAGCCGCCGCAGGCAAGTCTGGGTGCGATGCTGGACGACAGCCAGATCTTTTTGCAGCGCGCGCCGTGGTATGCGCTTGGTGTCGGGCTTGCAATCGTTCTGCTGATTCTGGGCCTGAGCTTGCTCAGCGAGGGGCTGCAGCAGGCAACGCGGCGGAATTGAGGTGCAAAATATGGCGCTGCTGGAAGTGGAAAACCTGAATATCCAGTTTCGTGATGACGGAACGGAGGCGGTGCATGGCATCTCCTTTTCGCTCAATCAGGGAGAGATTGTGGGCCTTGTGGGAGAGAGCGGCAGTGGGAAGTCCGTCACAGCCATGGCCATCTGCGGGCTGTTGAACCGCGAGAAGGCGCAGATTACCGGCAGTATCCGCTTTGACGGGGAAAATCTTTTGACCTGTCCGGAGCCGGCGCTTCGCGCGCGGCAGGGAAGTGCATTCTCTGTAGTTTTTCAGGAACCGATGACAAGTCTGAACCCGCTGATGCGGATCGGCCCGCAGGTAGAGGAGTCGCTGCGCGTTCATACAGACCTGCCCCGCTCTGCGCGGCGCGACCGCGCGCTTGCAGCGATGGCGGAGACAGAGCTTCCCAATCCGGAGGAGCTATATGATAAATACCCGCATGAGCTGTCCGGCGGGATGCTGCAGCGCGTCATGATCGCGGCCGCAATCATCAGCCGGCCGAAGCTCCTGATTGCAGACGAACCGACGACGGCGCTGGATGTGACCATTCAGGCACAGATTTTGGCGTTGCTGCGCAAGCTGAATCAGGACACCGGCATGGCGATCCTGTTCATCAGCCACAACTTACAGGTCGTTCGCAAGCTCTGTACCCGTGTCGCGGTGATGCAGGGCGGCAGATTTGTTGAGGCTGGGCCGGTTGAGCAGATTTTCCAGAATCCGCAGCAGGCATATACAAAGCGGCTGATCGCCGCGATCCCCACGCGGGAGCGGACGCTGCGGCAGGAGGGGTGAGAAGTGGAACCAATTTTGGAAGTGTCCCATGTGGACAGCTTTTACCGGCAGGATCACTCGATCCTGCGCGCAAAGGGGAACCGGCGTCAGGTGTTGCGTGACGTCAGCTTTACGATCGGGCGCAGCGAAATTGTCGGCCTTGTCGGGGAAAGCGGCTGCGGGAAATCGACGCTGGCCAAGACAATTCTGGGCCTGAACCCGGACTACACCGGCCAGATCCTTCACCACTCCCGGCACCCACAGATGGTGTTTCAGGACGCCTACGGGAGCCTGAACCCGGGGCGCAGTGTCGAGTGGATTCTGGAGGAGCCGCTTCGGCTGATGGGCGGGATGCAGCGCGAGGAACGTCGCAGAGAGGTGCGCGCTATGCTGGAGCGCGTCGGGCTGGACGAAAAGTACGCTGCGCGGAAGCCGTGGGAACTGTCCGGCGGCCAGCGCCAACGTGTTTCAATTGCGGCTGCGATTATCACAAAGCCGAAGCTCGTGATTGCCGATGAGCCGGTCAGCGCGCTGGATGTGACGATCGCGGCGCAGATTCTCCGCCTGCTTGTCGACCTGCAGCGGGAGTACCAGCTCAGCTATCTGTTTATCAGCCATGATTTGAATGTCGTCTATCAGATCTGTGACCGCGTGCTTGTGATGCGCGCCGGGGAAATTGTAGAACAGAACACGGTCGAAGATCTTTTTTCAAATCCGCAGCATCCCTATACAAAGCAGCTCCTTGCAGCGGCACAATAACGCGGTCCGGATCATGGCCGGGCCGCGTTTTTGCACGCTTTTTTCCGAATTGCATAGAATGAGCCGGGGGAAACCCCGAAAAATCGGAATTCAGGAGGCATACCGTTGAAAAAGGTGCTAACATGCGAATGCACGGAGGACATTTGCACCATGGCCGATCAGACCGGCGTCCTGCCGGCCTGCGCGCCGCTGGCAAATCCTTACGTGCCGTTCCAGAGAACAGGCGCGGCAAAATACGATCAGAATAAGGCGCTTGCGCGCGGAACGCTGTTCCCGGGCCTGGACCTGCCGTTTATGGGGATGACAAACCCGGCGTTTCAGAACCCGACGCTGAAAACGCAGCTGCAAGCGCTCGACTTTGTTTTGGCAGAGCTGGGGCTCTACCTCGACACGCATCCGGACGACAGTGAAGCCGCAGAGATGTACGAGAAGTATGCACAGATTGCCAAAGAGGCGCGTGCGGCCTACGAGGCACAGTGCGGCCCGCTGTTGCAGCGCGACAGCGCAGAAGACGGCGGCTATCACTGGCTGCATGATCCCTGGCCGTGGGAAAACCCTGATCAGAAGGGCTGCAAGGAGGAAAACTGATGTTTTTATATGAAAAAAAGCTGCAATACCCGGTAAAAATCGCCCACCCCAACCCGCAGCTGGCATCGATCATCATTTCCCAGTATGGAGGACCGGATGGGGAGCTTGGCGCTTCGCTGCGGTATTTGAGCCAGCGGTATTCAATGCCGTTTGCGGAGCAGAAGGGGCTTTTGACCGATATCGGCACGGAGGAGCTGGGGCATCTGGAAATGATCGCCGCCATCGTCCATCAGTTGACGCGCAATCTCAAGGAGGATGAGATTGAGAAAAGCAATCTCGCGCCGTACTTCGTCGATCACACTGTTGGAATCTATCCGACTGCTGCCAGCGGCTTCCCGTGGACGGCGGCAAGCATCGGCGTCAAGGGTGATCCGATTGCCGATCTGACAGAGGATCTGGCCGCCGAGCAGAAGGCGCGCGTCACCTATGACAATATTCTCCGCCTGTCCGACGATCCGGATGTCAATGACGTCATCAAGTTCCTGCGTGAGCGCGAGGTCGTGCATTTCCAGCGCTTTGGGGAGGCATTGCAGAAGCTTCGCGAGAATTTGAATCAAAAGAATGTCTACTTTATGAATCCTTCTATGGACATGTAACAGCACAGCGCGCCGGACAAATTCCGGCGCGCTGCTGTTCAGGGCTTTTCTTCATCATGATGCAGCTGCAAATGGGCGAGGGGATTGGCCTCGGCCGCAATTTTCAGCTCGGTGCTTTCGATATGTGTATAGATCTGCGTTGTGTTCAGATGCTCATGGCCGAGCACTTCCTGCACAGTTTTGAGATCGACGCCGCCCGAGAGCATCAGCGTTGCGGCGGTGTGGCGGAGCTTATGCGCCGAAAACTGCGTCGCGTCCAGCCCAGCGGCCGCCAGATGTTTTTTTACCAGCCGATGTACCGCGCTGACACTGATGCGGTTGTGGTCCCGCGAGCCGAAGAGCGCTCGATTGTCTGAAAGAACAATTTTTTCCCGTTCCACCAAGTATTCCTGCACAGCGGTCTGGCACAGCTCACTCATGTAAACAAAACGTTCTTTGTTGCCTTTCCCAAGTACACGAAGACGGTCTTCGTTTATATCGGAAATATTTAATCCAACAAGTTCTGAAATACGAATGCCGCAGTTAAGGAAGATCATCAGGATCGCAAGATCACGCGTCTCGTTCGGGCCGGCCACAGATTCCAGCAGCGCCTGCGTCTGCGTGAGGGTCAGGTATTTGGGAAGCGCTTTGCGCAGCTTCGGAAATTCCATCTCAGCAACCGGATTCTCGTCAAGCTGCTTGGTGCGAACCGTCAGATATTTATAGAATGATTTGATGGCAGACAGCTTGCGCGCACGCGCAGCGGCGCCGATGCCGGCTGAGGCATAGCTGGAGCCGGGCTGCTTGACGCGGTCGTTGGCCAGAAACGACAGAAAGTCGTAAATGTCGCTCAATGTAATGGACTTGATGAATGCGAGGTCAATATCGCGAATATCGATAAGATCAAGATCGGTGTCATACGGCATTTCGGATTTCATCAGCTTCATAAAGCGCAAGAACATCCGAAGGTCCAGATGATATTCTGAGATGGTTTTTTGAGATTGGCCCTTGATCGATTCATGGTAGGCCAGAAAATCCCGCAGGATCTGCGGGCAGTCCCGATACTGGTTCATAAGTGCGATCCTTTGTCTAAATCATGAAAATTCGGCTCTCAACGCCACAAAATTTTTATTTTGTGGCGTTGAACCCAACACCAGTCGCTGCCCCCTGCGGGGCGTTGTTTCAACACTGGATTCCGGTTTTTGGAAGTGCAGAGCGATGTGCAATGGAAACACACAAATCTGTGATACACACAGATACTCACATGGAATTTCCTTCCCGCGAAACCGTTGGCTGTGAAGACTACGTCTCATCGCTTGACGCGGATTCCTGTGTAGCGCCGAGCAGCTCCAGAAACTCCTGTTCGGTCAGAACCGGAATACCGAGTTCGTTCGCTTTTGTCAGCTTTGAACCGGCATTTTCTCCAGCAATGACATAATTCGTCTTTTTTGAAACGGATGAGGCAGCCTTGCCGCCGAGCGCTTCGATTTTTGCCGCGGCCTCCTGCCGTTTAAAGAACGTCAGTGTGCCGGTAAGCACAAATGTCAACCCTGCAAAACGCGCATCCCCCACTGAAAGCGAGCAGGACATGTTGACGCCCGCTTCCTTCAGGCGGCGGATCAGGTGCTGCGACTGCGGATTTGCAAACCAGTCTATAAGGCTCTGCGCGGTTGTTGCGCCGATATCACGGATCGCGGTTAAGGTGTCGATATCCGCCGCCATCAGCGCATCCAGCGTACCGAATTCCATAGCAAGCGCCTTGCTGGCCTTTGCTCCTACCTGCCGGATGCCAAACGCAAACAGAAGGCGGCTCAAATCCTGAGCTTTGCTGTGCTCGATCGCTGAGAGCAGATTCTGGATCGATTTTTTCTGCATATGCAGCGCGTCGCCGTGTGCGCTGAGTGAAGCTTCCGTCAGGTCGTACAGGTCAGCCGGGGTTGTAATCAGCCCCTCGGAAACCAGACCTTCCACAACGGCCTCGCCCACGCCATCAATATCCATTGCGTCGCGTGAGGCAAAGTGGATGAGATTGCGCACCAGCTGCGCCGGGCACTCAATGCCGGTACAGCGTGTGGCTGCGCCGCTTTCGTCGCGCTCGGTCGGTGCGCCGCAGATCGGGCAATGGCTCGGCAGCGTATACGGCACGGCGTCCGCCGGACGAAGCTCCGGCACAACCTCCAGGATTTCCGGGATGATCTCCCCTGCTTTTCGAATGCGGATGGTATCGCCAATCCGGATATCCTTCTGGGTGATGAAATCCTGATTGTGCAGCGTCGCATTGGAGACGGTTGTGCCGGCCAGGCGGACCGGCGCAACGACAGCCTTCGGCGTCAGGACGCCTGTGCGACCAACCTGCACAACAATATCCAGAAGCTTTGTCTGCTTGATCTCAGGCGGATATTTGTATGCAACGGCCCAACGGGGAAATTTTGCGGTACTGCCGAGACGCTCCCGCTCGGACAGACGGTTTAGCTTGACGACAGCGCCGTCAATGTCGTAGGAATAGCTGTCGCGGTGCTCGCCGATGTCGGCAATCAGGCGCTCTGCCTGTGCCATGTCCGTGCAGAGACGGTACGGGATAACCTTGAACTTCAGAGAAGAGAGATAATCCAGCGTCTCAGAGTGTGTTTCAAACGTTTTCCCTTCCACAAATTGCAGGTTGAAAATCAGAATGTCCAGATGACGTTTTGCGGCAATTTTTGGGTCAAGCTGGCGCAGAGAGCCGGCCGCGCCGTTGCGGGGATTTGCCATCAGGGCCTGCCCGCGCGCCTCGCGCGCCTCGTTGATTGCATGAAATACAGACTTTGGCATAAAGACTTCGCCGCGCACAATCAGCCGGTGCGGCGCGTTTTCCAAACGCATGGGGATCGAGCGAATTGTCTTGAGGTTTTCGGTCACGTCCTCCCCCACCAGCCCGTCGCCGCGCGTTGCGCCTCGCACAAACACACCGTCGATGTATTCCAGCTGGACGGACAGGCCGTCAATCTTCGGTTCCACTGTGTATTCCGGCCCCTGTACAGATTCCGAGATGCGCGTACCGAAGGCCGCCAGCTCCTCGCCGGAGAAGACATCCTGCAGGCTCTCCATCGGCACCTGATGCGTTACCTGCTGGAACTGGCTGAGCGCCGCGCCGCCGACTCGCCGTGTGGGCGAGACGTCGGATGCATACTCCGGGTACTGTGCCTCCAGCTCCTCCAGACGGCGCAGCATCAGGTCATATTCATAATCTGCAATCTCCGGGCAGTCCAGCACGTAATAGCAGTAGTTGTGGTGCTCCAGTGTACTGGTCAGCTGCTCTATTTCCTGTTTTGGGTCCATGCTCCTTTGTCCTTTCTAACGGTCAAGGCCGATATTGGTAAAGCTATCCGGCACATAGCCGACAATGACGGTTTCTGCAACGATCACATCCCCTGAGGCCTTGACGGTACACATGCCGGTCGGCGTCAGGATGGTTGCCGTCAGCTCCACACGAAGGATAATCCGATGCAGCGTCTGATTGATCCCGGCAGCGGAAAAGTCATTGTAAAATTGCGCGTCTGAGTCTGCGACGGCGATCAGGCGGATGGGGATTTTCGGCCCCCGCCCGGCAAACAGCTCCGGAAAGGCCAGATTCCCCAGCGGAACGCCGAGCTGGTCGATCGGCATACTGTCGGTGCGGTCATTGATACACTGCACTGTCTCTGTTCGAAGCGCGTTGACGCGCGCCATATTGGTCTGCAGCGCGGTGATGCCGCCCTGCTCGTTTTTTTGGAATGTGATGATACTTTCATATTCGATCTCATGCTCCGCCAGTTCCTCAGAGACGGCGTCGTTAATCAGATCGGAAAGCACGCTTGCGACCTGTGCGCAGGCCAGCTCCTCCATGATCGGACCGAGGCGGATACGCAGTGCGATGAAGCTCGCGAGCAGAATGAGGAGAATCAGCAAAATCCGCCATTTCCAACGACGCTTTCTGCGCATAAGCCATCCCCCCTCAGCGGGAGCATATGCGCGCCGGGCAAGTCCCTATCCGATTTTTTCCATGTGTGCCGCCGCGGAACGCGCCATGAGCTTTTTGGTGCCTTTGTCATCAAACGCAACCTCAAGCAGCGCGTCATTGCCCATCGGCGTACAGGCCAGGATCAGCCCTCTGCCAAACGCGGCATGCCGGACGGTATCGCCCTTTGCGAACTGTGTCGGCGCTTCGCGAACTACGCGCTGCACCGGTTTCGAGAACCCGCCTGTCACAACACGTCTGGCGGGCGCTTCGCGCGGCTTTTCGGCGCGGTGGTGTACCGACAGGCATTCCTCGGGAATTTCCCCCAAAAAGCGTGAGGGCCGGTTAAAGCTGGTCCGGCCATAGAGCAGGCGCTGCTTTGCGTGTGTGAGCGTCAGGCTCTTTTTGGCGCGCGTGATTGCGACATAACACAGCCGCCGCTCCTCCTCCATCTCGTCCGGTTCGCCGATGGCACGCGCGCCGGGGAACAGCCCTTCCTCCATGCCGGCAAGAAATACATGTGGGAATTCCAGCCCCTTTGCGCTGTGCATGGTCATCATGACGACGGCATCGGCCTCCGGGTCATACTGTTCGATATCCGTATAAAGCGCAATTTCCTCGAGGAAACCCGCAAGTGTCGGCGTATCGGTGCTCTCCATATAGGTCACGATACTCGATTTTAATTCGCGCACGTTCTCGGCGCGGGTGCGGCTCTCAATGTCGTTCTTGTTTTCCAGCATTGAGAGATAGCCCGTGCGGATCATTAATTCTTCATAAAACGCATCCAGCGGCAGCGTCTCCAACAGCGCAGCGCAGTCCTCAATCAGCGCACAGAACTGCGTCAGCTTCCCGGCAGCCTTGTCCAGACAGGGGTAGTTGCCAGGGGTGGAAATGACGCTGTAGAGCGGAAGCGCGGCGCTGGCCGCCTGCCGCTCCGCCATTTCAAGCGTTTTTGCGCCGATGCCGCGCGCCGGGACATTGATGATCCGGCGCAGCCGCAGTGAATCGGCGCGGTTGTTGATGACGCACAGATAGGCCAGCATATCCTTGACCTCCGCGCGGTCGAAGAAGCGTGTGCCGCCGATGATGCGGTACGGCACACCATTTCGCTTGAAGGCATATTCCAACGCGTTTGACTGGGCGTTGGTGCGGTAAAGCACGGCGCAGTCGCGGAAGCTGCCGCTCTGCGCGAGGCTGAAAATTTTGCCCGCGACGAAATTCGCCTCGTCCGATTCGTTGTAGGCCTCATAGACCAGAATCGGCTCACCGGTGTCGTTTTCCGTCCAGAGATTCTTTCCCTTCCGGCCGATATTATTCGCGATCACAGCGTTGGCCGCCTGTAAAATCCGTTTGGTGGAGCGGTAATTCTGTTCCAGACGGATCGTCTGCGCGCCCGGGTACTGCGTTTCAAAGTCGAGGATATTGGCGATCGTCGCGCCGCGGAAGCGGTAAATGCTCTGGTCATCGTCACCGACCACGCAGATGTTCTGGTAGTGGCCTGCAAGCAGCGCGGCAAGCAGATACTGGGCGTGGTTCGTGTCCTGGTACTCGTCAATCAACACGTAACGGAATTTCTGCTGGTAGTACTCCCGCACATCCGCATGCTCCTGCAAAAGGCGCACGGTCAGAAGAATGATATCGTCGAAATCCACGGCGCTGGCAGTTTCCAGACGGGACTGATAGGCCTCATAAATGTGGGCAATCTTTTCAAGACGGAAGTCGCTGCCGACGTTCGGGTCGCAGGAAAACGCCTTCGGTCCCTGCATCTTGTCCTTGGCACGGCTGATGACTGAGAGCACCATGCGCGGCGGAAAAGATCTTTCGTCGAGATTTTGCTCCTTCAGGATATCCTTGACGACGCGCTCCGCGTCGCTTGTATCGTAGATGGTAAAGCTCCTGTCGTAGCCCAGCCGGTCGATATAGCGGCGCAGGATCCGGCAGCAGGCGGAATGGAATGTCATGGCCCACACGTCGTTCGCTTCACTTCCGAGCTGCGCGGCAAGACGGTCTTTCAGTTCGCCCGCCGCTTTGTTGGTAAAGGTGATGGCGATGATGTTCCATGGTGCGGGCGCGCGGCAGGCGCAAAGAAGCTCGGCGCGCTGCCGCCCCTCCTCCGTCGGGTGCGCGGCATAGGCTTCCAGCCAATCAACATCTGTCTCAGATACAAAGGCGGGAATTTCATCCGTCTGCGCCCCGGTGCCGAACCGGATGAGGTTGGCAATGCGGTGGATCAGAACGGTTGTCTTTCCGCTGCCTGCGCCGGCCAGCAGCAGCAGCGGCCCTTCGGTTGTCAGGACAGCCTTGCGCTGTTCCGGATTCAGATCGCTGTATTGTTGTGCAATTACGGCCCGTCTGGCCGCGCGAAATCGTGCGTTCTCCTGTTCGGTCATGTTGGTTCTCCTGTCGAAATTCGCAATCGTTGCCTTTATTTTAGCGTATTTTGCCGACAAGGTAAAGCACAAATTTCGACAGCCTCGGGAATTATAGTCTGGATCGAAGCAGCGCAACCGCCTTTTTCTCCAGACGGCTTACCTGCACCTGGCTGACGCCGACAATGCGTGCGGTCTGCTCCTGTGTCAGGCTGTGGAAATAGCGAAGCTGCAGGATGGTGCGCTCCCGCTCCGGCAGCGTGTGCAGCGCCTCCTGAAGGGACAGACGGTCCAGAATCTCGTCTTCCATGCCGTCCGTGCAGAGCACATCCTCAAGCGAAAACCCGTCCTCCCCGCTTTCGCGTTGGATCGACTCCGGCCCGGCGGTTGCAGTTTCCGCATTTGCAATCTCCTCTGGCGCCAGCCCGCTCTCCTCACTGAGCTCAAGCAGCGTCGGCTCGCGGCCAAGGCGGCCTGTCAGGCGTTCGCGGCACATACGGATCTGCATGGCGCGCTCTTTGAGCGTACGGGAGACCTTGATTGTCCCGTCATCGCGCAGAAAGCGCCGGATCTCGCCGGAGATTTTCGGCACGGCATACGTCGAGAACTGCGTGCCAAAGGCCGGGTCAAACCCGGCAACCGCCTTGAGAAAGCCGACGCAGCCAAGCTGGAACAGGTCGTCCGCCTCGACGCCCCGCCCGAGAAACCGGCGCGCAACCGACCAGATCAGGCCGGTGTTTTCCTGCACCAGCCGCTCAGTTGCCGCGCTGTCGCCCTTCTGTGCTGCCGCAATCAGTTCTTCACGTGTCACAAGCGATTGCTCCCACCGCGCAGGACGCGCTGCATCCGCACGAGCGTCCCCTTCCCCGGCTCAGAGCACAGCTCCAGCCTCGTCATGAACTGCGACATGATGGTCAGGCCCATACCGGAGCGATCCGCGCCGCCGGTTGTGTACATCGGCTGCATGGCCTGTTTGACGTCCGGAATCCCGACGCCGCGGTCACGCACCAGAATTTCCACCGTATTGCCTCTGAGAAGCCCTACACGGAGCTGGATCAGTCCGCAGGTATTCGGATAGGCATGGACAATACAGTTTGTGACAGCCTCGGAGACGGCCGTTTTGATGTCCTCAAGTTCTTCCAGTGTGGGATCCAGCTGTCCGACAAAGCTGCCGACCGCCGCGCGCGCAAAGCGCTCGTTCTCCGAGCGGCTCGGAAACTGGAAGCAGACGTGGTTATCCATGCTGTTCACTCCTTTCGTGCAGCTCTGCAATCTTCTCAATGCCCGCCGTTCGCAGCACGCGCAGCGGCTGCGGCGGGATGTTTTGCAGCAGCAGCCGCCCGCCAACCTCGCGCATATGGCGGATCGTGTTGATGACAACCGCAATCCCGCTCGAGTCCATAAAGCCGACTTCCTCAAAATCGAGAATGCAGACCTGCGGCAGATAGCTGTCGATCTTTGCACGGATCTGCGCGATTGTTTCTTTTGAGGTATGGTGGTCAATTTCGCCGCGCAGCAGGATTGTCAGCTGTTTTTCCTGCAAAAAGCTGGTCAGGTTCATTTGTATCACTCCTGAATATAAAAAATAGACGCACAGCAAAATAGCTGTACGTCTATTATAGAAAAAATTGCTTTGATGATTTTGTCAAAGGGACGGGTTTTCCGAAAAATAGGCAAGCGCTTCCCCTGCCAGATAGACAGAACCGCATACAACGCGCAGCTCGTCCGGCACGCAGGGGCGCGAAAGCGCCTGCGAAAGCGTTGGCAGCCAGTCTACATCGGAACAGGCCCGTGCAGCCTCTGCCGCGAGGGCATCAGGCTCCATTGCGCGCGGCATATCGAGCCCCACTGCGGTTACGCGTGCCGCGGCGCCCGCAAGCAGGCGCAGGCATGATGCGTGATCCTTGTCGTGCATCATGGCGACAAGAAAGTGCAGCTTTTTTTTCGGGAAATAGTACCGTAACGCGGAAAGCAAGCTGGAAATACCGGCGATGTTGTGGCCGCAGTCGATTAAGGTCTGCGCGTCAGCCAGTTGAAGCCTGCCGGGCCAGAACGTGTCCCGAAGCCCGTGTGCAATCGCGTCCTCCGCCAATCCGAGCAGCCGCGCGCAGGTGATGGCGCAGCTTGCGTTCTCCAACTGATGCGCTCCGAGCAGCGGCAGATACCAGCTGCGGCCGTACAGCCGGAACGTGGTCCC
>CAZYZQ010000021.1:22822-24532 GCA_964652075.1 uncultured Oscillospiraceae bacterium
GCGCTCCGAGCAGCGGCAGATACCAGCTGCGGCCGTACAGCCGGAACGTGGTCCCGTTGACGGCAAGAACTGCATCCTGCGCCTGCGGCGCCAGATTTGCCGGACAGCCCGCGGCTTTTGCGGCCGCGAGCAGCACAGGTGTTGCCGCCGCATCCTGAGATATGGGCGTGACCAGCATGGAGCCGGGCTTGAGGATCCCGGCCTTCTGTGCGGCGATCTGCGCGGTTGTATCGCCGAGCATCGCCGTGTGATCGAGCGAAATCGACGTAATCACGGCGCAGCGCGGCGCAGGGATGACATTGGTCGAATCGTGCAGGCCGCCGATTCCGGCTTCCAGAATTACAATCTCGCACTGCTTCTCCCAGAACCAGCAGAACCCGATGGCACAGACAATCTCAAATTCATTGGCTGGCTCGCCGCCCGCTGCCTCGCAGACTTCCTCCGCCTGCCGGACAAGCGACGTAATGCGCGCCAGATCAGGCTCGGGAATCGGCTGTCCGCAGAACTGCATGCGCTCGGAGAAATGCAGCAAAAACGGCGAGGTAAAAAGGCCCGTGCGATACCCTGCTGTGCGGAACATCCGCTCGAGCATGGCCGCAGTACTCCCTTTGCCGTTTGTCCCCGCAATATGGATGTATTGCAGCCTGTCCTGCGGATTGCCAAGCCGGGACAGAAGCGCGCAGATGCGCGCCTGCCCCGGCAATTTGGCAAATTTTCTGCGGGAGTGGATCCAGTCGAGCGCTTCCGCAGCTGTCATCACTTCTTCAGCCGCTGCTCGCTCTGCTCCAGCTGCGAGAGCAGACGGCGGGCTTTTTCGGCGCTCTCACGCACGCCCTGCACCACGTTTTCCGGCGCTTTGGAGAGGAAGCCCTGGTTGTTCAGCTTCGCCTCAATGCGGGCCAGATCCTTCTGCGCCTTGTCCTTTTCCTTCGCGATACGTGCCAACTCCTGCTCAATATCCACAAGCTGGTTGAGCGGCATATAGAGCTTATCCTCGGCCGTGACGGTCATGACCATATCCTCATGCCCCTCCGGCTCCGCGTCACAGAGCACCAGCTCTTCGGCGTAGGCCAGCTTCTTCACAAAGGCCTCGCCGCGGCGATAGCTGTCGGCGTGCGGCGTCTGGACATAGAGTGTCGTCTTCTTGGAGGGGGCGACGTTCATCTCTGCGCGGCGGTTGCGGATGGCGCGGATGGCGTTCATGATGATCTCCATCGCGTCCTCGTCGTCCTTAAAGGTCAGCTCTGGGCGCACGACCGGCCAGCTGCTTGTAATCAGCAGGTCGCCCTCATGCGGCAGTGCCTGCCAGATCTCCTCCGTGATGAACGGCATAAACGGATGCAAAAGCCGCAGAAGCTGATCGAGCACGTACAGCAGAACCTGCTGCGCGGCCGTCTTGCTCTCCTCGTTCTCGCCATACAGGCGCGCCTTGGTCAGTTCGATATACCAGTCGCAGTACGTGTCCCAGATGAAGTCATAGACCTTCTGGACGGCGATGCCCAGCTCGTACTTTTCGAGGTTTTCCGTCACTTCGGGGATCAGCGCGTTGAGCTTGGACAGGATCCAGCGATCCTCCATCTCCAAACGCTCCGGTGCGGGCAGTTCGTTCTTGTCGATGGTGAGGTTCATCATCACAAAGCGGCTGGCGTTCCAGATCTTGTTGGCAAAGTTGCGCATGGACTCGCAGCGCTCGACATAGAAGCGCATGTC
>CAZYZQ010000022.1:0-5088 GCA_964652075.1 uncultured Oscillospiraceae bacterium
GGCCGCACCTTCTTCAACTCCAAGCGCGCGATGCTGGCCAAGCACCCGCTGGAGACCGTCGGCGAGAAGCTGCGCAACGAGATGCTCTGGAAGGACGCCGACGCAGGCGACTCCGGCCTCGACAGCGCCTCCAAATAATCACCGATTTCCCCAAACCGCCCCGCCCCGAAACGGGCGGGGCGGTTTTTCGGTACGCGCCCCGTATACGGGGAAGCTTCCTATAAAACCGTAGGGGCGGACCTGTGTGTCCGCCCACGCGGGGGAATCTACCATTTTGCACCGGCCCCGGCGAATCCGTACCCCCTACCGCCGGGCGCACACATAGGTGCGCCCCTACCCGTTGGGCAGGAATCCGCCGCGCCATCGATAGAACCGTAGGGGCGACCCTACCCTCGGCCCAAAGGAACGGGCCTCGGGACGCTCTGCAATAAAGATGCAGAGTGCGCGGTCGCCCGGAGATGCACCGGATTTTTGCACAATCCTCCAATAGAGCCTTCCCCCCGTGACAGAAGGGGGATGACCTCGCGCGAGATCAAATGTTACGATTGGAATGCAGAGACTTGGATTTTACGAATTCGCCGGAACCATGTTCCTTTTGTAAATCCCTACCGCATCCCCCTTCACACCCCGCATCTTCAGGCGGGGCGTGCCAAGGCCATTTCCATTAGGCCGAGGCGTCGGCTATCGCCGCCAGCTCCCCCTCCGGGGCGCTTTCGAGGCTGTTCTATTGGAGGCGCGGCGGGTTCTCGTACGTGGGCGCACACGGGGTAGCGCCCCTACCCGTTATTTGGAGAATGGTACGTAATTTGCACACTCCCGTAGGGCGGGGGCTTGCCCCGCCGCATATGACGCAGGCGGGTACGAATTCGCCGGAGATTTCCGAAGCCCACACGCCGTCCCGCCGGCGGGGGCAAGCCCCCGCCCTACAGTTAATCCTTCCTACCGGCCGTCCTTGCGGACGGCTCCTGATTTACGATTTTGAAATTCCGATTTTTTCCCTGCACTGTGGATAACTGGCATTGCCGACGATTTTATTTGACAATTCGCCGTGCAGCCGGTAAGATAGTCTCAGAAGTTTGAAAAACTCAGATTTTTATATTCTCATAAAGGAGCGATTATTTATGCTGTCTTCCAATGTGACGCAGGGCGTGGAGCGCGCGCCGAACCGGTCGCTGTTTGCCGCGCTGGGCCTGACGAAGGAGGAGATGGACCGTCCGCTGATCGGCGTCGTCTGCTCTTATAACGAGATCGTCCCGGGCCATATGAATCTTGACAAGATCTCCGAGGCCGTCAAGGCGGGCATCCGCGCCGCCGGCGGCACGCCGATTGAGTTCCCGGCCATCGCCGTCTGCGACGGCATCGCCATGGGCCATGTCGGTATGAAGTATTCCCTCGTGACCCGCGACCTGATCTGCGACTCCACCGAATGCATGGCCATCGCGCACCAGTTCGACGGCCTGGTCATGATCCCGAACTGCGACAAAAACGTCCCGGGCCTGCTGATGGCCGCGGCGCGGCTCAATATCCCGACGATCTTCTGCTCCGGCGGCCCGATGCTCGCCGGCCACCTGAAGGACGGCCGCCGCACCTGCCTGAGCCACATGTTTGAGGCCGTCGGCGCGTACAAGGCCGGCACGCTGGACGAAGCGGGCGTCGAGGACTACATTGAGAACGCCTGCCCGTCGTGCGGCTCGTGCTCGGGCATGTACACCGCGAACTCCATGAACTGCCTGACCGAGGCCATCGGTATGGCGCTGCGTGGCAACGGCACGATCCCCGCGCCGTACTCCGCCCGCATCCGTCTGGCCAAGAAGACCGGTATGCAGATCATGGAGCTGGTCAAGAAGAACATCCGCCCGCGCGATATCATGACCGCGGCGGCGTTCCACAACGCCGAGGTCGTCGACATGGCGCTCGGCTGCTCGACGAACACGATGCTCCACCTGCCGGCCATCGCGCATGAGGCGGGCGTGAAGATCGACCTCGAGATGGTCAACGAGTGCAACGCCAAGACCCCGAACCTCTGCCATCTGGCGCCCGCGGGCGACACGTTCATGGAGGATCTCGAACTGGCGGGCGGCGTCGGGGCCGTCATGAAGGAGCTGGAAAAGGGCGGCCTGCTCGACACGAGCCTGCTCACCGTCACGGGCAAGACCGTCGGCGAGAACCTCGCGGACGTTGTGAACCTCGACCCCGAGACAATCCGCCCGCTGGACAAGCCGTTCCTCGCGACGGGCGGCATCGCGGTGCTGTTCGGCAACCTGGCCGAGGACGGCTGCGTCGTCAAGCAGAGCGCCGTCGCGCCCGAGATGATGGTGCACACCGGCCCCGCGCGCGTCTTCAACTCCGAGGAGGACGCCATCGCCGCGATCTACGACCGCAAGATCGTCGCGGGCGACGTCGTTGTCATCCGCTACGAAGGCCCGAAGGGCGGCCCGGGTATGCGCGAGATGCTGAACCCGACCTCCGCCATCGTCGGCATGGGGCTCGGCAGCTCCGTCGCACTGATCACGGACGGCCGCTTCTCCGGCGCAACGCGCGGCGCGGCCATCGGCCATGTCTGCCCCGAGGCGGCCATGGGCGGCATCATCGCGCTGGTCGAGGAGGGCGATCAGATCTCCATTGACATCCCGAACCACAGGATTTCGCTCGATGTGCCGGAGTCCGTTCTGAACGAGCGCCGCGAGAACTGGGTCTGCCCCGAGCCGAAGGTCAAAACCGGCTACCTCGCCCGCTACGCCAAAATGGTCGCCCCCGCCTCCGAAGGCGCGGTGCTGAAATACTGAGTTTCCCCGTAAAGATGAATAAATTCTAAAAAAGCAAGCCGCCCGACAGGGACGGCTTGCTTTTTTGTGCGGCAGGCGGTAGAATGTACCATGGAAAAGAAAGGATGATTGTGATTGAAACGAGCAAGCTGTGCGCTTTTGGCGCTTGTGATCCTGCTGGCGCTGGCCGTGCCCGTCCTCGCGGACGGGCCGGTTCTGGACGTGAAGGCGGCCATGCTGGTGGATCTGGACTCCGGCACGATCCTCTACAGTGAGAACGCGGACGCGCAGGTCTTCCCGGCAAGCCTGACGAAGATAATGACCGGCTACCTGTTTGCCGAGTGGGCGGATGCGAACGACGCGTGGAGCGAGAAAATCTACGTCTCGGCCGGGGCCGTCTCGGGCATCGATCCCGCCGGTTCGACGGCGTATCTGCAGGGCGGCGAGGAGATCCGCGCGGTGGATCTTCTGGCGTGCATCCTGATTATCTCCGCGAACGAGGCATGCAACGTCGCGGCGGAGGCGGTGTCCGGGTCGATCGATGAATTCGTGGACCTCATGAACGAGACGGCGGCGGAGCTTGGCTGCACGGGCACGCACTTTGCCAACACCCACGGCCTGCACGACGAGAACCATTACACGACCGTCGATGACCTGCGGCGCATCACGGAGGCCGCGATTGCGAACGAGACGTTCTGGGAGATCTGCACGACGGCGGACACGACGATCCCCGCCACGAACCTGTCCGACGCGCGCGAGCTGCACTCGTCGAACTACATGACCTCGAGCTACACCGTCGGCTATACCTACCTCGATGAGCGCATCGAGGGCGTCAAGACCGGCTTCACGACGCCCGCTGGCCGCTGCCTGATCGTGACGGCGCGGCAGGACGGGCACCGGCTGCTGTCCATTGTCTGCGGCGCGCCGAACACGGAGCTGGTCGGCGGCGAGGAGCGCTACGGCCACTTTGTCGAGACTTCGCAGCTGCTGGACTACGGCTTTGAAAATTTCGACACGCTGCTGGCTGAGGGCAAGGTTCCCGCGCCGGACGCGCCTGAGACGCCGGACACGCCGGAGGAGCCGGACGGGCAGCCGGATCCGGCAGACCCGTCTGCGCCGGACGAGCCGGAACAGCCCGAGGCAGAGCCGGAGGCACCTTCGCGCAGCAGTAGCCGCAACAGCACGATGCTCTACCTTGTGGCGGCGCTGGCGGCGTTTCTGGTGCTGTGGGTGATCTTGTACTTCGTGCTGCGCGCGCGCAGCCGGAAAAAGTGAGGGCCTGAGTATGGAGAAGAAAATACGCGCCTTTTTCTGGCCGTGGCAGCTGGAAGAGCGCGAGCAGTTTTTTGACCGCCAGTCCGAGCAGGGGTGGCAGCTCCGGACGCTCGGACGCATATCCTGCCGCTTTGCGCGGGACGAGGCCGCGCGCTACCGCCACCGCATGACCATCCTGCCGCCGGACGCCGACGCGGCGCTGCGCGCCTTCGGCTGTCAGAAATGGGAGGTGTGCGGCACGCAGGGCGTCTGGACGTGCCTGCGCAAGCCGTATGACGCGCATCTGGCAGAGAGCGGCTACACGCTCCCCGACCCGAGCGCGGAGGATCGCATCGAGTCGCGCTTCCGCCGCTGGATGCGCGTGCTGGTGTGGATTGTTGCGATCTGCTGCGTGATCGCGGCGGGCTTCGCCGTGTGGGGGTATCTCAAAAAGTTCCACCTCTGGCAGGTGGCATTCCCGTTTGCTGCCGTGGTGATCGCCTGCGCGTTCCCGTACATCAAGCTCGAGGGCTGGCTGGAGGCCCACGGCCGCCTGAAGCCCGAGCCGGAGAAGCCGCAAAAGAAGAAAAAACGCTGAAATGACCGCCGCCCGGCTTTCCTGCCGGGCGGCGGTTTTGCGTAGGCCGGGCGCGGGATGCAGCGAGATTCTGCTGAGCCGTTCCACAGACCGTATCCCCCGCTAAGCTCCCCCACTGGGGGGGAGCTTAGCGAGGAGCTGTTCTATCGAGGGTGCGTCCCGGCGGCGTGCCTGCTTGTACGCGCTTCCAGAGAGAAGAAACCCCCGCCCGGTTTTGGCGGGCGGGGCGAGAGGACAGGGGTATGTTCCTATGTACGCCGCCCGGAGGCGGCGTGTGGGCT
The DNA here is from genome assembly GCA_964652075.1 of uncultured Oscillospiraceae bacterium. Taxonomy (GTDB): domain Bacteria; phylum Bacillota; class Clostridia; order Oscillospirales; family Oscillospiraceae; genus CAZYZQ01. The sequence continues at coordinate 4,899 of CAZYZQ010000022.1, forward strand.
TGCTCAGCGGCAGGTGGTGCAGCAGGTCGTGCCGGCAGAGCCGGTCAGGCGCGCGAGCTGCTGGGCCAGCGTCGCAGCCGTCTCACAGGGGCAGACGCCCGTGCGGGTGGCCGTATCGCCGCAGCCGCAGTTCGAGGTGCGGGCGGAGCCGCCGCAGCCACAGTTCGAGGTGCGGGCAGTGGTGCCACAG
>CAZYZQ010000022.1:5188-14145 GCA_964652075.1 uncultured Oscillospiraceae bacterium
GGTGCGGGCGGAGCCGCCGCAGCCACAGTTCGAGGTGCGGGCAGTGGTGCCACAGCCACAGTTCGAGGTGCGGGTGGTGGTGCCGCAGCCGCAGTTCGAGGTGCGGGTGGTGCTACCACAGCCGCAGCCTGTGGTGCGAGCGGGGTAGCCGGTCTGGCTGCCTGTGCCGCAGGTGCAGCAGCAGAGCCGGACGGACGGAATGGTGAACGACGGGAACAGCGTGGCGTTACAGCCGCAGGTGTTGCAGGTACACATAGAATCGAGTCCTCTCACGATTTTGTCTGGAGACGCGGGGCGCCTCCAGAGCATTCTATGCCCACCCCGGCCCGCGTGTGCAGCGCGGGATTAAAACGGCATCCCGGTTCCGTTCTGCCGTGCGCCGAGCATCAGCAGCGCGCGGTTGCGGTCCATGCCGAGCCGCGCGTCCTCGCCCTCGGCGTCCGGCGGCACGACCGCGCCGCTCACCACCGGCAGCGCCGGGTCGGAGATGCGCAGAATCTCGGGCCCGTCGGGCGACCGCTCCGGTTTCGGTTTGCGCTCCATGACACATTCCCCCTTTCAATGGGAGGATGTGTAATTTTTTTCTGAAGAATGCAGATAGCGTTTGCAACGGCCTGCGCCGCGTGCTATAATCGAACCAACTACACGGCGGGCGAAGGGGGCGGCGATATGCAGACGAAGGGCGCGGGAAAACGGCTTGCGATCCGGCTTTGCATTGTAGTGGTGGGCGTTGTGCTCGCCGTGCTGCTCTACCGGCCCGCGCTTTTGATTTTCGGGCCGTTCCTGCTGGCCTATTTCTTCGCGCGCGCGATGGAGCCGGCCGTCCGGCGCATCGGCGGCAGCCGGCCGGGCGTCCGGCGCGTAGCGTCCTATACGCTTGTGATTTTAACGTTTCTGGCGGCGATTGCCGTGCTCGTCTGGCTGGCATGGGAGCTGGTCACGGAGCTGCGGCAGCTCACCGCCGACTGGGCGATGATCCTGGACGCGGCGCGGGAGACGGCGCAGCGCGTTGCGGCGCGCCTGTTCCGGGGCGACGGGGCGCTGCGCGGCCGCGCGTTGCAGATTGTGGACGCGCTCACGCAGTCGCTGGCCGGGGTGATGGAGGAGCTGCGGCCCCGCCTGCTCGGCTGGCTGTCCGGCCTTGCGAGGTACGCGCCGCAGGCGCTGATGTTCCTGCTCGTGCTGGCGATGAGCGCGTGCATTTTGAGTCAGGACTTCCCGGACAGGTCGGCGCGCCTTGCCGCACGGCTCGGCGCGGAGAAAAACCGAACAATCTCGCACGTGCTGCGCGTGATCCGCGCGGCGTTCGGCGGGTATCTGCTGCGCGGCGTACTGCGCGCGGCGGGCGTGATGGTGACGTGCCTTGCGGCGTTTGCCATTCTGGATGTGCAGTACCGCGCTGTTTTGGCGATTGCGCTCGGCGTTTTGGACTTTTTGCCCTGCGTCGGCGGCGGCACGGTGCTGCTGCCGTGGTGCGTGTACAGCTTTGTGCAGGGGCATTGGGTCACCGGCCTGTGGCTGCTGGCGACGTATGCGGCAATCCTGCTGGAGCGGCTGCTGATCCGCCGCCGCGACGAGAGCGCGCCGCGGCTCGGCGCGTTTGCCGAGCTGTGCTGCGTGTTCGTGGGCTGGAAGCTGTGGAGCTTCTGGGGCATCCTGCTCGGGCCGCTGTTTGCGCGCATCGTCGTGAACCTGCACCGCGCGGGCGTCTTCGACAGCACGCAGCGCGACTGCAAGCTGCTCTATCAGCAGATTCTGGAGAAGTTCAAAAGGCCGCAGGAACCAAAAAATTCCGGCGATGCGCCGTGAGATTTCTGCAAAAAAAGCCGCCCGGCACTAAGCCGGGCGGCTTGCGTAATATCTGCTTATTTCTCCCGGAACACGACGCCGACGACCTGGGGGCCGGCGTTGATGGTGATGACGCCGCCGATCTCGAAGACATAGGCGGGGTCGCGGCCCATCACGGCCTTCGCGCGCTCCAGAATCTCCTGATTGCGGTCGGGCAGCGCCGCGTTGATGACGAGATACGGCGCGTCCGGGTCGGCCTCGGCGGCGAGCATCTTGCACATCTGCGGGACGACGGCCTTTGCGCCGCGTACCTTTGCGCAGACCTTGGACTCGCCGTTCGGGAAGCTCATGATCGGGCAGATGCCGAGCGCACCGCCGACGATCGCGGCCGCCGCGGAGACGCGACCGGACTTGCGCGCAAAGCGCAGGTCGTAGGTCGCGAAGAGAATCTTCATGTGGTCAAGCCAGTCGCGCATGAAGTCCAGCACCTCGTCCACCGCCGCGCCCGCGGCGGCTTTTTTCGCGCCCTCCACGACGGCGTAGCCGTAGGCGAAGGTGTAGGACTTCGAGTCGAGGATGTGGATCTGCATCGCCTCGCGCGCCTTGGGATGCGCCTCATACAGGCTCTCGCGCGCTAAGATCGCGTTGTTGCCGGTCGCGCTGCCCTTGAAGTTGATCGAGGTGTAGATGATATCGGTGTAGCCCTCAGTGTACGCCTGCGTGAAGACCTCCTCGAGCTGGAACGGCGTCAGCTGCGCGTGCACGGGGATCTCGGACGCTTTTTCAATGGCCGCGTAGAATTCCTGCCGCGTCATATCCACGCCGTCGAGCAGGTCGCGGCCCTCCATGTGGATGGGGAAGGGGATGACCTGAATGCCGAGCTCTTTTGCCAGCTCCGCCGGGATGTCCGCGGCGGAGTCTGTGATAAACTTGATTTTGGACATAAAAATTCCTCCAATTTCCTATTGTTTCATCGATTTTCATCTATTTTCAAACGCTTCGCCAACTCCGGGTCGGGCGTGACGTAGGCGGTGTTGTAGTGGTCGTAGATCACCATGCCGGGCTTTGCCCCGGCGGGCTTTTTGACGTTTTTGACGGTCGTGTAGTCGACCGGCACGTTGCTGCCCGCGCGCGACTGGGAGTAGTAGGCGGCGAGCATGGCGGCCTCGTGCAGCGTCTGCGCGTTGACGGGCTGCCCGCCGGTGGAGACGATGACGTGCGAGCCGGGGATCTTCTGCGCGTGCAGCCACAGGTCGCCCTTGGCGGCCTCGCGCAGCGTCAGCTGGTCGTTCTGGCGGTTGTTGCGCCCCACGCGGATGGGAAGGCCGCCGCTCGAGACGAAGTGCAGCGGGCTGGACGGCGGCGTTTTCTGCCGCTTTTTCCCGGTCTGCTCGCGCAGGTACCCGCCCTCGACCAGCTCCTGCCGGATCTCCGCGACGTCGCGCGCCGACTCCACGCGGTCGAGCGCGTCGAGGACGCTCGTCAGGTAGTCCAGCTCCTGCTCGCCCGACGCAATCTGCTGCGTCAGCACGCGCTCGGCGGTCTTGGCCTTGGCGTAGTCCTTGTAGCACTTCGCGGCGTTCTGCTGCGGCGAGAGCGCCGGGTCGAGCGGGATTGTGATCTCCCGCATCTCCGGATCGTAGAAGTCGACGCACCGCGCCGCCTGCGCGCCGCGCGGGATCTGGTACAGGTTGGCGGTCAGGATATCGCCGAGCTGGCGCTTGCGCTCCCGATCGGCCGTCGCGGCCAGCTCCACGCGCTGCGCCGCCAGCTTGCGCACCGTGCGCGCGCGCAGATTGGAGACGGTCTTGCGGATGGCCTGTGAGCGCGAGCGCAGCTGCTCGGCCCGGTCGCGCTGGGCGTAGAACGCGTCCAGAAGCGACGAAAAATCGGGAAATTCCCGCAATTCCATCGCGTTCCCGTACTGCTCCGGCAGAAAATACGTGAAGTCCTTCGGCCGTCCGTCCAGCGCCAGCAGCACCTGCCGGAACGGCATGGCGGGCAGCTGCGAAAACCACTGCGCAAGCGCCGACGCGCAGGCCTCGCGCGCCGCGCCGTCCATCGCGCCGAGATCCGCGTCGGTGTCGCCGCAGATGCGGCACGCAAGCTCCCGGCACACAAGCGGCGACAGGCCGGAGAACGTCTCCATCAAAAAATCCGCCAGCCGCTTCTGGCCGTCCACGGCGAAGAGCAGCGCGCGCAGCGCAGCCTCGTCCGTCTCGAGCGGGCTGCGCTTGTCCTGCGCGGGTGGCAGGCGGTAAAAAAGCCCCGGCAGCACCTGCCGCCGGTCGGACATCTCAAAATCCACCCGGCGCATACAGTCGAGGATGCGCCCGTCCGGCCCGAGCAGGATCAGGTTCGAGTTGCGGCCCATGATCTCAATGACGACGCGCTTTTGCACCGGCTCGCCCATCTCGCTGGTGCAGTCGAAGGTGAAGTCCAAAAGCCGCTCCATCGGCGGCTGGGTGATGGCGGCGATGCGGCCGCCGGTCAGGTGCTTGCGCAGCAGCATACAGAACATGGGCGGCTGCGCCGGGTTCTCGATCGGCGCGCCGGTGAAGTGCGCGCGCGGATGGGCGGGGTTGGCGGTCAGAAGCAGGCGCTTCTGCACCCCCGGCCCGCGCAGCTGGAGCACGATTGTGTCGCGGTCGGGTTGGAGCACCTTGTCCACCCGGCAGCCCACGGCGCCGCGCAGCTCCTGCGCAACGGCCGTCAGAAATACAGCGTCAAACGGCATGGTCTTCCTCCGTAATTGCCTCAAAAAGTTCCAAAATCCGCGCATTCCGGCCCTGCAGGTACAGCCAGCCGAACAGCGCCTCCAGCCCCGTCGCCCGGGCGTACTGGCCGGGCGTCGCGCGCTTCGGCACGCCGTGCGGATGCACGTTGCGCCCCCGGCGATAGACGGCCAGCTCCTCCTCGGTCAGGTGCGGCAGGAGCTTCTCCACCGCCGCCGCCTGCGCGGGCGCGGCCACGCGCGCCACCGTCTCGCGGTGCAGATGTGCGGCGGTTGTCAGGCCGCATTGCAGCAGATACGTGCGCGTGAGCAGCTCATAGACCGCGTCGCCAACGTGTGCGAGCGCCAGCTCACTGACGCCGAGCAGCGATTTTTCCTCAAACAGCGCCCCCTGCTCGAGCATGGCGCATCCCTCCCGGTTCCAAGTTTCCCCAACAGTATACAACAAATCCGCCGAAAAGCATAGAGAAAAATTGCCCCGCGGAAAAAGAGTTACAAATTTGGCGGAGGAGATTGACAAAACAGTTACAAAATGTTACAATGGGTGCATCCTGAGCGAAAGCGAGACTGATTTATGAAGCATCATACACTCCGGCGCGTGCTCGCGCTGGTGCTTTGTTTGGCCATTTTGGGCAGTGTTCCGGCGCTGGCGCTGGAATATACCGGCGTCGTCTGGGTCACGGATGAGGACGGCAGCGGCGTCATCGACAGCCTTTACGGCATCGAGGCGCACTTCTCCTCCTATAACTGCTGGGACTATGTGCGCCGCTTCTATGAGGAGGGCTTCGGCGTCTGCCTGCGCGCGACGCGCGGAATGCCCGAGATCCTCTCCGGCGGCAGCGGGTACTGGTTCGAGGAGATTGCGGACGACGCGGCTCCGCGCACAGGCGATATCCTGTTCGGCACCGCCGCGATGCGTGGCACCTACAATGACCACTACGCGCTCGTCAAGTCCTATGATCCCGAAGCCGGCGTTGTGATTATCATTGAGGAAAACTTCAAGTGGAACGGGCAGGCCGCGAAGAACCGCGAGATCCCGTGGCCCACGACTGCCTACGGCTGCTACCGCCTGATGAGCGCGGACGGCCCGGTCGTCCCCGCCGCCGAGCTGCCGGAGAAGCTGGAGCAGCCCGCGGACGGGGAGCTGATTGCGCCCGACGCGCCGCTCGACCTTGTTGACCTGTCCGGCGTGACGTACAGCCCGTGGGCGGAGCAGACCATCGTCCGCGCGACGGCGCTGGGCCTCCTGGAGCTGCAGGAGGACTACACACAGCCCACGAGCCGCGAGCAGTTCTGCGGCATGGCGCTCCACACAATCGAGGCGCTCCGCGTCTCGCCGGAGATCCTCCGGCTCTGCCCGCCGGAGCAGAATACGGGCTACGCCGCCGAGGCGTATGAGATCGGCCTGATCAGCGGCGACGCGAACGGCGACCTGATGCCCGACGCGCTGCTCACGCGCCAGCAGGCGTCGAAGATTCTGGAGAACGTGTTCCTGCTTGTGGGCGCGCTCCCGGAGGTCGAGCCGGAGATTTTGAAGGTCTACCGTGACGCCGAAAAAATCGCGACATGGGCCGTTCCCTACGTCTCCTCGATGACGGCGACCGGGATTCTTCAGGGCATCCGCGACCGGGACGGCCTGCTGTGCTTCCGGCCGGACGATTCTCTGACCCTGGAGATGGCGCTCACGCTCCTGCTGCGTGTCTACGACAACCCCGCCCCCGCGGTCAGCGTGTTCTACGAGGGATAAGAAAACACAAAACCGGGCCGCTGCATGCGGCCCGGTTTTAACTTGTGCGCGGCATTTCGGCGTGCTACAATAGAAAAAAACAGAAGGAGGTGCTGGATATGCGGGACTATGGGGCAGAGGCAAAAAACCGCTTTCTCGCGGGGTATAACTGCGCGCAGTCGGTGTTCTGTACGTTTGCGGCCGATTGCGGCCTGACGGAGGACGCGGCGATGCGCATGGCCTCGTCATTCGGCGGCGGCATGGGGCGGCTGCGCGAGGTGTGCGGCGCGGTGAGCGGCATCCTGCTCGCGGCGGGGATTCTGTACGGCTACGATACGCCCGGCGACGATACACGCAAGGCCGCGCACTACAAGCTGGTGCAGGAGCTGGCCGAAGCGTTCCGCGCACAGCACGGCACGATCATCTGCCGCGAGCTGCTCGGGCGCGGCCCCGGGAAGGAGAGCTACGTCCCGGAGGCGCGGACGCAGGCGTACTATGCTGCGCGCCCGTGCCCGGAGCTTGTCGCGACCGCGGCGGAGATCTTCGGGCGCTATCTGGAGGAGAATCCACCGGAGCGGGACGAATCCGGGACCTCCAGCGAACGGCAGGCGGCGAGAAACTGCGCCTCGACACGCTCAAACGGCAAAAACGAGAAGTCCGGCGCCGTCACGATCTCCGGCGCGGCGTCAAAGAGCGGCGCGCCCGTGAGCGCGAGAAATTCCCAGTAGAGCATCGCGTCGTCGATCCCGCGCACCTGCGCGGCCTCGTCTTCGCCCGGCTCCCGGCCCGCGAAGCAGCGGTAGAGCTGATTTTGCAGCCGCGCCTCAATCGCGCGGTAGTCCGGCAGATGCGCCTTGACGGGGCGGGTGATGTCGGACAGGTACGCCTCAGATGCGTCGTGCAGCAGGCAGAAGCGCTGCACCGGCACGCTGTAGCCGCGCGCGGCCGCCTCCCGGCAGCAGGCGAGGCTGTGCTGGGCGACGGAGTAGAACCCGCGCAGCTGCCCGCCGCCGCGGGAAATCAGGCTCAGCGCGTGCGCAACGTCCGCAAGCGCCAGCTGCTCCGGCCGCGCCTGCGTCGGGTCCATCCGGATTCCGGTGTAGGTCAGAAACTCGCTCATAACATCAACTCCCTTGCCGGGATTCTATCACACGGCGGCGCAAACGGCAAGGCTTTCTCAAAAAAGAACCCGCGTTTCGTATCCGCGCCCTTGCGCAGGCTCCAAAATAGTAGTATAATGATGAAAACAAAACAGGAGGGAACCACCATGCAAAATCAGATCAAGCGCTCCGTGACCATCTACGGCTTCAAAGATCTGGTCCGCACCGGCCAGTTCACATGGGGCGAGTGCATCGGCGCAATGGCGAATCTCGGCATCACCGGTATGGAGATGCTGGGCCAGCTCTTCTTCCGCAACTGTCCGGAGATCAACCCCGAGGATCTGGCCAAGTGGGACGATTTGATGTGGACCTACGGCACAAAGACCGTCGCCCACGACTTCTTTGTGGACAAGTATATGTACAAGGGCCGCGCGTTGTCGCTGCGCGAGTCCGTCGAGGTCTTGAAGCGCCACGTGCAGTTCGCGGCGGGCATCCACTGCCCGATCATCCGCATCGGCGGCACGTTCGACCCGGAGCTGTTCCGGCAGGCCGCGCCGATCTGCGAGGACTACGGCGTCAAACTCGGCGTGGAGATACACAACGGCTCGTCCAGCTTCCTGCTGCCCGAGATCCAGAAGACCATCGAGATCATCCGCCAGTCCAGTTCGAAGTACATCGGCATCATCCCCGACATGTCCCTGTTTGTCACCGACGTCAGCTCCGAGGGCAGCTACTTCATGCGCGCTGCGCGCGAGGGCGGCGCTTCGCAGGAGCTGATCGACAAGATGTGCGCGATCTACCGCGAGGAGTCCGGCGGCAACCGGCAGGCGTTTGAGGAGCACTGCACCAGGGTCATCGAGACGCTGACGAACCCCGCCGAAATCGGCTTCGCCATGCAGGTGCGCCGCTCCGAGAACCATGACCCGAAGGAGCTCCTTGAGCACCTGCCGTATATCTTCCATGTCCACGGCAAGTTCTGGGAGATGGACGAGAACTGCAACGAGCCGTCGATCTCCTACAAGTACCCCGAGGTGCTGAAGCTTCTGGCCGAGGGCGGCTACAACGGCTATATCTCCGCCGAGTACGAGGGCGGCCCGATCGCGGGCGACCCGTTCCTGCCCTTCGAGCGCTACACGAAGATGCTCGACCGCACGCTCGGCGCATACCCGAGCTACCCGGCCCCGGTGCAGAAGCCGATGGGCGAGTGGGCTTCGGCCGTCTCGAACCGCGGCTACCGCAACGTCAAGGACGAGAGCGGCAACGTGACGGGCTTCGAGATCTACGCCAAGTCCAGCTACTACCGCGGCATCCCGCTGTGCCTGATCGACTCGTGCAAGGTCGTCGCGGACGGCGAGGTCTTCGACGAGAGCGCAATCTCCTTCCGCGTCGACGGGCAGGAGTTCCCGTTCGCCGAGATGGCGACGGTGCAGTCGTACTACTGGAACTACGACTACGAGGCGGCCATCATCGTGAAGAAGCCCGGCGGCCTCGATCCGAGCAAGCCGCATGAGATCGAGTACGAGCACAAGATCCGCACCTACTATCTGCCCTTCTACTGGGGCGACGCGTGCAAGACAACGCTGCGCGCGATCGACTGAGCTGATTTTCC
>CAZYZQ010000022.1:14245-24496 GCA_964652075.1 uncultured Oscillospiraceae bacterium
TTTTTTGTGTTGACAGCGGAAAAGAAATGAACTATCCTGAAAACAGATGAAAAAGGAGGGCAACCGCATGGAGGACAAGCTGTATTACACCGTGGAGGACGTCGCGGAGCTGACGGGCCTGACGACCCGTACCATCCGCAACTATCTGAAATCCGGCGCGCTGCATGGGCGGAAGGTCGGCGCCCAGTGGCGCTTCACGCGCGAGGAGATCGAAGCGCTGTTCCGGCGCGAGGATCAGGACACCGTCATGCGCTTTTTGCAGACGAAACACACCGGCGCGCCTGCCGCCTGCGCCGTCGTCGACCTGCCGGTGGAGGACGAGAAGGCGTTGGCCGCAATCCTCGCCCGGGTGCGCGAAAAGCTTGCGGGGTATGCCGACCCACCCACGTTCCAGTGCGTCCGCGACGCCGAGACGGGCGTGGTGCGGCTGGTCTTCGCGGGCGACCTGAAAAAGGTCGCGCGTCTGCTGCGCCAGCTCCGAAAGGATGAACAGGACGGATGAGACTGTATCGAACCGGCCTGTCCCAGCGCGCGGCGGGGCTTGCGTGGCAGGAAAGGTGCGCCGTGCAGCAGACGCAGGTTCCCGCCTGCCTTGCGCGCGCGACGGCCGCGCCCGGCGTCGCGGGCGCGGTGCTGCTCGCCACCTGCGGGCGGACGGAGCTGTATCTCGAGGCGGCGGAGGATTTCGATGCCGCCGCGCTCCTGCGCGGCCTGCTGGGGCAGCCCGACGCGCCGCTCACAACGCAGACGGACGGTGTCGCCGCACGGTCGCTCCTGCGTGTGGCCTGCGGCCTCGATTCGCCCATCCCGGGCGACGACCAGATCGGCGGGCAGGTGCGCGCCGCCATGGAGTGCGCCCGCGCGGCGGGCGCGCTGACGGCCAATCTCTCGGCGCTGTTTCAGGCCGCTGTGACGGCGGCGAAACGATGCAAAACCGTCTGCAAGCTCGGTGTCCCACGCTCCGCCGCCGCAGCGGCCGTCCGGCAGGCGCAGGCGGAGCTTGGGGAGCTGACGGGCCGCCGCGCCGTCGTGATCGGCGGCGGGGAGATGGGCAGGCTCGCCGCGCGGCTGCTGCGCGCGGCGGGCGCGCAGGTGACGGTCACGCTGCGCACCTACCGGCACGGTGAGACGGTCGTCCCCGCGGGCTGTACGGCGCTCCCGTTCGACCGGCGCGCCGCGGCCATCGAGGGCGCGGATCTGCTGCTCTCGGCCACACGCAGCCCCCACGCGACATGGACCTGCGCGCAGCAGGCGGCGCTCCAAAATCCACCGAAGCTGCTGTTCGACCTCGCGCTGCCGCGCGATCTGGAGCCGGGGCTTGCGGAGTCGGCGCGGCTGTACGATTTGCAGTCGCTGCGGCTCGAACCGGTGGATCTGTCCGCCGCCGAGGCCGTTGTGGAGGAGCAGCTTGCGCAGCTGCGCGGCTGGTACAACTACAGAAGAAGCCTGCCGGAGCTGGCCGGGCTGGAGGAGGCCATCGTGCAGCGCCTGCTGCCCGTGCTGCCCGACGACCCGGCGGACGCGGCGCAGCTGGCGGTACACAAGACTGTGGAGCTACTGGCGGCGGCGTTCAAGAACGAGCTGTCGCCCGCGCGAATCGCCGACTGCACCGCCCGCGTGCGCAGCAGAACGCGATAGAAGCCGTAGCGGGCACACACATAGGTACGCCTTGGCAAGTACCGAGAAGTTATACAATCTTCCAATAGAACGTTCTCCCGTGACCTCCCCGGAGGGGGAGGTGGCACGGGCGATAGCCCGTGACGAAAGGGGGATGGACTCGCGCGAGAAGGGTAGGCTACGAATGGGACGCAGAGACTTGGATTTTACGTATTCGCCGAAAGCCTTTTCGTATTGCAACTCTCTGCCGCGTCCCTCTTCAGGCGGCTATTGCCGCCAGCTCCCCCTCTGGGGCGCTTCCGGGGGCTGTTCTATCGGAGAAGCAGCGCAGAACGCGGCTTCTTGCCAAGAATATCAGGTTTATCCGTTATCACACAGGAGGGAAGAAAGATACAATGTTTTTCCCAATGTTTATCGATCTGACAGGAAAACAGGTGACGATTATCGGCGGCGGGCGCGTCGCCGCGCGGCGGGCGCGGGCGCTGCTGGCCTTTGGCTGCCGCGTCCGCGTGATTGCGCCGGAATTTGAGCCGATCCCGGGCGTGGAGTGGCTTTCCCGCCCGTACCGCCCCGGCGACCTCGCGGGCAGCACGCTGGCCGTCGCGGCGACGAATCTGCGCGAAATTAACCGCGCGGTGGGCGAGGAGGCGCGCGCGGCGGGCATCCCCGTCAGCGTGGCCGACTGCCCGGAGGAGTGCACCTTTTACTTTCCCGCCGTCTGCCATGGTGCGGACGTCGTCGCGGGCGTGTGCAGCAGCGGCGTGTCGCCGGGAAAGACAGCGTGTGCCGCCGCCGCCATCCGCGAGACGCTCGCTTCCCTTGAGGAGCTGACGGAGCTGGACGATCTCGGAGAGGGGGCGTGGCTGTGAGCTACCGGGTTGGAAGCCGCGACAGCCTGCTTGCCGTCGCGCAGGCGGAGCTGGCCATGCGCGCCATCGGCGACTGTACGCTTTTTACCATGAAGTCGCGCGGCGACCGGATTTTGGATAAGCCCCTCGCCGCGGTCGGCGGGCGCGGCCTGTTTGTGCAGGAGCTGGACGAGGCGCTGCTGGCGGGGCGGATTGACCTCGCCGTCCACTCGCTCAAGGATCTGCCGATGGAGCAGGACGAAAGACTCCCGCTGGTCGCGGTGCTGCCGCGCGGCGATGCGCGCGACGCGCTCGTCCTGCCGCAGGGGGCCACGGAGCTGGACCCCACAAAGCCAATCGGCACCAGCTCGCCGCGCCGCGCCGCGCAGCTACGCGCGCTGTTCCCGGCGTTTCGCATTGCGCCGGTGCGCGGCAACGTGCCGACGCGGCTGCAAAAGCTCGACCGGGGCGGCTTCTGCGCCCTCGTGCTGGCGGCGGCGGGGCTGGAACGGCTCGGCCTTGCCGGGCGCATCACGCGCCGCTTTGCGCCGGAGGAGCTGCTGCCCGCGGCGGGGCAGGGGATCATCGCGATTCAGGCCGGGCCGCACATCGACCCCGCGCCACTTTCACATGTGAACGACCCGGACGCGTGGGACTGCGCGCTGGCCGAGCGCGCGTTCGTCCGCGCGATCGGCGGCGGCTGTACCGACCCGATTGCGGCCTACGCGACGGTGTGCGGCGAGAAGCTGACGCTGACCGGGCTGCTGGCGCGTGGGAAGCTTTGCCGCGCCGCCGTTACAGGAAACCGCGCCGACGCGGCCCTGCTCGGCGCGGCGCTGGCACGGAAGGTGGAGGCGATGACATATGAGTGAGGAAGTGATTTTGGTCAGCGCAGGCCCCGGCGACGCGGGCCTTCTGACCTGCGCGGGCCACGCCGCGCTGCTGCGCGCCGAAACGGTCGTCCACGACCGGCTGCTGGACCCGTCCGTTCTGGAGCTGATCCCGCCCGGCGCGAAGCGCATCGACGTCGGCAAGACGGCGGGCAATCACCCGGTGCCGCAGGCGCAGATCAACGAAATTCTGCTGCGCGAGGCGCAGACGGGGCGGCGCGTCGTGCGCCTGAAGGGCGGCGACGCGTACCTGTTCGGCCGGGGCGCGGAGGAGGCGGAATTTTTGCGCGCGCACGGCGTTTCCTGCCGCGTGATTCCGGGCGTCACCAGCGCGCTGGCCGCGCCCGCGATGGCGGGGATTCCGGTTACGCACCGCGACGTGTCGTCCTCCGTCCACATCTTCACGGCGCACAAAAAGGACGGCGCGCTGCCGGATCTGACCGCCGCCGCGCGCCTGTCCGGGACGCAGGTGTTCCTGATGGGCCTGTCCGTCCTGCCGGAACTGTGCCGGGGGCTGATCGACGCGGGCTTGGACGCACAGACGCCCGCCGCCGTTGTCGAGCGCGGCGCAACGTCCAGCCAGCGCCGCTACGACGGCACGCTGGAGACGCTGCCGGATGCTGCGAAAAACGCGCAAAGCCCGGCGATTATCGTCGTCGGCGAGGTCTGTAAGCTGGCGCGGGAACACAACTGGTACGACGCGCTGCCGCTGCGCGGCGCGACGGTGGTCATCACCCGGCCGCGGGGCAGGGCGGAGGCGCTGCTGCGGCAGCTGCGCGAGCTTGGCGCGTGCGCGCTGGCGCGGCCCGTGATCAAGACGGTTCCCGCCGCGTTCGGCCCGGAGCTTGCACAGATACTGGCGCGCCTGCCGGCGTTCCGCACGGTCGCGTTCACAAGCGCGGCGGGCGTCGACGCCTTCTTCTCTCAGCTCGGCGCGGCCGGGCTCGACGCGCGGGCGCTGGCGGGGGTAAAGCTCGCCGCGATCGGCCCCGCGACGGCGCGGGCGCTGGCGGCGCACGGCCTGCGCGCCGATTTGGTGCCGGAGGTCTACGACAGCGTCCATCTGGCGGCGCTGCTGACGGATGGCCCCGTCCTGCTGCCGCGCTCGAACCTCGCGACGGACACGCTGCCGAAGGCGCTGGACAGGGCAGGGGTTTCCTACACGGAGCTTACCGCCTACGAGACGCGCCCGCTGCCCGCCGCGCCGCTGCCGGAGGGGAAATTATATATTACGTTTACCAGTGCCTCGACGGTGCGCGCCTTTTTCCGCGCCTATCCGGCTTTGGATCACGCGCGCATCTGCGGCGTGTGCATCGGCGGCCCAACCGCCGGGGAGGCAAAAAAATACGGCATCCGCCTGTTGGTGGCCAGACAGGCCACGGCGGAGGCCATGACAGAGGAGATCCTGAACGACTATGGAAGATCTGACAATCCGTCCACGCCGGCTGCGCGGGTCTGACGCCATCCGCCGCCTCGCGCGCGAGACGCGCGTGAGCCCGGATTCGCTGATGCTGCCCCTGTTTGTCACAGAGGGCGAGAACTGCAAGCGAGAAATCCCGTCGCTGCCCGGCCAGTACCACTGGTCGGCCGACCGCCTGCCCGAGGCGATTGATGCGTGCCGCCGTGCGGGCGTCGGGAGCGTGATGCTCTTCGGCCTGCCGGGCTACAAGGACACCTGTGGCTCCGGCGCGTGGGACGAGGACGGCGTCGTCCAGCGCGGTATCCGCGCGATCAAGGCGCACGACCCGGACTTTTTCGTTACGACCGACGTCTGCCTGTGCGAGTACACGAGCCACGGCCACTGCGGCGTACTGTGCGGCGATACCGTCGACAACGACGAGACGCTTCCGCTGCTGGCGCGCACCGCTGTCAGCCACGTCCGCGCGGGCGCGGACATGGTCGCGCCGAGCGACATGATGGACGGCCGCGTCGCCGCAATCCGCCGCGCGCTCGACGCCGACGGGCGGACGGATGTGCCGATTCTGTCGTATTCCGCGAAATACGCCTCGGCGTTCTACGGCCCGTTCCGCGACGCAGCCGGTTCCGCGCCCGCCTTCGGCGACCGGCGCGGCTACCAGATGGATCCGCACAACCACCGCGAGGCGATCCGCGAGTGCGCGCTCGACGTGGCGGAGGGCGCGGACATGCTGATGGTCAAGCCCGCGCTGGCCTACCTTGACGTGCTCTGGGATGTGCGGCAGCAGTTCAACCTCCCGGTCGCGGCCTACTCGGTCAGCGGCGAATATGCGATGCTCAAGGCCGCGGGCGCGGCGGGCTATCTCGACGAGCACCGCGCGCTGTGCGAGAGCGCTGCCTGCATCTTCCGCGCGGGCGCGGATATCCTCATCACCTACGCCGCCTGCGAGCTGGCGGAGGCGATGAAAAGAGGGGAAATCGGATGAAAACATCGGAAGAACTCTTTGAGCGCGCCGAGCGTGTCCTGCCCGGCGGCGTCAATTCGCCGGTGCGCGCCTGCCGGAATGTCGGCGCAACGCCGCGCTTTCTCTCCCGCGCGGACGGCGCGTACGTCTGGGACGTGGAGGGGCGGCGCTATATCGACTATATCTGCTCCTGGGGGCCGATGATCCTCGGCCACAACCACCCCGCCGTCCGCGACGCCGTCGTGCAGGCGGCCTCGAACGGCCTGTCCTTCGGCGCGCCGTGCGAGGCGGAGGTGGAGATGGCGGAGCTGCTGTGCGCGCTCGTGCCGGGGCTTGAGATGGTACGCATGGTCTGCTCCGGCACCGAGGCGGTCATGAGCGCGCTGCGCCTTGCGCGCGGCGCGACGGGGCGGCCGAAGATCCTCAAATTCGAGGGCTGCTACCACGGCCACAGCGACGGCCTGCTTGTCAAGGCAGGCTCGGGCGCGCAGACCTTCGGCGCGCCGGACTCCGCGGGCGTCCCGCCCGACGTGGCCGCAGGGACGCTCGTCGCGCCGTACAACGATCTGCCCGCCGTCGAGGCGCTGCTGCGCGGCGGGGATGTGGCCTGCGTCGTGGTCGAGCCGGTGGCGGCGAACATGGGCGTCGTGCCGCCCGCGCCCGGCTTTCTGGCGGGGCTGCGCGCGCTGTGCGACCGATACGGTGCGCTGCTGATCTTCGACGAGGTCATCACCGGCTTCCGCCTCGGCCTCGGCGGCGCGCAGGCGTGGAGCGGCGTGCACGCCGACCTCGTGACCTACGGCAAGATCATCGGCGGCGGAATGCCTGTCGGCGCCTACGGCGGCAGCCGCGACCTGATGCGGTGTGTCGCGCCCACCGGCCCGGTCTATCAGGCGGGCACGCTCTCCGGCAACCCCGTCGCCATGGCGGCGGGCCTTGCCCAGCTGCGCCTGCTCGCCGCGGACCCGGCAATCTATGACCGCATTGACCGCAAGGCCGCGCGCGTCGAAGCGGCGATCCGGAGTGCCGCGCAGCGCCACGGCGTCGCCGTGCAGGTGAACCGCGCCGGCTCGCTTCTCTCGCCGTTTTTCACCGACGTGCCGGTGACAAACTTCCAGACCGCCCGCACCTCGGATCTTGCCCGCTTCGCGCAATATTGGCGCGCGCTGCTGGCCGGCGGCGTCTATGCCGCGCCGAGCCAGTTCGAGGCCATGTTCCTCTCCGACGCACACGACGAGGCGGCGCTCGCCGCCACCGAGACGGCCATCGACGCCGCGTTCAAGGCGCTGCGCGAGGAAGCGTAAGAAATCACAGAAACAGCGCCCCGGCAGCTCACCGGGGCGCTGTTTGCGTCAAAATGTGACAACGCGGTCTGCTTTCCCAAAGGCCGAGAACGTTGCGACGGCGTTTTTCAGATAGAAGACCTCAGTCTTCCTGTCTCCGACCGCGTAGCGCGCCTTCAGATTCGGCTTTGCGTCCAGCACGGCGGCGTTTGCCGCGTCGCTCGTGTCCTCGACGGCCTCCGCCGCAACGCGCAACCAGCCGCCGTTTGCCATCGCGCACAGCTCGACGCGCGGGTTCTGATGCAGCTGTGCGGAGACGCGCTTGTCCTTACCTGTGTGAAAATACAGCCGCCCCTGATATTGCACCAGCGTGCCGAACGGCCGCACGCGCGGCTGCCCGTCCTCGGATGTTGCAAGGTAGCAGACCTTCGCTTTCAGGAAAAATTCATAGACTTCCTGCATGTGTCGTACCTCCTGATTGTTATTTATATAACAACAGCATAGCACTGCGCGTGAAAAATTGCAATTTCAGGATCAGAAACACCCTCTGCCACAGATTGTTGGCAGAGGGTGTTTTCCTACATTTTCATGGGAATTCACGGGTTTTCCGTGATGTGTTCCATATTGTCCAGCATGATCTGCAATGCCCGGAGCGTGGCGTCGATCTCCTTCTGCGTCAACCCCTGCAGGAGCCACTTCTCAATCTGCTGCTTGGTCGCCATACCGGACTCGTGCAGCGCAGCCGCGTGTTCTGTTTCGCAGATGCTCTTGTGGCGGCAGTCCTTCTGGCTCGGGCGCTTGACAATGAAGCCCTTGGCCTCCAGCCGCTTGAGAATGCCCGTGATTGTCGGGTTGGTCAGATGAAATTTCCGCTCGAGTTCCACCTGATTGATCTCATGATCGCTGTTCTGGTGGATGTAATGCAGAAGATCCGCCTGCGAGGCCGTCAGGTCATAGTCCGCCATCACGCGGTTACGCGCTTTGATAATGGCCTGATCCACCTGCTTGACCAGATCGCCAACCTTCTCAGCGTTTGTATATTGCTTCTGCATATCGGATACTCCTTATCGCCGCGTCTGCGCTCAGGCGACGGGCTGGATGGTTGCCGTGTGCCAGACGATCTTGCCGCCGTCCAGCCGGAAGATATCGGTGGAGCGCACGAAGGTGTGCCCGTCCGTGCCGTCCATCTTGATGTAGGCCGCGACCTTGTCGCCCTCGGCGACGATCTTGACGACCTCCGCCTTGGCGCCCTCGACGGCGAAGAACTTTGCGTAGCGGTCATAGAACGCCTCGACGCCGGACTTTTCCATCGGCGCAGTGTAGTGCTCGACGAAGCCCTCGCCGACAAACGCGGATGCGCACTTGCGCTCGTTGAACACGGCCTGATAGAAGGCCAGAATGATTTCCTTATTCGTCATATTCTTTCCCTCCTCAGCCTTCCAGAACGTCCCAGTGTTCGGCAAGCTTGCCGTCCTCGAGCCGGTAGATGTCCATCACGGTGTGGCCCGGGTTTTCGGAGCCGTCCGGCTTCATGGGCATCAGATAGACGAACACCATGTCGTCCTCTTCAATGATATCGAGCACCTTCAGGACCATCTTCTTGCCCGCGTCGAATGCGGCGCGGAAGGTGTCGATAAAGCCCTGCCGTCCGCTCGTCACGCCGGGGTTGTGCTGGATGTAGCTCGGCAGCGCGTACTTGACGAACGCCTCCGGCTGCTGGCTGTTGAACACCTCGTCATAGACGGCATAGATCATTTCTTTTGTGGTCAACGCTTTCTCCTCCTCTTGTGCAACACATTGCAACGAATTTATTTTCTACTACAACTATAATATACCATTTTGCCGTAGCTGTCAAGCCTGAACCAGCGCTTCCTCCGTAATTTCCCCCTTGCAGACGATGGTTGTCGGCCCGGTCAGGAACAGGTCGGTCACTCCGCCGTCCGCGCCGCGCGCCACGTCGACTGTCAGCACGCCGCCGGGCATGTGGATCTGGATCGCGTTTCCGTCCATGCGCCCCTGCACCGTCAGCGCCAGCGCGATCGACCCCGCGCCCGTGCCGCAGGCGTAGGTGAAGTCCTCCACGCCGCGCTCATACGTCAGCGCCAGCACGTCATGTTCGCCCGTGACCTCGATGAAGTCCACATTCGCCCCGCGCGGGAACGCCGGGTGGAAGCGTAGCGCCCGCCCGAGCCTGCGCAGCTGATCGCGGTCGAAGTCCGCCAGATGCTCGATGGGCACAACCGCGTGCGGCACGCCGACGACAGCGTAGAAGCACGGATAGACTGCGCCGTCCAGCGCAAGCGGGCAGTCCGGCTGCATATCCTCCGGGTTTTGCAGGCGGACGCGGTACTGCCGCGCCGAGATCCGCTCGCCCGTGACAAGCCCCGCCGTGGTCTGTACGCGCTGGATCTGCCCGGCCAGCCCGTTCTCGTAGCCGTAGCGGCAGATGCAGCGTGCGCCGTTGCCGCACATCTCGCCCACAGAGCCGTCGGAGTTGTAGAACAGCATCCGGTAGTCCGCGCCGCAGTCCGACGCGTCCACGACCATGAACCCGTCCGCGCCAATGGACAGATGTCGCTCACAGAGCGTGCGCGCGAGCGCCGGGAAGCGGTCTTCCGGAAGCCGCAGCTCCAGATTATTCAGCACGAGAAAGTCGTTCCCCGCGCCGTTCATTTTCCAGAATTTCATTGGGAATCCCCCCTGTTTTGTCCTGAAACAATCGTACCACGTAGAGGGGAAAATTGCAAGCGGAGAAGGGAAAAAGGCGGCGGGTAGGGCTTGGTGTAGGCATCAATCCTGTTCTGGTCGTCAATCGGATTCGGGTCGTAGATCATGATAATCTTGCATTTGTAGGGGATCTCGCCGCTGTCCGGGACAAGCAGCACGCGTGCCGCGTCGTCCAGCCCGGCGAAGAGGATCGCGTCCTCGGTCAGATAGCCGGTCCACCACCAAGTCTGGTCGTAGCTTGGCACATCCTCGAGTCGGAACTGATAGATCGCCGTCCCGGGCGCGAAGCAGCTGCACTCCAATTCTTCCGACGGCGTTGGCGTCCGCTTCGTCACCGTGCCGAGCAGCGTCGCGTCGTCCGGCACACGCAGCCACGGGCCGTCCTCCTGAATCACGCACTCGTACAGCTGCCCCTCCCAGTAGAGCGCAGCGTAGTAGCGCTGAAGCGACCCGTCGCCATCCGCCACTTCCCCATCCCCTATGCCGGGGCAGAGCGGCTCGGGTT
>CAZYZQ010000023.1:0-23903 GCA_964652075.1 uncultured Oscillospiraceae bacterium
CGTCTGGGACGGCGTGACGAACACCGCGCTGCGCGAGGACTTCTCCAAATGCAACGCCTACTCCCGCCCCGACTGTCAGGACTGCTGGGCCAAGCTCTACTGCTCCGGCGGCTGCGCGGCCAACGCCTACCACGCCACCGGCTCCATTCAGGGCGCCTACGAATACGGCTGCAAGCTCTTCCGCAAGCGCATGGAATGCGCCATCATGATGCAGGTCGCAAAGGCGTTGAAAGATACCTGAACTTCTCATTTGTCCGGCAGTTTTCCCGCCGGGCAAATTTTTCTTGTCATTTTCTGCTTTATATGATATCCTGAAAGAAAAACGAAAGGCGGTTCCGCATTATGATGAAAGTCGCGCTTCAAATGTTCTCCGTCCGCACAGAACTGGCCAAGGACCCCGCCGGCACCATGCAGAAGGTCGCCGCGCTGGGCTACCACAACTGGGAGACCTTCCCCTTCGACCCGCAGAGTCCCTATAACTACGGCCTCGCCCTCCCGCTCGACGAGGCGAAGGCGCTGCTGCGTGATCTGGATATCACGATCATCGGCAACCATCTCATGCAGCCCGACCTTGTCGCCGAAAACCGCGACGAATTGAAGAAGAATCTCGACTATCAGGCCGCCATCGGCTGCCGCAGCCCCGGCCTTGCGGCCATCTTCGTCCCCGACCGTGACGGCGTACTGCGCTGCTGCGACGACATGAATGCCGCCGCTGCGCTTTGCCGTGAGCGCGGAATGCGTTTCCACTTCCACAACCACTGGCACGAGTTCCAGCTCATGGACGGCGACAAGTACATGATGGACATTATCATGGAGAACACCGATCCCGCCCTCGTCGATATGGAGGTCGATACCTACTGGGCGACCCGCGCGGGGCTTGATCCGGTGGAGGTCATGCGCCGCTACGGCGACCGCCTGACGATGCTGCACCAGAAGGACATCAAGCCCGAAGCCGAACCGAACCTCAATTTCTTCGCCAAGCGCGACCGCCACGAGCCGGTGCTCGACGTCGACCTCTGGCGGCAGATCACGCAGCCGTACCAGCAGGACTACTGCGAGGTCGGCACCGGCATCATGGATATCCAGCGCATCATCGACGCGGGCAACGAGCTTGGCGTCCAGTACATCTCCCTCGAGCAGGACTACACCGACCGCACGGAGCTGGAGTCCATCTCCATCAGTATGGAAAACTTCCACAAATACACCGGCCTCGACTGGGAAGGCCGCGCATAACACGCAAAATCAATGACCTGTGAGAATCTCTCACAGGTCATTGTGCGTTTTGATATGGTTTCTTTTACTGCGCGCCGAGAACAATGACATCATCGAACAGGCGCAGCTTTTCCTCTGTGAACTGATGGGATACAACCAGCAGCAGCTTCCCGGAAATGGAAAGGAGCAAATCTTCAATCTTTTTTGCGGTACTTTCATCCAGGTTCGCAAGCGGCTCGTCAAGAATTAAGACGTCTGTATCCCGCAGAAGCGCCCGCGCCAAACAGATGCGTTTTTTCTCACCGCCGGAGAGGTTTGCACCGTTCTCCGTAATAACGGTGTCCAGCGCCTGCACATTCGCAAACCGGTCAAGGCCAAGATTTTTCAGCAGCGCAATGAGCCTGTCATCCCCCACATCACCGTACATCGTCAGATTGTTTCTCAGCGTGTCGCAAAACAAAACCGCCTCCTGCCTGACCACAGTCATCGCCGCATAGGTGCTGCCATACTCGGAGATCGGCACGCCGTCTACCGTGATTTCGCCGCCCGTCGCATCGTAATAACGCAGGAGCAAATTGACGGCGGTTGTCTTGCCGCAGCCGCTGGGGCCTTTGATTAGATATTTCCTGCCCTTCTTCGCCGTGAAGTGAAAGTCCTGCAAAAGCGGCCGGTCATCGGTATAGCCGAAAGAAACGCCGTCATAGCAGATTTCGTTCTCGACACAGGGCAGAGATTTCGTTTTTGCACCTCCATTGCTCTGCGAAACAAACTGTTCCATCGCAGTGCAGGACGGCCTGATTGCAACCAACTGGCGGATAATCTCTGCCAAAGAGATCAGCGGATAGGAAAGCTGGTCGATCATCCCGATTGCCACGAAGAAATCGCCTGCTGAAAATTCTCCCGACAGGACAAGCCACGTGGAACAGGCGAGTACGATAAAATACGACAGGTAAGAAATCAGCGTTGTGATGAGCTGCGCCGCCGCTCCCAACATCGTATCACGCAGAAGCTTCTCCATCGACAGCGTATTGGACTCGTCAAACCGCTGAAGAATTTGCCGTTCGATGGAAAAATTCTTGATAATTTCAAACCCACCAAGCCAGTCGTTCACCTTTGCCAGATTATCTTCGACCGATTTCAGATATTCTGATTGCGCTTTTTGCAGACGTTTTTCAATGAGCTTCGGTACATAAAGCGGCGTCATCAAAAGCAAAATCGTAATCAGGGCAATTCTCCAGTCCAAAAGAAACAAGGCGAGACTGACAAAGACAATTTTAAGCAGAATTTCCCAAAACAGGGGCAGCATCTGGAAGTAGCGGGATTTTATCAAATCGGCTTCGTTTGTGTATTTCGCCACATACTCTCCCTGCTGCTTCTCTTTATAGGTTACATAGTCCTGCCGGATAATGCTTTCAAAAATATCGTGTTTCAAAAGGCTCGTACAACCAACAGAAAACCTTGCGCTCAATCGCTTATAGCAGTAGTAGAACAGCACCTCGCCGAGAATAAACCCAATCAGTAGCCCGGCATATCGAATCGTCGTTCTTGTATCTTTGGCGATTGCATAGTCCAGAACATCGCCCTTGAAAAATTGCAGCACAACCGCAAACATTGTGCTGATGAGTACAAACACCAAAGCCCCGATATAACAGGCGCTGTTCTTATGCAGATATTTCTTCATTTCAATTATCCTTTCTATTGTTTCGTTTCTCCGAAAACGATAGAAGGATAAGATTTGTATTTCCTTCTATCGCTTAGAAGGAAATCCGACGCTTCACCATAAAGAAAGCCTCCCAACTATATTTTTATCATCGCATACTTTCAAAAGCGCCGCACGGCCTCTGGCGCGTG
Organism: uncultured Oscillospiraceae bacterium; assembly: GCA_964652075.1. Classification (GTDB taxonomy): domain Bacteria; phylum Bacillota; class Clostridia; order Oscillospirales; family Oscillospiraceae; genus CAZYZQ01. The sequence continues at coordinate 3,064 of CAZYZQ010000023.1, forward strand.
CGGCATTTTTGACGATTTAGAATGTGCAGTAGTCCGACGCGGCCTTCTCCGCCGGCTCGACGCTTGTCGCTTCCAGCACGGGGCCGACGCCCTTGTAGACGGCATGGAAGCGCATGGCAAGCTTTCCCTCGACCATGACCCAACTGCGCGGCTCGAGTGAGCCGCTGCCCGCCCACTTGCACGGGATCCCCATAAACTGGATATCCTGCACACAGCAGGTCATGACAAAGCGGCCCGGCGCGAACATGCCGTTGCGGTCCTTCTTGAGGTTTGCGACCTGTGCCTTAAAGCGGATCGTTTTTCCATCGTATTTTTTCGGCTCCGCCTTGAGATCCTGATAGAACAGGCCATAATCGTCGTCGCCGATCTCCACGACGGGCGCGTTGATGTCAAACGGCAGCGGGTCCTCGATCTCGTCGAACTCCGTCGTCTCGTCCGTCTTCTCATAGACGATCTGCACCTTGCGGTTGCAGGCGCGCGCGAGCTTGTGCAGCGGCATGATATCCATCTCCGGCGGCACACGGTTAAAGACCACCATCTCGCATCCGGAGAGCTTGTCCACAACAAGCTGCCGCATATTCTGGTTGTAGGCCAGAATGCTGGTCGCGTCCGCGAACATGACCTCCTGCCAGACCTCCCACTCCTCGGGCATCTTAGCGTACAATTCCCCAACAAACTGCATGCCGTTCGTCTCAATCACCACACGCTCGGCGCGGTGCTTTTTGACAAGCGCCGCCAGCTCCTGCGTTGTGATTGCCTGCTGATCCTCCACAACCTCCAGATAGACGTTCTGGTGCTGGTAGGCAGAGATATCGTACTCCGCCTCGCCCTCTTCAAAAATCAGCAGAAGCGTGCGCTCCCCCGCGTTGAAACGGTCGTCGCACATGGTGTCCTGAATGAAGGTTGTTTTGCCGGCATCCAGAAAACCGGTAAAAACATAGACTGGAATTGCCATCGTGCGTCTCTCCTTTTACAGCCCGAACAGGCCATCCAGTTTCTCCTCTTTCATCTCGGAGCCAATCACGCAGATCCGGCCCGTGACATCCGCGCTGCTCTCACGCAGCTCCATCTCGCCCGGCACAAAGTCGAATGCGATCCACTTGCCGTCCGCACCGGCCACGATGCCCTTGGCGCGCAGGATCATACCGTATTCGCCGCCGTCGAGCGCCTTGAGCGCCGACTCGATCTCTTCCTTTGCAAACTTCTTCGGTGTCTCGCGGCCCCAGCTCACAAAGATCTCATCTGCGTCATGGTCGTCGTGATGATGCGCGCAGCTGCAAACGCCGTTCTCATCGTAGTGGTGATGATGCTCATGTTCGTGGTCATGCTCATGCTCGTGGTCGTGCTCATGCTCGTGTTCATGCTCGTGTTCATGCTCATGTTCATGCTCATGTTCATCATGATGATGTTCGTGGTCGTGATGATGGTGATGATGTGCATGCTTGGCAGCCTCGGCAGCCGCCAGCTCGGCCAGCTCCGCCGTCAGGCTGTTCTGGCTGTCGAACGCCGCCAGCAGCTGCGCGCCACTCAGCTCGTCCCACGGTGTTGTAATAATGGTCGCGACCTGGTTCTTCTCGCGCAGCAGCGCCACGACGGCCGCCAGCTTTTCCTCGCTCATATTGGAGGTGCGGCTGAGCACGATCGTACCGGCGTTGCGAACCTGATTGTCGTAGAACTCGCCGAAGTTCTTCATATACGTCTTGCACTTTGTCGCATCGACGACGGTGACAAAGCTGTCCAGCTCCGCGCCCTCCGTGTGCATGTTGCGCACGGCGGCAATGACGTCGCTGAGCTTGCCGACGCCCGACGGCTCGATCAGCACGCGATCGGGATGGTACTCCTGCACAACCTTTTGCAGCGCCGCGCCGAAGTCACCGACCAGTGAGCAGCAGATGCAGCCGCTGTTCATCTCGGTAATCTCGATCCCCGCGTCCTTCAAAAAGCCGCCGTCAATGCCGATCTCGCCGAACTCGTTTTCAATCAGCACGACCTTCTGGCCCTGATAGGCCTCGGTGATGAGCTTCTTGATGAGCGTCGTCTTGCCCGCGCCCAGAAACCCGGAGAAAATATCAATTTTGCTATTGCTCATGTGAAAGCACCTTCTATAAAAGATTATCACAGGTAGTATAGCACAACTCACGAAAAGTTGCAAATATATCTGGCTTTTTTTACCCGGATCGCGTATACTAGTTTTGTCTATCCCTTATCTTTCAGCAGGAAGGAGCTGCTCCGCCATGCGTATATTCAAGCGAATCATTGACAGCTTCCGGGAGCTATTCTCCTATCAGTTCACGATCTACGCAGGCAATGCGGCATACTTTACGATCCTGTCCATTTTCCCCGCCGCCGTCCTGCTTCTGTCCATCATCCAGCTGACGCCGCTGACTGTGGAAAACCTCGAGCAGTTCTTCGACTCTGTGATCCCCGGGAGCTTGCAGCTGATCCTCTCCGATATTTTATCGGCGGTGCCGTCGTTGCCTTCGACAACAATCATTTCGATCTCCGCCGTTACGGCGGCGTGGTCGGCCTCGCGCGGCGTGCTCGGCATTGTCAACGGCGTCAACGCCATCTACAACGTGCGCGACCAGCGAAGCTATCTGCGCAAACGTCTTTTAAGCCTGTTCTATATGGTGCTTCTGATCGCCGGTATTGTGCTGACCCTGACGCTGCACACCTTCGGGCAGAAGCTTCTGGCCTTTATCGGCAGGTATCTGCCGGGGCTTTATTCCGTCGTCTCCCTGCTGTTACAGCTGAAATTCATTGTTGTCATCGCGTTCCTCTCCCTGCTCTTTACAGCCATGTTCTATTTCTTCCCAAGCTGTAAAACCACGCTTCGCTGTTCCATTCCCGGCGCGGTGACGGCGGCGGTCGGGTGGGTCGGCTTTTCGGAGCTGTTTTCCATTTATGTCAACTACAATCGTCTTTCCACCCTCTACGGCAGCGTCACCATGATTATCCTCATGATGCTGTGGATCTATTTTTCGATGACCATTCTGATGTTTGGCGCCGTTGTGAACCAGGAGCTGCGCTCCGGACACACCCACCGCCTCCTTTTCGGGCTTCAGCAATCGCGCAGGCGCCGCAAAAAGAAGTCGAAGTCAAATAATTCTTCATCAAATGTCACAAATTCTACAAATACAGTTGATTTTTGATTCACGATTCTGTATACTATTCCTGTTGGGATTCCGCATACGCAGGTTGCCCCTGCCCGGCTGTCCCGAAAGGAAGAGGCTGTGATGGATGAGCTGTTCTCCAAACTGAATGCGTTCCGGTGCGGGCAGTCCGCCGACTGCTGGGCCATTCTCGGCGCGCACCCAGCTGAGACAGGCTACGAGTTTGCCGTCTGGGCGCCTGATGCACGCTACGTCGCTGTCATCGGCGAATGGAACGATTGGAAGCCTGTGGATGCGCTTTCTCCCGTCGGCTCCACGGGCGTCTGGTCCGGCGCTGTGCCGCAGGCCAAACAGGACAACCTGTATAAGTTCTACATTGAAATGCACGACGGCATTGTCCGCGACAAGGCAGATCCCTTTGCATTTTATGCGGAGCGGCAGCCCGGCACGGCTTCGCGCCTGACGGCGCAGCCCTGCTTCCAATTTTATGACGGGGCCTGGCTCGCGCACCGCGCTGCCCAGGACCTGCACGCCGGGCCGTTCCGGATCCTTGCCGTCGATCCACTCGACTGGCATGATGCGCAGGGCCTGCCGCTTGACTGGGCCGCGCTTGCCGGGCAGCTGATCCCACGCGCGCGCGACGGCGGCTACACGCATCTGTGCCTGACCGGCGTGCTGGACACGCCGGACGGTTCCGGCTATGGCCGGGAAATCACCGGGTTCTTCAGCCCGAATGCCCGCTGCGGCGCGCCGAACGGCCTGCGCCAGCTTGTCGATGCGTGCCACCGCAGCAGTCTGGGCGTTCTGCTGGACTGGACGCCCGCCTTCTTCTCCCCGCTCTATTATTCGCTCGGCCGCTTCAACGGTACGCCGTTATTTGAGACGTGGCGCAACGCGCCGAACGGCTGCTACAAGTTCAATCTCGCGGCCGGGCAAGTCCGCAGCTTTCTGACAAGCTGCGCCTGCTTCTGGCTGCAGGAGTACCACTTTGACGGGCTGCAGTTCTACGGCCTGCCGGAGCTTCTGGCCCATGCGCCCGGCGAACCCGATCCTGATGCGCCCGCGTTCCTGCGCGCGCTCAACCGCACGATTCATACCTCGTTCCCCGGCGCTGTAACCATTGCCAGTGATCTGGCAGACGCAGCCCAATACGGGTTTGACTTCTATTGGGGCCTGCACTGGCAGGGCGCCGTCCGTCGTGACTTCTCCGCATCGGATTTGACACCCGAAGCGCTAGCCGCTGCAATTCCCACCGATTCGTCCGTAGTGCTTCCACTGCCGCGCGATCTATCAGAGAATGCGCGCTGCGCCGCCTTATGGCAGGATTTCTGTCCGGGTATCACACTGCGCCGTGACGCTGCTTCCGGCGTGGGGCTGGTTGCTTTGAACGAGCCTGCGCTTTGGAGCGGCGGAACCATTGAATTGCGAGATGCGCCCGCGCCGCTAATTTGCGTGCAGCGCCGTGCAGCTTCTGAGCGCTTGCAGCTCATTCTGAACCCGGGCGATCTGCCCGTCTCCGTTCCGGCGGATGCCGGTCAGTGGGAGTTAATCTTCTCAACTGACGCTGTGCCGAACGACCCTGCTTTGTCAATTCCTGTGCCCGCCCATGGCGGGTGCATCCTCCGGCGCAAGCCGGAATACAAAACCGTGCCGGGTTCGCCGGCACTACAGGAGGATCACCAATGAACCAGTTTTTCACCAGCACACAGGACTTTAAGGAGCAGTACAGCAACCAGTTTGTGGAATCGCTCTCGAAGCCCATGTCCCACTGCTCCACGGGCGAGAAGTACATGATGCTCGTCCGTTTGATCCGCAGTAAAATCAACTCCCTGCGCACGGAAACCTCCATGCGCCACCTGCTCAACCAGGAAAAGAAGATTTACTACTTCTCCATGGAATTCCTTGTGGGACGCCTGCTGGAGAACTATCTTCTGAACCTCGGTGTTTTGGATCTTGTCCGCGCCGCGCTGGACGAGATGGGCGAAGACCTCGATTCCATCTGCGAGATCGAGCGCGACCCCGGCCTCGGCAACGGCGGTCTCGGCCGTCTCGCCGCCTGCTTCATGGACTCCATGGCCTTCCTCGGCGTGCCCGGCGTCGGCATGGGCGTGCGCCATCGCTTCGGCCTGTTCAAGCAGCGCATTGAGAACGGCTTCCAGAAGGAGGAGCCGGACAACTGGCTGGAAGACGGCTATCCCTGGGAGCTGCGCAAGCCGGACGATACGGTCGAGATCCGTTTCGGCGGCGAGATTGAGCGCCACTATGACAACGGTGTCATGACCTTTAAGCACAAGAACTACCACAGCATCAACGCTGTCCCCTACGACGTGCCGATTGTCGGCTATGGCGGCGAAACGGTCAACGTGCTGCGCCTGTGGAACGCGGAGCCGTCCAAAGAGGTCTTCGACCTTGCCGCCTTCAACCGCGGCGACTACGCCGCTGCCTCCCGCGACCGCGCGGAAACCGAGGCCATCACCATGATCCTCTACCCGGACGACAGCACCGTTGCAGGCAAGACGCTGCGCCTGAAGCAGGAGTATTTCTTTACCTCCGCCGGCATCGCCTCGATTCTGCGCAGCTATAAGGCTGCCTACGGCGAGGAAGCCTGGGACGATTTCCCGAAGCACGTCGTCATCCATACGAACGACACCCACCCCGCCCTCTGCGGCCCGGAGCTGATGCGCCGCCTGATCGACGACGAGGGCCTGAGCTGGGAGAAGGCATGGGCCATCACCACGCAGTGCGTCGCCTTTACCAACCACACCATTCTGCCCGAGGCGCTGGAAAAATGGCCGATTGACATGGTACGCAACCTGATCCCGCGCGTGTACATGATTATCGAGGAAATCGACCGCCGCTATCGCGAGGGCTTCGACCACTCGATCCCCGACTGGCACGACCGCCTGCAGGCAACCGCCATCCTCTGGGACGGCACCGTCCGCATGGCAAACCTGTCGATCATTTGCAGCTTCTCCGTCAACGGCGTCGCCGCGCTGCACACCGAAATCCTGAAAAAGGACACTCTGAAGGATTTCTATCAGCTGCGCCCGGAGATGTTCAACAATAAGACCAACGGCGTCAGCCACCGGCGCTTTATGATCCAGTCGAACCCGGGCCTTGCGAACCTGATCACCGACACGATCGGCGACAGCTGGATCCGCAATCCCGATCATCTGGAGGATCTGCTGAAATACCAGAACGACACCGCCGTGCTCGCACAGCTTCGCAAAATCAAGCATCAAAACAAGCTGCGTCTGGCCGCATACATCAAGAAGCATAACGGTGTCGACGTCGATCCCGACTCCGTGTTCGATATTCAGGTCAAGCGGATTCACGCCTACAAGCGTCAGCTGCTCAACGCCTTCCGCGTGCTCGACCTGTACAACCAGCTCAAGGAAAACCCGTCGCTCGACATTGTCCCGCAGACCTTCGTCTTTGCCGGCAAGGCGGCGCAGAGCTACGTGCTGGCGAAGGAAATCATCAAGTTCATCTGCTCGCTTGCGCAGATCGTCAACAACGATCCCGACGTGAACAAGAAGATGAAGGTCATCTTCATCGAAAATTACTGCGTCTCGAACGCGCAGCTGATCTACCCCGCCGCCGATATCTCCGAGCAGATCTCCACCGCGAGCAAGGAGGCCTCCGGCACAGGTAACATGAAGTTCATGTTCAATGGCGCCGTGACGCTCGGCACAGAGGACGGCGCGAACGTCGAGATCCACGAGCTGGTCGGCGACGACAACATCGGCATTTTCGGCCTGTCCTCCGACGAGGTGCTCGCCCTCTACGCGAACCGCTCCTATGTCTCCTCCATCCAGTGCGACAGCGACCCGCGGCTGAAAAAGATGTGCGACCAGCTGATCCACGGCTTCTTCTCGCAGAAGGTCGGCTACGACTTCTGGCGCATCCACAACTCGCTGATTCAGGACAACGACGAGTTCTTCGTCCTGAAGGACTTCGACGCCTATGTCAAGATGGCGAACAAGCTGCTGGACATCTACCGCAACGAGCCGGACCGCTGGAGCAGGATGAGCCTTGTGAACATTGCCAAGTCTGGCAAGTTCACCAGCGACCGCACAATCATTGAATATTCTCGTGACATCTGGCATACCCGTTACGATCAATATTAATCCCCCGCATACCCCCGCATCTCAGGCAAATCTGACGCTGTGAAAGCAGCGCCGCAAAAAAATGGGAGGTCATCACTCATGAAACGGAAAGAATGCGTCGCAATGCTTCTGGCGGGCGGCCAGGGCAGCCGCCTTGGTGCGCTCACGAAGCACAATGCAAAGCCCAATGTTTCCTTTGGCGGCAAATATCGCATCATCGATTTTGTCCTCAGTAACTGTGTGAATTCCGGAATCGACACCGTCGGTATCCTGACTCAGTATCGTCCCCTGCTCCTGAATGCGTATATCGGCACCGGCGAGGCATGGGATCTGGATCTGTCCGACGGCGGCGTCCACCTGCTTCCTCCGTATGCCACCGAGACCGGCGGCGAATGGTATGAAGGCACGGCCGACGCCATCTACCACAACATCGACTTCATCGCATCCCATGAACCGGAGTATGTCCTGATCCTATCCGGCGACCAGCTGTACAATATGGACTACTCGAAAATGCTCGACTTCCACAAGAAAAACAACGCCGACCTGACCGTCTCCGTCATCGAGGTCCCGATGGAAGACGCCAAGCGCTTCGGCATTATGTCCACGGACGAGGAGATGCGCATCACCAAATTTGCGGAGAAGCCTGCGGAGCCGGAGAGCAACCTTGCTTCCATGGGCATCTACATCTTCAACTGGGACGTGCTCAAAAAAGCGCTGCTCGACGACCACAAGGACCCGAACTCCGACCGTGACTTCGGCAAGAACATCATTCCGAACCTGCTGGCCGAGAACAAGCGCCTGTTCGCCTACACCTTCTCCGGCTACTGGAAGGACGTCGGCACCATCGACAGCTACTACTCCGCTCACATGGAGCTGCTTCAGGCGGATCCCGAGTTCAACGTCTTCGACGGTAGTATGCGTGTGTTCTCCAACGCGAACATTGACGCGCCGAGCTTCGCGGGCCCGGAGAGCGACGTGCAGAACAGCGTGATTTCCAACGGCTGTAATGTCTTCGGCGTGTGCAAAAACTCCATCCTCGGCTCCGGCGTTCTGGTTGACGACGGCGCGGTTGTCACCGACTCCGTCCTGCTGCCCGGCGCTGTGATTGAAAAGGGCGCCGTTGTCAAGCGCGCCATTGTCGGTGAGCGCACCTACGTCAAGGAAGGCGCCGTCATCGGCAAGGATGACGGGGAGATCACCCTGTATTCCGACGACCGGATGTTTGCCAACTCCGGCATCATTTCTTAAGAATGAGGTGACGTGTTATGAAAATTGTAGGTCTTTTGTCCTGTAACTACACGGCGGATGATTTTGGCATTCTGCTTGACCATCGTCCGCTCCCCTCTCTGCCGATTGGCGGCCGCTACCGTCTGGTCGACTTCGCACTCTCCAATCTTGTGAACTCCGGCCTGACGGAGGTCGGCCTCGTTACCCCGTACTATTACCGCAGCCTGATGGACCACATCGGCGACGGCAAGGAATGGTCGCTCAGCCGTAAAATCGGCGGCCTGTACATTCTGCCGGGCTCGATCTACGGCTTCAAGCAGGTCTATAGCCGTTTCCTGCTGCTTGATCTCAAGCGCAACCGCGCCTTTATCGACCGCAGCCAGGCCGACGCAATCCTCTTCACCGCAGCAAGCAATGTCTGCAACATCGACTATCGCCCCTTCATCAAGGCGTTCGAGGAGTCCGGCGCAGAGATCATGATGATGTACAAGCCGATCAGCGAGCCGTGCAAATCGCTTCTGATGGATATCGACGCGGACGGCAAGGTCAAGGGGCTCACCGGCCCGATCTTTGAATCCGGCAATGTGTTTGCCGACTGCTTCCTGATCCGTCTTGACACGCTCAAGCGCATCATCGACGGCTTCGGCGTCCTCGACCACATGGATCTGTGCGAAATCTTCGCTGAAAACATGGACAAGCTGGACATCGCCGCCTACGCCTATAACGGCTATATGGGCATGGTGACCTCCATCAAGCAGTACATGAAGGTCAACAACGATCTTCTTGACAGCGATATCCGCCGCGACCTGTTCGCCGGTGAGCGCAAGATTCTCACCAAGGTGCAGGACAATCCGCCCGCAAAATATATGGGCGCCGGTACCGCAAAGAACTCCCTTGTCTCCTCCGGCTGCATCATTGAGGGCACGGTGGAAAACTCCGTCCTCTTCCGCGACGTACACGTCCATCCGGGCGCTGTTGTCAAGAACTGCGTCATCATGCAGCACGGCGAGATCCTTGAGAACGCCTCGCTCGACAACGTGATCTGCGACAAGTACGTCACAGTCAGCCGCGGCGCGATGCTTGCAGGCAGCCCCGACAACACCTTCCTGATTGGCAAGGGCCAGCGTTTTTAACCGTCCGTCTTTTTCGGGATTAGGAGAAATCATGAAAAAACAAATTTTATTCGCCGCCTTTGAAGCCACGCCGTTCATCAAAACCGGCGGCCTCGGCGATGTTGCCGGAAGCCTGCCGAAGGCTGTCTGCAACGACGAGTTTGAAGTCCGCGTTATCCTGCCGAAGCTGAGCATGATCCCGCAGGAATATCAGGACAACATGCATCTTCTGACGACGTTTGCCATTCCGCTTGGCTGGCGTCTGCAGCACTGCGGGCTGTTTGAGCTTGAATACAATGGCGTTGTCTACTATTTTATTGACAACGAATACTACTTCAAGCGCGACGGCGCCTACGGCTTCGGCGACGATGCCGAACGCGTGGCGTTCTTCTCCAAGGCGATTCTGGAGAGCATGCAGCATACCGGCGGCTTCTTCCCGGACGTCATCCACTGCAACGACTGGCACACGGCCTTGGTGCCCGTCTTCCTGCACGAGCAGTATTGGGGCATCCCCCAGTACCGCGGCATCAAGACGGTCTTCTCGATCCACAACCTGAAATTCCAGGGCGTCTTCGGGCGTAATGTGATCGGCGACGTGCTCGGGCTCCACTACACCCCGGCTGAGCCGCAGCTGACCAGCGGCGACGCCTGCAATTTCATGCAGGGCGCGCTGCACTACTCCGACCGCATTTCGACCGTCAGCCCGACCTATGCAAACGAAATCTGCACCTCTTACTACGGCGAGCGTCTCGACTGGCTGCTGACGCAGCGTCGCGACATTCTCTCCGGCATTCTCAACGGCATTGACACCGAGGCGTTCAATCCGGAGACCGACCCGTATATTCCCTGCCATTTCAATGCCTCCACCATTGAGAATAAGCGCAGGGACAAAGAGGCGCTGCAGGCGGAACTGAATCTGCCGGTCAATGCCGATATCCCCATGATCTGCCTCATCAGCCGTCTGACCGAACAGAAGGGTCTGGATCTTCTGACCTTTATCCTCGGCGAGCTGTTGCAGGAGGATGTGCAGGTTGTCATCCTCGGCGTTGGCGATTCGATGTACGAAAACTCGTTCCGCTACTATGCCGGTCTGATGCCGCACAAGCTCTCGGCGCAGATCACCTTCAGCAATCCCCTCTCCCACAAGCTGTACGCGTCCTCCGATCTGCTGCTCATGCCTTCGCAGTTTGAACCCTGCGGCCTGAGCCAGATGATCGCCATGCGCTACGGCACACTGCCTGTCGTCCGCGAGACCGGCGGCCTCAAGGACAGCGTCGTGCCATACAACAAATACACCGGGGAGGGCAACGGCTTCAGCTTCGCAAACTTCAACGCACATGAGCTGCTGTTCACGATCAAGGACGCATTGAACCTCTATCATGACGAACCTGAGAAATGGGCGCAGCTTGTCCAGCAGGCTATGGCCTCCGACTTCACCTGGAACAAGAGCGCAGAGCAGTACCGCAAGCTCTACCGTGAGCTGCTCACGCCGCCTGCGCAGTCGGAACCCGCTCCCACTGCGGAGTAATCAAATACAAAACAATCGGAGTAATGCATGTACGCTTTTCACAACTCACATGACTTGATGTACAGATCTCCGTTTGGCGCTGTAGAGATCCAGACCCCTATCACCATCGGTCTGGATCTCTATGACGCGCCTGCGGAAACCTCCTGCTATCTGCGTATCTGGCAGGAAAAAACCGGTGAAACGCTGCTTCCCATGACTCGCAGCGAGACATCCGGCCACCCCTTCTACAGTGTCACGTGGCGCGCCCCGGAGCACGGCGCGCTCGTCTGGTACTACTTTCAGATCAAGCTGCCGGACGGCACCTTTTGCTACTACGGCAACAACGCAAGAAATCTCGGCGGCATTGGCCAGCTCACCTCCAATCCGCCCTCCTCATATCAGATTACAGTCCATCTGCCCACTGTCACCCCCTCCTGGTATAAGGACGCGATCGTCTATCAGATTTTTGTCGACCGCTTCCACCGCGACGAAAAATGGCTGGAACGCCAGAAAAAAGCGGAACGTCCCGCGGATTGGAAGGGCCCGCGCCGCCTGTTGGTACAGGACTGGAACGACCGCCCGTTCTATACCCGCAACGTTAAGAATGAGGTGACCCGCTGGCCGTTCTGGGGCGGCAGCTTGAACGGGATCCGGGAAAAGATTCCGTATCTCCAGTCGCTCCACGTCTCCGCGATCTATCTCAATCCGATCTTCCGCGCAACCAGCAACCACAAATATGACACGGCGGACTACATGGAAATCGACCCCTCCTTTGGAACAGAGGCGGACTTCCGCGCATTGGCCGCCGAGTGTAAGGCTGCCGGGATCCGCTTGATCCTTGACGGCGTGTTCAACCACACCGGCGCCGACAGTAAATATTTTAACCAGCAGGGCAACTATCCCACGCCCGGCGCCTGTCAGGGGCCGTCCTCCCCCTACTACAGCTGGTACCGCTTCAACCGCTTTCCCGATCAGTACGAGTGCTGGTGGGGCGTCGGTGACATGCCGAACGTCGACGAGACGAACCCGGCTTACCAGAAGTTCATTTATGCCGGAAAAAACAGCGTCGTACGCCGCTGGCTCAGGGCCGGCGCCAGCGGATGGCGTCTTGACGTCGCGGATGAGCTGCCGGACAACTTCATCGCCGGCATCCGCAAGGCTGTAAAGGAGACCAAACCAGACGCCGTCCTGATGGGCGAGGTTTGGGAGGACGCAAGCAACAAGCGCAGCTATGGCGTCACCCGCTCCTACTTCCTTGGTGAGGAGTTCGACAGCACCATGCACTATCCGTTCCGGACAGCTGCGCTGGATTTCATGCTCGGCCGCATCACCTCCACGGATTTTGCCCAGCAGATGATGAGCATCAAGGAGAATTATCCACCCGAGAACTTTTACGGCGCTCTGAATCTGATCGGAAGCCACGACCGCGCCCGTGCGCTGACGACGCTTGGCGGCGCGCCGGATGGGCTGAGCGACGCGCAGAAGGCTGATTTCTCGCTCTCGCCTGAACAGCTCGCGCTCGGCGTGCGGCGGATGAAGGCGCTCACCGTTCTCCAGTTCACCGCGCCCGGCGTCCCCTGTATCTATTACGGCGACGAAGCCGGGGCGGAAGGCTGCGAAGACCCCTACAACCGCGGCCCTTACCCCTGGGGAAATGAGAATCAGGAGCTGCTGGCGCACTACCGGGCGCTGACCGCGTTCCGCGCTTCCAGCGAAACGCTCAAGCGCGGCGACTTTCAGCCCCTGACCTTCGGCGACAGCATCTATGGCTGTATCCGGACCTGGAAGGGCGAACAGATTGTCTCGCTCGTCAACCGCAGCGTAACAGATACGCAGAGTCTTGACTACACCATTGACTCGCCAAAAACGCGCGTGGAAGCACTTCTCGACACACGCCCTCCGCGCCGCAGCGGAAAACGGCTCATGATCGCTCTGGAGCCGTTGGAGGCCGTTGTATTTCGTCTGCACTGAATTATGAAGGCACAGACAGAGCTTCTGCCTGTGCCTTTAATTTACACTGTGTTCATGATTTTTCTATTCTTTTGAACTATAATGTCACCATTCTAGCGATCAGGAGGTCTCCACTGTATGCTATCTCTACAGCATATCACGAAAATCTATAAGACGGACTCGCAGCGCGTCGAAGCCCTGAAGGGCGTCAGTGTAGCGTTCCGCGACTGCGAGTTTGTTTCGATTCTCGGCCCGTCCGGCTGCGGCAAGACAACGCTGCTCAACATCATCGGTGGACTGGATCAATATACGTCCGGTGATCTCTCCATCAACGGCCGTTCAACCAAGAAATTCAAAAGCCGGGACTGGGATGCCTACCGCAACCACTCCATCGGCTTCGTCTTCCAGAGCTACAACCTGATTCCGCACCAGACGGTTCTGGCCAACGTTGAGCTGGCGCTCACGCTCTCCGGCGTCTCTAAGGCAGAGCGCCGCAAGCGCGCCATTGCCGTGCTGGAAAAGGTCGGCCTGGGCGATCAGCTCCACAAGAAACCGCTCCAGATGTCCGGCGGACAGATGCAGCGCGTTGCCATCGCCCGCGCGCTGATCAACGACCCGGATATTCTGCTTGCCGACGAACCGACCGGTGCGCTCGATACGGAAACAAGCGTACAGATTATGAATCTGTTACAGGAGGTCGCACGCGACCGGCTTGTCGTCATGGTCACACATAACCCGGAGCTTGCCGCAAAGTACTCCACCCGCATTGTCCGCCTGCTCGACGGGAAGATCATTGACGACTCCAACCCGTTTGACCCCGCCGCGCAGCCCGCACCGGCCGAGGCGTCGATGAAGCGCACCTCCATGTCGTTTTTCACCGCGCTTTCACTGAGCCTGACAAACCTCATGACCAAAAAAGGCCGCACTATTCTGACCGCCTTTGCTGGTTCCATCGGCATTATCGGAATTGCACTGATCCTGTCGCTCTCCAGCGGTTTCCAGAACTACATAGACCGTGTCGAAGAAGACACGCTCTCGTCCTATCCGATTGAGCTGTCCTCCGAGACCATGGACTACACCGAGCTGATGACCTCCATGATGAACATCCAGACCAGTTCAGGCGAGCACGAGCTGGATCAGATTTATGTCAACACGACCTCTCTGGATCTCATGAACACGATGATCTCCGATGTGGAGAAAAATGATCTGGCTGCGTTTAAAACCTATCTGGAATCGTGCGAGAATCTGGACACGCTGGCCAGTGCCGTGCAGTACACCTACGACGTGCCGGTGAATGTCTATACACGCGACGAATCCGGCGCACCGCTGCTCGTCAATCCCTCCGACGTGATGGAGCATGTCACCGGCTCCTCCTCCATCTCTGATATGATGACCTCCGGCGGCGGGTCTATGATGAACTTCGATGTCTGGTGTGAGATGCTGGACAATCAGGAGCTGCTGGACGCACAGTATGACGTTGTCACCGGTCGCTGGCCGGAGGCATACAACGAGGTTGTCCTCGTTGTCGATCGCAACAACGAGATTTCCGATCTCGCACTCTACTGCCTCGGCATCAAGGATCCGCGCGAGCTGGACGGCATGATGGAGCGTATGATGGCAGGCGAAACCATTGATCCCGGCCAGCCCACTTACTCCTATGACGACTTTCTGAACCGCGATTACTGGGTCTTGCCCAGCGCAGACTTTTATACGCAGGACGCCGCAACAGGCCAGTGGACGGATGCGCGGCTGGACAGCACGCAGCTGGACGCCGTGCTGCAAGAGGCGGTTCCGCTGAAAATCGTTGGAATCATCCGCCCGGCAGAGGACGCGCAGGCGACCTCCATCTCCGGCGCGATTGGCTATACGCACGCCTTGACGGAGTATCTGATTGAAGCCGCGAATGAAAGCCCGCTTGTGCAGGCGCAGCTTGCCGACCCGGACACAGACGTCTTCACCGGCGCTCCCTTTGGGGCGCAGGCGCCGTTTGACTCCTCAGCCCTCTCCGATGAGGAGCGCGCCTATCTGGCCTCTCTCTCGCCGGAGGAACAGCAGGCCATGATCGCGGCCCAATCCGCCGCAGCCACCTATGCGGGGAATCTCGCCCTGCTCGGCGTGGCAGATCCCGACGTTCCGTCCGGCATTCAGATCTATCCTGTCGATTTTGCCTCCAAGGAAAAGCTGTGTAAGCTCATCGACGACTACAACGACGAGATGAGCGCCGCCGGGCATGAGGAATCCGTCATCAGCTATACGGACTATATCGGCCTGATGATGTCCTCCATCTCGAAGATCATCGACGTCATCTCCTATGTGCTGATCGCGTTTGTCGCCATCTCTCTCGTTGTTTCGTCCATTATGATCGGCGTTATCACGAATATCTCTGTGCTGGAACGGACGAAGGAGATCGGCATCCTGCGCGCAATTGGCGCGTCAAAGCGCGATGTCTCCCGCGTCTTCAACGCAGAGACGTTGATTATCGGCTTTATCTCTGGCGTACTGGGCATACTGGTCACAGTGCTGCTGTGTATCCCGATCAATGCGCTGATCTACCACCTCGGTGACATCAAAAATGTCGCTGCCCTGCCGGTCGGCGGCGGGATCATCCTCCTGCTGATCAGCATGGCGCTGACCTTTATCGCCGGCCTTGTCCCCTCGCACGGTGCGGCCAAGAAAGACCCTGTCGTCGCACTTCGCAGCGAATAATATGCAAAAAAGTAGGCATGAGATCCATGCCTACTTTTTCTTTGTACAGGGCTGTTGATAATCTTTCAAATTAGGATCGTGCAGCGTTTCATGATAGGTCTGTGCAAGCTGATCATTCACGCTTTTTGATTGGGAGCAGCTCTATATATCCTCTGGCGTCACTCGGCTCAAGCTGAATGCGCGGGTTTGCAGTGTCCCAGATATACCCAATGAGAGACGGGTCATATTTTTCAATAGCGCTCTTTACTTCCTCAATCGCTTCGCAATAATCTTCTTCTGCAAAAGGCTCCCCCTTGAAAATTAAATACTTCGCGGCAGGAAGTTCAATAACGTCAAGCCATCCGGAATTTCCCCGTTATAATCAAGCGGAACTTCTACGCCCTGCACATATTCAGAGGTTCCGTTTTTACGGTAGGCGCAGGGAAGCCAAAGACAAACAGGCTCTCCACATATAGACCGAATACTTTGAAGGAGCCCCCAGATACTGCAACCGACTTCCTCGCAATATGACATATATTCTGTGGCGTTTTTGCCTCTTCTGATCAGGACTTTCCGGTTTGGCTTTTCAACAATCTGAATGAAAACAGTTTTAACTTTTTCCATGCTTGCTTTCCTTTCTGTGTACCTAAATTTTATTCCGTAAGGTGTGAACAAATAAATAGGAACAGGATTGGCTGCATATTCCCGCGGATTGCAGCCGAACTCACGGTGAAAAGCTCTCTGGTAGCCATCAACACTTCCAAATCCCATTTCAAACGCAATCTCAGCCACTTTACAGCTGTTTAGCGAACCATATCCGGCTCTTTACTGCAATATTTCACATTTCTACCCTCAAAGTGCCAGAACACAAAGCGTCTTCGTATTCCTCCCGCGACAAACGCGTAAAGTGCTCCGTTATGGTTCGGTTGATCTGCGGCCAGTGTGTCTGTTCATCGTGATCCGGCCGAAACCCGCACTTCTCCTGCACGCGGCGGGACTTTTCGTTCCCCTCAAAATAGCCGCACCAGAGTACACAGACGCCGAGCGTTTCAAACGCATAGCGCTGCAAAGCGCGCACAGCCTCCGGAATCAGGCCCTGCCCCCAGAAGGGTTTGCCGATCCAGTAGCCGATCTCCGCCTCTCCCGCCGGCAAATTCCGGCCGCTGTCCGTGCCAAGCATCAGGCTCACACTTCCGACGGCCTGCCCGACCGCGCGCGGCACAACTGCGAACGTGCCGGGAACTGCCAGGACATTCCGGATAATATGTAGGCTGTTCTCCTCGCTTGTGTGCGGCGCCCAGCCGGCAGATGGGCCAATGTCAGGATCGGATGCATACATGAAAAGTGATGGGGCGTCCGTTTCCTCCCATGGGCGCAGTAACAGCCGCTTTGTTTCCAAAAACATTGATAACCCCTTTCAATTGGAAAGAGCGGCTTTTCTTCTGAAAAGCCGCTCTTGTGGTCTTAAACCATCTCTTGCAGAATCGCAAGCAATTCATCGCGCCCCGTGCCTGCTTCGGCGGAAAAGGGGACGATCCGTGTCCCGGCAGGAAGCTGTAGAACGTCGCGTATTCTCGCAATGTTCGGCTGAATTTCACTTTTCTTCAGCTTATCGAGCTTATTTGCGACAACCACCAACGGGCAGCCGGTTTGCAGGAACGAGTCCGCCATTGTGACATCGTCCTTTGTCGGCGCATGGCGCGCATCCACAATCTGGATGCCAAGCCGGATCAGCCCGCTGGCAAAGTACGCCTCCATCAGTCCGGCCCAGCGCTGCTTTTCGGCCATGCTCACTTTCGCATAGCCGTAGCCCGGCAGATCGACAAGATAGATTGCGTTGTCTATTTTGAAATAGTTAATGTGTGCCGTCTTGCCCGGCTGCTCCCCGACGCGCGCGAAGTTTTTCCGGCGCAAAAGCGTATTGATAACTGAGGATTTTCCAACATTGGAGCGACCCGCAAACGCAATCTGCGGCAGTTGATCGCGCACAAAGCGGTCAGGACTTGCGCAGGAGGTGACAAATTGCGCATTCTGTACGTTCATGCCGTCCCTCCTACTGCTGCAACGCGGTTGTCTGGTGCCGCGTCTCCGGCGGCGTCACCGGGATTGCCAGCGCCTGCTGATGCCCAGTGTGCGTCTGCGTCTCATGCCGCAGCGCATAGTCCAGCACCGCATCGACATGCGACACCGTAATGAACTGCAACGCGCGGCGCACGGTCTGGTCAATCTGTTCGAGATCCTTTTCGTTTTCCGCCGGGATAATCACGGTCTTCACGCCATGCCGCAGCGCCGCCATCGTTTTCTCTTTCAGGCCGCCGATCGGCAGAACACGGCCGCGGATGGATATTTCACCGGTCATGGCGACATCCCGCCGAACCGGCGCACCGGTCAACGCCGAGACAATGGCCGTACACATCGTGATACCCGCCGACGGGCCGTCCTTGGGAATCGCGCCCTCCGGGAAGTGGATGTGGATATCCTTCGTCTTATAAAAATCCGGCGCGACGCCGATCTTTGCCGCATTTGCGCGGATATAGCTGACCGCGGCAGAGGCAGACTCCTGCATCACCTTGCCGAGGTTCCCTGTGACCTCAACCTTGCCGGAGCCCTCCATCACATTGACCTCGACCTCCAGCGTCTCGCCGCCGACGCTCGTCCAGGCAAGGCCCGTAACAAGGCCGACGGTATCCTGCTCCGCCGCACGCTCCGGCAGATATTTCCGTACGCCGAGCAGCTGTTCGAGGTTCTTCCCGGTGACGGTAATGCGCTTCGGCGCGTCCTCCTCGGACAGGCGCAGCGCGGTCTTGCGGCACAGATGGGCAAGCTCGCGCTCAAGCGTCCGGACGCCGGATTCACGCGTATATCCATAAATGATCTCGCGCAGCGCGTCGTCGCTGACACGCAGCTGCGCTTTTGCAATGCCATGCTTTTTCTGCTGCTTCGGCAGCAGGTGGCGTTTTGCAATCTGCAGCTTCTCCTCGTCGGTATACGAGCCGAGCTCAATGACCTCCATGCGGTCGAGCAGCGGCCGCAGAACGGTATCCAGCGTATTCGCGGTTGTAATAAACATGCAGCGGCTCAGATCAAACGGCACCTCTGCATAGTGGTCGCGGAACGTCGCATTCTGTTCGCCGTCCAGCACCTCCAGCAGCGCGGAGGCCGGGTCGCCGCGGTAATCCGCGCCCATCTTGTCGATTTCGTCGAGCAGAAGCAGCGGATTATTCGACTTCGCCTGCGCAACGCCTGCCAGAATCCGGCCCGGCATTGCGCCGATATACGTCTTCCGATGACCGCGGATATCCGCCTCATCGTGTACGCCGCCGAGAGAGATACGCGCCAGATTCCGGTTCAGGCAGCGCGCAATGCTCATGGCAATCGACGTCTTGCCGATGCCGGGCGGGCCGACGAGACATAGGATCTGCGGCGGCATATCGGGCGTCAGCTTCCGGACGGCGATGGTTTCTAGAATACGCTCTTTTACCTTCTCCAGTCCGAAGTGATCCTCATCAAGCATTTTTCGCGCCTGCGCCACATCAAGCCGCTCACGGGTGGAGGTGTTCCACGGCAGAGAAAGCACGGTGTCGAGATACGAGCGGATCACGGCCGCCTCAGACGAGCCGAGCGGCTGCTTCCGCAGGCGTCCAAGCTCCTTCAGAAGCTTTTCCTCCGTCTGCTGCGCGAGCTTCAGATCATGAATCTTCTGCTCGTATTCCGCGAATTCCTGTTCCTCATCCTCGTCACCCAGCTCCTCGTGGATCACGCGGAGCTGTTCCCGGAGGAAGTATTCGTGCTGGTTGTGGTTGAGGCTCTCCTGCACCTTCTCGTTCAGCTCCGCCTCCATCTGGCGCACCTGCACTTCCCGCGCGAGGTCCTTGTTGGCGCGTTCCAGCCGGCGGATGGGGTTGCGCTGCTCGAGCAGCTTCTGCTTCTCCTTATAATGGAAGGAGGCGTGCTGGCCGATGAAGTCAGCGATAAAGCCCGGCTCATCGGCAGCCAGCAGGCGAAGCAAGGTCTCCTTGCCGCCCTTCGGCATCAGCTCCGCGTACTGTTCAAACAGGGAAAAGCTCTGCCGGATCAATGCCTCCGCGCGGGCGCTGAGCTTGCTGCTGCTCTCATCCGGTACGGATTCAACCCGGCCGGACCAATAGGGCGAGAGCTGCTCAAGATTCGACAGCTGCGCGCGGTACTCTCCTTCCACGAGCACACGGACCACTTCGCCGGGCATTTTCAGGGTCTGGCGGATGATGGCGACAGTACCGATTTTGCACAGATCGTCGCCCTTTGGATCGTCCACTTCCAGTTCCCGCTGCTGTACGAGAAAGATGCGGCGGTCGCGTTCCATTGCGGCGTCGATCGCCTTGACGGATTTCTCGCGCGCCACATCAAAATGGCACAGCATTTCCGGGAACACAGTCATCCCGCGCAGCGGCAGAACCGGAATGCGCGAGGAAAGCAGAATCTCTTGCTCCATCTGTGATGCTCCTTTCTTGTGTATGGTCAAAAAAGGGACTGCACAGGCAGCCCCTTTTCGCTATTAAATCGCCTGTTCGGGGAGGACCCGGGCGGACTCCGGGGCCTTTGCCTCCACGCGGCCGCTGCGGAGCAGCTGCGCGGGTTCCGTCCCGTTCACGCATCCGGCTGTGATCTTCACGGCGCGGATCGTATGGTCGGACGGGATCTCATACATGATGTCCGTCAGGATGCTTTCCAGAATTGCCCGCAGGCCGCGTGCGCCGATTTTTCGCGCAATGGCCTTCTCCGCAACCGCTTCCAGCGCAGCCGGCTCAAAGTCCAGCTCCACATGGTCGTAGCCCAGAAGCGCCGCATACTGGCGGCAAAGCGCATTTTTCGGCTCCGTCAAAATCCGGACAAGATCCTCTTTTGTCAGGCTGTTCAAGCTCGTCAGCACCGGCAGCCGGCCAACAAGCTCCGGAATGATACCGAATTTGAGCAGATCGTGCGGCTGCACCTGCTGGAACAGCTTCCCGCTGTCCTTTTTCTTCTCGGACAGCTCGTTGCCAAAGCCGATAGCCGAATGATCCGTGCGTGCCTCAATGATCTTTTCCAGCCCATCGAACGCGCCGCCGCAGATAAACAGGATATTGGTCGTGTCAATCGGGATAAACTCCTGCTGCGG
>CAZYZQ010000024.1:0-23809 GCA_964652075.1 uncultured Oscillospiraceae bacterium
TGCTCCATGTGCGCGAAGATGCGCCGTGGCGCGCTGAACCGCGCGATTTTAGAGGATGGGTGCAATAAGCTCGCGCTCGGCCACCACTTTGACGACGCGGTGGAGACGTTTGTCATGAACCTGCTCTTTGAGGGGCGAATCGGGTGTTTTCAGCCGGTGACGGAGCTCGACCGGACGGGCATTGTCCAGATCCGGCCGATGCTCTATATTCCGGAGAAGACCGTCAGCCATTTTGCCGCGCGTGAAGCACTGCCCATCGTGAAAAACGCCTGTCCGGCGGATCATACGACAAAACGGCAGGAGGTCAAGGATCTGATCTACCGGCTCTCGGCGGAGTATCCGGATCTCAAAACGCGCATTTTTGGTGCCATGCAGCGGCTGCCGCTGCCGGCGTGGGGCGTGTCAGAGCAGGCACAGAAAGCGGATCAGCAGCAGCGCGGCCAGCCCCGGCAGGCCGAAGACACCGACGATGAGCGCGGTGACAAGGTTGATGGACAGCGCCAAGCCCCATAAGAGGCCGAGCCAGTTCAGCGCGAACAGGCACAGATAGCCGGCCAGCGTGTTCAGCAGCAGGCGCAGGCCGAGCTTCAGGGGCAGGGTGGCGATGCGGACGAGCAGGATCAGTAGGAAGAGCGCGATGAGAATGTGGATCAGCAAGACGAGGCCTCCTTTCGGTTGTTCCAGTGTATGAAACAGGCCCCATTGCATATACTGCTTTCGGACAATGTGTGTGCGGGCAGTCCGTTCCGGCCTGACGGAAATCCGGCTGCGCATCCGGGCCTTGCACGCCGTGTCAAGTGCGTCGTCGCTGCGCGCAGACGGAACGATGCGACCATGGTTTGACCGTGCACGTCAAACCGGAGACAGGCTCCAACACTGTGGAGCCTGTCTCTTTCTTTGCACTTCTGGAAAAAATCCGCTGAGGTGCAGGCGGGAAGCTGCGTGCTTCCGGCATTTGACGAAGCGGAAAATCTATGCTAAAATAACAGAGAGTGACACTATATCTTGTATATGAGGGATACCATGAGCAAAAAGTACGGAAACGAGAGTATTACTTCACTGAAGGGCGCGGACCGTGTGCGCAGACGTCCGGCGGTCATTTTCGGCTCGGATGGGCTGGAGGGCTGCGAGCATGCCATGTTTGAAATCCTCTCCAACTCGATCGACGAGGCGCGCGAGGGGCACGGCGATACGATTGTCGTGACCCGCTTTGCCGACGGCTCCATCGAGGTCGAGGACTTCGGCCGCGGCTGCCCGGTGGACTGGAATGAGAAAGAGGGGCGCTACAACTGGGAGCTGGTCTTCTGCGAGCTGTACGCCGGCGGCAAGTATGCCAATGACGAGGGGGAGAACTATGAGTTCAGCCTCGGCCTGAACGGGCTCGGCGCGTGCGCGACCCAGTATGCCTCGGAGTATTTTGACGTCACAGTCCGGCGCGACGGCTTCCGGTATGATCTGCATTTTGAAAAAGGTGAGATACAGGGCAAGCTGAAAAAGGCGCCGGCGGATCGGAAAAAGACCGGCTCCTGCTTCCACTGGAAGCCGGATCTCGCGGTCTTTACGGACATCTCCATTCCGCTGGAATTCTATCAGGAGACGCTCAAGCGGCAGGCGGTTGTGAATGCGGGCGTCCGGTTCCAGCTCCGCAACGAGACGGATGCCGGGTTCGAGACGACGGAGTACTGCTATGAAAACGGCATTCTGGATTATGTAAACGAATTGACAGGCGAGACCGGTATGACGATGCCGCAGTTCTGGGAGGCGGAACGCCGCGGCCGCGACCGGGAGGACAAGCCGGAGTATAAGGTGAAGATCACCGCCGCGCTCTGCTTTTCCACCACGACAAACGTGATTGAATACTACCACAACTCCTCCTGGCTCGAGCACGGCGGCGCGCCGGAAAAAGCGGTCAAGAACGCGTTTGTCTACGCCATCGACGCCTACATCAAGCAGGTGGGGAAATACACCAAGGCGGAGTCCAAAATCACGTTTCAGGATGTGCAGGACTGTCTGGTGCTGGTCACAAACTGCTTCTCCACACAGACAAGCTATGAGAATCAGACGAAAAAGGCCATCACGAACAAATTCGTGCAGGAGGCCATGACGGAGTTTTTCCGCAGCCGCCTACAGGTCTATTTTATTGAGAACAAGCAGGAGGCCGACCGGATCGCCGATCAGGTGCTTGTCAACAAGCGCAGCCGTGAGACGGCAGAGAAGGCGCGCCTGAACATCAAGAAGAAGCTCTCCGGCAATGTCGATATTTCCAACCGTGTGCAGAAGTTTGTCGATTGCCGCAGCCGGGACGTGTCGAAGCGCGAGATCTATATCGTGGAGGGCGACTCCGCGCTCGGCTCGGTCAAGCTCGGCCGGGACGCGGAGTTTCAGGGGATTATGCCGGTGCGCGGCAAAATTCTGAACTGCCTCAAGGCAGACTACAACCGCATTTTCAAGTCGGAGATCATCACCGATCTGATGCGTGTGCTCGGCTGCGGCATCGAGGTTGCGGGGAAGAAGACAAAGGATCTGGCCACCTTCGATCTGGAGGCGCTGCGCTGGAACAAGGTGATAATCTGCACCGACGCGGATGTGGACGGCTATCAGATCCGCGCGCTGATTCTTACAATGCTCCATCGCCTTGTCCCGACGCTGATCCGGGAGGGGTATGTCTACATTGCGGAGTCGCCGCTGTTCGAGATCCGCTGCAAGGAGAAGACATGGTTTGCCTACTCCAACACGGAACGTGACAAGATCTGTCAGGAGCTGGAGGGAAAAAAGTATACGATCTCCCGCTCCAAGGGCCTTGGTGAGAACGACCCGGAGATGATGTGGATGACAACCATGAACCCCGCCACGCGCCGCCTGATCCGCGTGATGCCGGAGGACCTTGAACGGACAAATTTCTATTTTGATCTGCTGCTGGGCGACAACCTTTCCGGCCGAAAGGAGCACATTGCCGAACACGGCCATGAATTCCTGGAGCTGGCGGATATTTCGTGAGGAAAACGCCGAAACCCGCAATTACCATTTTTGAGATAAGGACTGATCCTGTTGGCGAAGAAGAAAAAGCCGGAAGAGCCCAAGCGGAACGACGATCCGAATGTTATGGGGCTTCACGCCGAGGTGATTGAGCAGCCGATTACCGAGACGCTCGAGATCAACTTCATGCCCTATGCCATGTCGGTGATCCTATCGCGCGCGATTCCGGAGATCGACGGCTTTAAGCCGTCGCACCGGAAGCTGCTTTACACAATGTACAAAATGGGGCTGCTCAATGGCGGCCGGACAAAATCCGCGAATATTGTCGGCCAGACCATGCGGCTGAACCCGCACGGCGACGCGGCGATTTACGAGACGATGGTGCGCCTTTCGCGCGGCTATGAGGCGCTGCTGCACCCCTTTGTCGATTCCAAGGGCAATTTCGGCAAGGTCTATTCCCGCGACATGGCCTACGCCGCCTCGCGCTATACCGAGGCGAAGCTGGACGGTATTTGCCGGGAGCTGTTTCAGGATATTGACAGCGACACGGTCGACTTTGTGGACAACTACGACAGCACGATGCAGGAGCCGTCTCTGCTGCCGACAACGTTCCCCAATGTGCTGGTTTCGGCCAATATGGGCATCGCGGTCGGCATGGCGTCGAACATCTGCGGCTTTAACCTCGCCGAGGTCTGCAAAACCACCATCGCGTGGATCAAAAACCCGGAGTGCGACCTGCTGGAGACGCTGCCCGCGCCGGATTTCCCGACCGGCGGTGAGATCCTGTACGACCCGGATGAGATGGCAGAGATTTACCGCACCGGGCGCGGCTCGTTCCGCATCCGTGCCCGCTGGCGCTATGTCAAAGAGGGCAATCTGATTGAAATCTATGAGATTCCCTATACGACGGCGACGGAAATCATCATCGACAAGGTTTCCGAGCTGATTAAGGCGGGCAAGATCCGCGAGATCTCCGATATGCGCGACGAGACCGATCTGTCCGGCCTGAAGCTGACGATTGACTTAAAGCGCGGCGTCGATCCGGAGAAGCTGATGGCAAAGCTCTTCAAGCTGACCCCGCTGACCGACAGCTTTGGCTGCAATTTCAACATCCTGATTGCGGGGCAGCCGCGTGTGCTCGGCGTCCGCGAAATTTTGGAGGAGTGGACAGCGTGGCGCTCTGAGTGCGTCCGCCGCCGTGTCTATTTTGACCGCAATAAAAAGGCGGAGAAGCTGCACCTGTTGCAGGGGCTTGCAAGGATCCTGCTCGATATCGACAAGGCGATTGCCATCATCCGCGGCACGGAGCTGGATGCGGAGGTCGTGCCAAACCTGATGATCGGCTTTGGCATCGATCAGGTGCAGGCGGAGTTTGTCGCGGAGATCAAGCTGCGCAACATCAACCGGGAGTATATCCTGCGCCGTACGGAGGAGACGGCCGCACTGGAGCAGGAGATCGCAGAGCTGGACCAGATTCTGGGGAGTGCGGCCCGCGTCCGGAACCTGATTATCAAGGAATTGGAGACCGTTGCAAAAAAATACGGCGCACCGCGCCGCACCGGCATCGCCTATGCGATGGACGAGCCGGAGCCGGAGCCTGAGGAGGAGACGCCGGACTATCCTGTGACGGTGTTTGTCTCCCGCGAGGGCTATTTCAAGAAAATCACGCCGCAGTCGCTGCGGATGTCCGGCGAGCAGAAATTCAAAGAGGGCGACGCGCTGCAGACGTCGTTTGAAACAACAAATCGGGCGGAGCTTCTGGTCTTCACGGACCGCCAGCAGGTCTATAAGACCCGCTGCGCCGACTTTGAGGACGGCAAGGCGTCGCTGCTGGGCGACTATCTGCCAGCGAAGCTCTCCATGGACGAGGGCGAGGGCGTGGTTGCCGTCTGCCTGCCCGGCGACTATCAGGGCAGCGCGCTCTTTGCGTTTGAAAACGGCAAGATCGCGCGCGTGGCGCTCTCGGCCTATGACACCAAGTCCAACCGCCGCAAGCTCACCGGCGCCTACTCCGACAGAAGTCCGCTGCGCGCGATGCTGCTTGTGCGCGAGGAGGAGGAACTGGTGCTGTTCTCGTCCGACGGGCGGGCGGCACAGTTTTCGTCCGCGCTGCTGGCGATCAAGACCACGCGTTCAACACAGGGCGTGCAGGCGCTGACGATGAAAAAGGGAAGAACGCTGACGGGACTTCGTCCCGCCTCTGCCTGCCATTTTGCCCAGCCGGGCCGCTACCGGGCGAAGGCGCTGCCCAGTGCGGGCGCGCTCCTGAAGCCCGAGGATCAGGAGGAAAAACAAATTGCGCTCGATCTGTAAGGCGATTCCCATGCTTCTGGCGCTCCTGCTGCTGGCCGGGTGTACCCGGATCAAGGGAGGATTCGTCAGCAACGACTATCTCTCCGTGACGCCGCACGACGAGGACTATGACCAGATGGAGAATGAGGACGCGCTGGAGGCTGCCACCTACGATGAGATCGTGGAGGCGATTTTGACGTTTGTCGAGGCGCGGAAGGAGAGCGGCGTCATCCGGATCGCGGGCTATGACGGCGACGTGCCGGACGCGGTGGCGCAGGCCGTGTACGAGGTCATGCGCTTTACGCCGTATGGCGCGTATTACGTCGACTATATCAATCACGATTGCAGCCGTATCGTCTCATTCTATGAGGCCCGGCTGTACCTGACCTATCGTGAGGGCGTGGCGGAGCAGATGCAGAGCGTGCGCGGCGACTGGGCACAGGCCATGCAGCTGTATCAGGCGATGGAGGAGCACCGCGACGCGGTGACGCTCTATGTCAGTGCGTATACGGAGCTGGACTTCCAGCAGCTGGCGGACGAATACTTCGCCGCACACGCGGAGACGGTGATCGTTTGCCCACAGGTTTCGGCAAAGACCTACCCGGAAAACGGGGATGTCCGCATTGTTGAGCTGGAACTGGATTACGGCATGGATCCGTCGCTTGTCGCCGCACGCGCGCAGGCGGTGGAGACTGCGCTGGCATCCGCCGTCGCGTTCTCCCAGTACCGCCAGACAGAAACGGAGAAAATGGAGCTGCTGTGGTCCTTCCTGATGGATCGGTTCCAGTACAATATGGGTAGAAGCGAGATGCCGATCTATGCGCTGCTCTGCGAGGGCGTGGCGGACAGCGACGCCTTTGCCAGGACCCTGCAGGTTCTCTGCGACCGGATGGAGATCGAGTGCCACACTGTTGCGGGTTATCGCGACGGCGAGGCGTATACGTGGAATATTGTCCAGCTGGACGGGCAGTATTATCATATTGACCTGATGCAGGGGATGCGCAGCGAGGCCGAGGGGCTGGTGCTCTATGACGATGCGCAGATGGAGCAGTACGAGTGGGATCAGGCGGCCTACCCGGCCTGTACGGCGGCAGAGCAGACAGACCCGGTGGAGGCGGAGCCGGCGCCGCAGACGCCGGAGGAAGAAAATGAAAATTAGGGCTTGACATTCAGCAAAAAAACGCTATAATAGCACCGTTGGCAACGCGGGTGTAGCTCATCTGGTAGAGCGCCACCTTGCCAAGGTGGAGGTAGCGAGTTCGAGCCTCGTCACCCGCTCCAAAACGCTGTACGGTTCCGTACAGCGTTTTCTTTTTGCGTTTTCGCACAACAATATGCGCAGATACTTTACAAATGCGGCGGTTTTTATTATGATATCTCTGAAAAGCGTGCGGCGTGTACCGCACGGGACAACAATCAGCCTGTAGCAGGCAGGAGAAAGAAGGAATCCAGAATGAATGCGACACAGATGGATGCCGCGACAGCCGGGATTGTCAGCTGGGCGAAGACCCTGCTGGGGATCGACAGCCCGACGGGCTACACGGCCCGCGCAGCGGACTGGCTCATGCAGCAGCTGCGTGCGCTTGGCTTTTCACCGGAAACGACTGTAAAAGGCAGCGTGCGTGTGCTGCTCGGCGGCGAGGGCGAGCCGGTGGTACTCGGCGCGCATGTGGACACGCTGGGCGCCATGGTAGCGGAGGTCAAGAGCAGCGGGCGGCTGCGCGTCACGCCGCTCGGCGGCCTGAATGCGAACAATGTCGAGACGGAGAACTGCCGCGTTTATACCCGCGGCGGCCGTGTCTATACCGGCACGTTCCAGCTCTGCAACGCCTCGATCCATGTCAATCCGGAGTATGCTGAAACGAAGCGCAGCTTCGATACGCTGGAGGTTTTGCTGGACGAGCCGGTGGACAGCGCGGAGCAGACGCGCGCGCTGGGGATTGAAATCGGGGACATTGTCTGTGCCGAGCCGCGCACAATTCTGACCGACAGCGGCTACTTTAAGAGCCGGTTTATCGACGATAAGATGAGTGCCGCCGTGCTTTTGGGCGTTGCGCGCGCCGTGGCAGATGGGAAGCTCCGGCTGGGGCGTAAGACCTATCTGGCCTTTACGGTCTACGAGGAGGTTGGGCACGGCTGTGCCGGCATTGTCCCGCCGGATGCGGCGGAGGTGCTCTCTGTGGATATGGGCTGCGTTGGCAACGGCCTGCAATGCACGGAGCGTCAGGTCTCTATCTGCGCAAAGGACAGCGCCGGGCCGTATAACTATACGGTGACCTCGAAGCTTATCCGTCTGGCGCAGGAGAACGGCATCCCGTATGCGGTGGATATCTACCCGCGCTACGGCAGCGACGCGGATGCGGCGCTCTCTGCCGGGTACGAGGTGCGCCACGGCCTGATCGGGCAGGGCGTCTATGCCTCCCACGGCTATGAGCGGACACATATTGAGGGCATCAAGGCAACCTATGATCTGCTCTGCGCATATTTGCAGGCGGGTCCGGGAGAGGAAGGAGAAGCACAATGAAGCTTTCTGAAGCGAGAACAATATTCCGGGAGATGGAGGAGAAGACCCATGCGTTGGGCCACGGCATGGGGATGATTACCTATGATGCCGTGACCGGCGCGCCGTCCGGCGCGGCGGCGGGCCGTGGGCGCACGCTGGGCGTGCTGTCTGAGATGGTCTATCTCATGCAGACCGACCCAAAGGTGCAGGAGGCCGCGGAGCTGCTGCGCCAGTCCGGCGAGACGGAGCTGGAGCGCCGCGAGGCGGAGCTGTTCCTGCGCGACAGCGAGTACATGAAGGCTATTCCCCAGCAGGAGTACGTCGACTACACCGTCCTGCTGAACGACGCGGACGCCGTCTGGCACAGGGCCAAGGCGGAAAATGACTTTGCCGCGTTTGCGCCGGATCTGGAGAAGATTTTCGACTGCAACCGCCGCTTTGCGCTGTATTACCGGCCGGAGGAAAAGCCGTATGATACGCTTCTGAGCCAGTATGAGCGCGGCCTGACCATGGAGCAGCTGGATGGCTTCTTCGGGCCGCTGCGCGCGCGGATTGTGCCGCTCCTGCAAAAGATTGCTGGGACGCAGCAGGTGGATGACAGCTGCCTGCACGGCTATTTCCCCGCGGCGGCGCAGCGGGCATTCTCGGACGATCTGATGGCCGAGATGGGCATTGACCGCGCGCTGTGCGGGATTGCGGAGACAGAGCATCCCTTTACGACAAATTTCAACACGAAGGACGTGCGCATTACGACGCACTATTATGAGGATCACGTCGATTTCAGCATGTTCTCCGTCATCCATGAGGGCGGCCACGCGCTCTATGAGATGGGGGTGGATGAGGCGTACGACTTCACGGAGCTTGCGGGCGGCGTCTCTATGGGCATCCATGAGAGCCAGTCGCGCTTCTACGAGAACCTGATCGGGCGCAGCCGTCCGTTTATGGACAGGCTCCTTCCGCTGCTGCAAAAGCACTTCCCGTCGTTTGCAGGGATTACGCCGGAGCAGCTGTACCGCGCAGTGAACAAGAGCCAGCCGTCGCTCATCCGCACGGAGGCGGACGAGCTGACTTATCCGTTGCACATCATGGTGCGCTATGAGCTGGAGAAGGCGCTGATTGCGGGGGAGCTGAAGGTCGCGGAGCTGCCGGGAGCATGGAATGAAATGGTCGGAAAGTATCTGGGCATCCCTGTTCCGACGGACCGCGAGGGCGTCCTGCAGGATAGCCACTGGTCCGGCGGCTCTGTGGGCTATTTCCCGTCCTATGCACTCGGTTCGGCTTACGGCGCGCAGCTTTTGGCAAAGATGCGGGAGAGTGTGGATGTGGACGCTGCGATTGCCGCAGGGCAGATCGGCCAGGTCACCGCATGGCTGCGTGAGCATATCTTCCGCCATGGGCGCCGCTACGACCCGGCCGAGCTGCTGGAGCGCGCCTGCGGCGCGCCGTTTGACGCATCGTATTACATCGAGTATTTGGAAAAGAAGTACAGTGGGATTTATGGCGTTTAAATGACGCGGATTATCCAGCTTTACCAGATGAAACGGCACGAAATCACAAGATATTGCGGCCATGCAGGGGAAATGAACCGATATATTGCGATTTTTGTCGAACAATAATTTGGCAAAATCTGGAAATTACCCTTGCGTAAACTGGAAAAGTATGGTAAATTATCCCTGTTGAAACACAACTCGATCAGCGAAGAGAAATTCTGAAATCTATAGGAGTGAAAAACTTATGGAAAAGCGTGTGAAAGTGTTGATTGCCGACAGCGGTGAGGATTTTTCCAGTAAGCTCAATGAGGAGATCCGGGCGCTGCCGGACTGCGAGGTTGTAGGCGTCAGCACAGACGGACAGGTAGTCCGCCAGCTTCTGCACGAGAAGAAGCCGGATATCCTGGTTCTGGATCTGATGCTCAAGCGCGTCGATGGGTTGACGATTTTGCAGGAGGCGAAGGAAATGGAGGCACCGCCCGTATGTCTGGCAATGTCCGGGCTGCTGACGGATTACATCTCGAATATGGCCAATGCGCTCAAGGTGGAATACTTCCTGCTCAAGCCCTGCGAAGCCGAAATTGTAGCGGGCCGTGTGAATGAGCTGGTGCACCGCGATGCGCTGCTCCGCGCGGCAGCCGGCGTGCAGTCGGGCGCAAATATTGAGACAATGGTGACGTCCATCATCCACGAGATCGGCGTACCGGCGCATATCAAGGGCTACCAGTATCTGCGCGAAGCAATCCTGATCGCGGTGAATGACATGGAGGTGATCAACGCGATCACAAAGGTGCTCTACCCGCAGGTGGCCAAGACCTTCTCCACCACGCCGTCACGCGTCGAGCGCGCCATCCGCCATGCGATTGAGGTCGCGTGGGACCGCGGCGACCTGGAGACGCTGAATAAGTTCTTCGGCTATACCGTGTCCAACACAAAGGGGAAGCCGACCAACTCGGAATTCATCGCGCTGATTGCCGACCGGCTCCAGCTTCAGCTCAAGAATATGCAGATGCATACAAAATAGCCAAAGCGGAAGGGCGAAATTTGGGAATTACTTCCATTGACATTACCATCCTATCTGTCTTAAAATAAAATAGACGGCGAGCATTCGCCCAAGATACAGGAGGAAATAGCCAATGAAAGTTGCACTGCAAATGTACTCGGTCAAGCAGCATATGGACGCCGATCCGATGGCCACCATGCGCAAATGTGCGGAGCTGGGATATCGGAACTGGGAGATCTGCGAAATTTTCAATTCGAACCGTCCCTATAACTATGGCCTGTGCCTGCCGGTGGACGAGGGCCGCGCCCTGCTCAAGGAGCTGGGGGTGCGCGTGATCGGCTGCCACCTGTCCAGCCGTGTGATGGAGTCGGAGGAGCAGCTCAAGGAATTCTTTGACTATCAGGCTGCGATTGGCTGCGAGAATCCGGGCCTTGCGATGGACTTCTTCCCGGATGAGGAGTACATCAAGCGCTTCGGCGAGAAGCTCAACCACATGGGGCAGCTCTGCCATGAACGCGGCATGCGCTTTCACTATCACAATCACTGGCAGGAGTTCCAGAAGTTCGGTGAGAAGTATGTGCTGGATCTGATTGCGGAATATTCCGACCCGGCGCTTGTGGATCTGGAGCTGGACACCTATTGGGCCGCGCGCGGCGGTCTGGATCCGGTGGAGGCCATCGAGCGCTTCCGCGACCGGCTCGTCATGCTGCACCAGAAGGACATGCCGGAATGCATCCGCGGGCATATCAATGTCTTTGAAGAGGGCATTGTGAAGCCGGGCAAGCCGATTGGCATGGAGGAGTTCTCGGCTGCGAACAAGCCGGAGTACTACACGGAGGTCGGCTGCGGCATCATGGACATTCAGGCGATCATCGACAAGGCCAACGAGGTCGGTATCCCCTATATCACGCTGGAACAGGACTGCACGGCGCGCGATGAGCTGGAGTCCATCGCCATCAGCATGGACAGCTTCCACAAATTCTCGGGCCTGGAGTGGGATTGATCAGTTCCGGTTTTGTACAAACCTGCATGGGAGTGCGCAGATTTTTGCGCACTCCTTCGTGTTTTGTTGGGCGTTTCTCACAAAAATAAAATCTGTTTTTCTTGCATCTTGACATTTTTTCTTGCTGGCAGTAAGATGTAGAAAAGATTTTTTGCAGGAGAAAATGCAGATATGATAGAAAAGGAGAATTGCCATGGTGAATGAGAACCCGGCCGAGAAGTTTCTGAAAGAAGGACTGACCTTTGACGACGTACTGCTGATCCCGGCCGCCAGCGACGTCGTGCCGCGTATGGTCGATACGACCACGTATCTGACAAACAAAATTAAGCTCAACATTCCGCTCATGAGCGCCGCCATGGACACCGTTACGGAATACCGGATGGCGATTGCCATCGCGCGCGAAGGCGGCATCGGCATCATCCATAAGAACATGCCGATCGAAAAGCAGGCCGAGCAGGTTGACATCGTCAAGCGCTCGGAAAACGGCGTAATCTCCAATCCCTTTTATCTGTCTGAAAACCACACAATCGGCGACGCGGACGATCTCATGCGCAAGTTCCGCATCTCCGGCGTGCCGATCTGCGCGGAAGACGGCCGCCTGATCGGCATTATCACAAACCGTGACCTGAAGTTTGAAACAGACCGCAGCCGTCCGATTGCCGAGGTCATGACCCGCGAGGGCCTCGTCACGGCGCCGGAGGGCATCACGATGGCGGACGCGAAGGAGATCCTGCGCATCCACAAGATCGAGAAGCTGCCGATCGTGGACCGCGACTTCAAGCTGCGCGGCCTCATCACCATCAAGGACATTGAGAAATCCACCCAGTACCCGAATTCTGCGCGCGACGAGTCGGGTCGCCTGCTCTGCGGCGCGGCCATCGGCGTGACGGCAGATGTTGTCGAGCGCGCAGGCGCGCTGCTTGAGGCCGGCGCGGACGTGCTGGCGCTTGACAGCGCCCACGGCCACAGCAAGAACATCCTCGACTGTGTCCGTAAGATCAAGGCCGCGTTCCCAGAGGCCCAGATCATCGCGGGCAACGTTGCCACGGCAGAGGGCACGCGCGCGCTGATCGAGGCCGGCGCGGACTGTGTCAAAGTCGGCATCGGCCCCGGCTCGATCTGCACGACCCGCGTTGTCTCCGGCGTCGGTGTGCCGCAGATTACGGCTGTCTATGACGCTGCCTGTATGGCGAAGAAATACGGCATCCCGGTCATCGCGGACGGCGGCATCAAGTACTCCGGCGACATGGTCAAGGCACTGGCCGCCGGTGCGAACGTCGTCATGGTCGGCTCGCTACTGGCGGGCTGCGAGGAGAGTCCCGGCGAGACGGAGATCTATCAGGGCCGTCAGTTCAAGACCTACCGCGGCATGGGCTCTCTGGCCGCGATGGCACAGGGCTCGAAGGATCGCTATTTCCAGGAGGGCAACTCCAAGCTCGTCCCCGAGGGTGTTGAGGGCCGCGTCCCGTACCGCGGGCTGGCGTCGGACAATATCTATCAGCTGCTCGGCGGCATCCGCTCCGGCATGGGCTACTGCGGCTGCCATACGATTGAGGAGCTGCAGGAGAAGGGCCAGTTCGTGCGCATCACGAATGCGGGCCTGATCGAGAGCCATCCGCATGATATCAACATCACGAAGGAAGCGCCGAACTACTCGACACGCTCCTGATTCAATGCAAAAGCGGGCGGATGCCCGCTTTTGCTTTTTCACATGATCTGGGAGGTGCCGTGTGTGCAGAAACAGAAGAAAATTGCGGTTTTGAATGACCTGTCCGGCTTCGGCCGCTGCTCGTTGACCGTTGCGATACCGATTTTGTCGGCAATGGGAATGCAGTGCTGCCCGGTGCCGACGGCGGTTTTCTCCAACCATACAGGCTATGACAGCTTTTACCGCGTGGATTTTTCGGCGCATCTGCCGGCTTATTTTGATGAATGGGAAAAACTGGGGCTGAAATTCGACGGCGTTTTGATCGGATTTCTCGGCTCTGAGCGGCAGCTGGCGCTGACGGAGCGGTTTCTGGAACGCTTTTCCGCACCAGAGACGGTCGTTGTGCTTGACCCGGCCATGGGGGATGGCGGCGCGCTGTATCCCGGCTACGCCCCGGAGCTGGCGGCGGGGATGCACCGCCTCGCGGCATATGCCGATGTCCTGACGCCAAATCTGACGGAGGCCGCGATTTTGACAGGGCGGCCATACTGTGAAGTGCCGGATGAGCGGGAGCTTGCCGCGCTGACGGCCGAATTGCAGAAGCTGGGGGCAAAGGATGTCGTCATCTCCGGCCTTGAACGGGGGGAGCTTCTGGCAAATTATCTGCGCGCGGGCACGGCCGACCCGCAGTGGATTTCGCACCGGCGCACCGGCGCGTCGCGCTGCGGGACAGGGGATGTGTTTTCCGCGATCGTCGCGGGCGGGATCGTGCGCGGCATGACGCTGCACGACGCGGTGCAGCTCGCCGCGCGGCTGATTGCCAAGGCAATTGCCTATACGGATGCGCTTGACACCCCGCCGCAGGACGGCGTGTGTTTCGAGCCGTTTTTGAGGGACTTATGTCCGAAAATCGGCTGTTAGCCTTGCCATTTTTCGGGTAAGATGCTATACTGATAGAAATCGGAAGGAGGCTGCGCCATGCATGCTTTTTCTGCCTGGCTGCACCAGCTGGATTTTTCCAGTTTGCTGGATCTGCTGATCGCTGTTCTGGCCAGCCTGACCTGTATTGTGATCCACGAGACCTGCCACGGCCTTGCGGCATATGCGCTCGGTGACCGGACGGCGAAGGACGCCGGACGGCTTTCCCTGAATCCACTGCGCCATATCGACATATTCGGCCTGATTATGATGGCGGTTTTCAAATTCGGCTGGGCAAAGCCCGTCCCGGTCGATATTCGGCGCTTTCAAAACCCCAAGACCGGCATGGCCATCACCGCGGCGGCCGGGCCTGTGTCCAACCTGTTGCTGACGCTGCTTGCGCTGCTGCTGCGCAGCGTCGCGCTGTTTTTCTACTACAAGCTCGGCCTGCCAGTGTGGCTGTATTGGGTGATCCTCTATCTTGAGACGGTTGCAATCATCAGCACCGGCCTTGCCATTTTTAATGTGATCCCGATCCCGCCGCTGGACGGGTCGAAGGTGCTCTTTTCATTCCTGCCCGATTCGGCCTATGCAAAGCTGATGCGCTATGAGCGGTACGGCTTTCTGATCCTGATGCTTGTGCTTTTTACCGGCCTACTGGACACGCCGCTCGTTCAGGCGCGCACGTGGCTTTTGAACGGCATGGCGCGGATTACGGCGTTCCCGTTCCGGATTCTGGCGTCGCATTTCCTGTAGAGGTGAAGGCATGGAGCAACCACAGTATCATCTGGCAGGCGTGATGCGCTCGAATGACGACGAGGCAATGGATTTTACCGGGCCTTTGGACGTTATTCTGCTGCTGCTTGCGAAGAACAAAATTGAAATTTCCGATATCAGCATTTCGACAATCCTGGAACAGTATCTGGCCTATCTCGATGAGATGAAGCGGATGGATATGGAGATTGCCAGCGAATTTATCGCGATGGCCTCTCGCCTGATGCTGATTAAGACCAAGATGCTGCTCTCCGTCTCCGAACAGCAGGAGGCGCAGGATGAGATGGACACCCTGATTCAGGCGCTGGAGGAGCGGCAGCGGCAGGAGGCGCGGGAGCAGATCCGCACAGCCGTACAGTTTCTCGAGCAGCGCGGCGAGATCGGCCGCAGCCTGTTTGTCAAAGAGCCGGAGCCGTACCAGCGCGACCGCACCTACCGCTATCAGCACGAGCCGGAGGATCTGCTCTCCGCACTGCGGCAGATTGCCGACCGGAATGAGCAGCGGCTGCCGCCGACCGCCGTCTTTCAGGGCGTGGCGGGGCGGGAGGTCTATCCCGTTGCGAAGAAGGTCTCCCAGCTGCTGGGGCGGCTGGTGAAGGCCGGACGTTCAAAATTCCGGCAGCTGTTTCGCGGCTGCCGCACACGCTCTGAGATCGTCGCGACGTTTCTGGCCGTGCTCGAGCTGTGCAAGCTGAAAAATGTCGAGCTTGGCCCGGAGACAGATGGGGAACCGTCGCTGATTTATCATGAGCCGGAGGAGGCCGCAGATGGAACAGAGTGAATTGCAGCGAGCCATTGAGGCGATCCTGTTTGCGGCGGGGGAGCCGGTGCCGGCGCAGCGGCTGTGTCAGGCGTTGCAGGCGGCTCCGGACGAAATCCACGAGGCGGCGCACCAGCTGATGGATCAGCTTGCATTTGAGCGGCGCGGGATCCGCGTCCTTCAGCTGGATGACGCGTATCAGATGTGCTCCTCGGCGGAGATGGCGCCCTGCATTACGGCGGCGCTTGAGACGCGCAGGCCGCCGCGCCTGTCCGCCTCACAGCTTGAGACGCTGACGATCATCGCCTACTACCAGCCCGCCACGCGGGCCTATGTGGAAAAAATCCGCGGTGTGGACAGCTCCTACACCGTCGGCGCGCTTTTGACAAAGAAGCTGATCGAGGAATGCGGGCGTCTGGATGTGCCGGGGCGGCCGATCCTGTACCGGACGACGCCGGATTTCCTGCGAACCTTTGGCCTGCAATCGCTCGACGAGCTGCCGGAGATCCAGAAGATCTCGTTTACGCTGAAAAGCGAACAGGCGCCCGCGCCGGAACAGCAGGAGGTGTCGCTGCCGTGATTGCGCTCGCCATTGTGCTGGCTGTTTTGTTGCTGCTGGCGCTGCTGCCGCTCGGCCTGCTGTTTTCCTATGATGGGCAGACGACAGCCCTCTGCGTGCAGGCTGGGCCGTTCCGGCTGCGGATTCTTCCGCCGAAGCCAAAAAAACCGGGCAAGAAGCCGAAAAAGAAGAAAAAAGCGAAAAAACAGGAAGCACCGAAGAAGCAGGCGGAGCAAAAACCGAAAAAAAGAGTCGATTTTGCCGTGCTGCGCAGCCTGATCGGGCCGTTTTTCGAGCTGGTGCGCGACTTTCTCGGGTCATTCCGGCGGCATTTGGCGATCCGGAAGCTGAAGCTGCATGTCACCTTCGGCGCGGACGACCCGGCGGAATCCGCCATCCGCTGCGGGCAGGCGTGGGCGGCGATCGGCGCGGCTACACCGGTTCTGCAAAACACGCTTCGTATCAAGAAACAGGATATCCGCGCATATTTTGACGGTTGCGCGTCCGGCTTCTCCGTGGAGGCGGAAGTGCATGTCACGATCTTCCTCTTTGAGCTGCTCGGCATGGGCGTGAAATACGGCGTTCGCGCATTGAAGCTCATGCTTCCGCTGCTCAAAGGCGCAACACATAAGAAAGGTCAAACGAAGAATCATAAAAAAGAAAGCGGTGCTGAAAAATGAGTCATCCACTCCCTGATTTCATGAACCTTGCGCTTGGAAAAGTTCGCGAAATGGTCGATGCAAACACGGTGGTCGGCGAGCTGATTACCACGCCGGACGGCGTGACGATTATCCCCGTCTCCTCGATCAAGGTCGGCGTTGGCGGCGGCGGGGCGGACTACGCCACAAAGCACAACACGCCGGAAAACCCGTTTGGCGGCGGTATCGGCGCGGGCGTCACGGTGACGCCGGTCGCGTTCCTGATTGTGAAGGAGGGCAGCGTGCGGATGCTGCCTGTCACAGAGGGCGGCGAAAACCCGGTCGACCGGCTTCTGGAGCTGCTTCCCGACCTGATTAAAAAGCTGAATGCTTTCCTCTCTGAACGCAAGAAGAAAAAGAAGGACGCCGAAGCGGCGGACGACGCGGAGGAAGCGCTGGCGCAGGCGCTGGAAACGGTGCAGGAAGCAGTGGAAGAGGCGTAAAATCCGTATCCCGGGGCATACTGCTTCTGGTGATGCGTGATGAAATTAATGAAAAGACGGGCGGCGGCGCTGCTTGCCGCCGCCTGCATTTTCTGTACGGAGGCGTCGGCACTCTCCGCGCAGCGCGCGGCGGTGCTGGACGCGGATACCGGCGTGCTGCTCTATGAAAAGGACGCGGACACGCCGGGCCTGATTGCCAGCACGACAAAAATTATGACAGGGCTGCTCATCTGTGAGAACTGCCGCATGGACGACGAGGTGGTTGTCCCGCAGGAGGCGGCCGGGATTGAAGGCTCCTCCATCTATCTCAAAGCGGGTGAGCGCGTGACGGTTGAGGAGCTGCTCTACGGCCTGATGCTGCAATCCGGCAACGACGCCGCGATTGCGCTTGCGATTCATACGGCGGGCAGTGTTGACCAATTTGTGGCGATGATGAACCGCCGGGCCTCTGCGCTCGGGCTGCGGCAGACGCACTTTGAGAATCCGAACGGCCTTGACGCGCCGGATCACCATGCCAGCGCGGCGGATCTGGCACGTCTGACCGCTGCGGCGCTGCAAAACGACACCTTCCGCACGGTGGTCGCGACCAAGCAGATCCGCTGTGGCGCGCGCAGCTTTACAAACCACAACAAGCTGCTCTGGCGCTACGACGGCGCAATCGGCGTAAAGACCGGCTTTACCAAGGCGGCCGGCCGCATTCTGGTCAGCGCGGCGGAGCGGTGTGGGCGCACGGTGGTTGCCGTCACGATGAACGCGCCGGACGATTGGCGTGACCATGCGTTCCTTCTGGATGATGCGTTCGCAGACTATTCGGAGACGGATATTGCAGTACGGGGCGAGCGTGTTGCGCAGGTTTCCGCGCTCTCGGGCGGGACGGCGGACGTCCGCGCTGGCACAGGGTTCCGGCTCGGCCTGCGCGGTGATGAGACGGTTGCGCTTCTGGTGCGTGTGCCGAAGCTTTTGTGGGTGCTGCCCGAGGACGGCAGCCCGGCGGGAGAACTGGTTGTGCTGCTGGACGGCGCGGAGATGGGCAGCATCCCACTGTATTGGAGCGTGAAAGCGTGAAAGAACGCCTGCAAAAATTGATCTCCGGCGCAGGGCTTGCATCGCGCCGGACGGCGGAGACTTGGATTGCTGCGGGCCGCGTGACGGTGGACGGACAGGTTGCCCGCCCCGGCGATCAGGCGGACCCCGACTGCCAGACGGTCTGCCTCGACGGCCGGCCGCTGGAGCGGTGCGCGGCGCCGGTCTATCTGCTGCTGCACAAGCCGCGCGGGTACGTGACGACGCTGTCTGATGAAAAGGGACGTCGAACCGTCAATGAGCTGGTGGCGGACTGCGGTGCGCGCGTCTATCCCGTTGGACGGCTTGATTTGGACTCCGAGGGCCTGCTTCTCATGACAAACGACGGAGAATTGGCGAATCGCCTGATGCATCCGCGCGGAGAGGTAAATAAAACATATCTTGTGTGGCTGTCAAATGCGCCTGCGCAGATCGACAGCCTGCTGCGCCGCCCAATGATGTTGGACGGCGCCGCGCTGCGTCCGGCCGCCGTGCGGTGCATTGCGTGGCATGACGGAATTGCAGAGCTGGAGATGACGATTCACGAGGGGAAAAACCGCCAGATCCGCCGGATGTGCGCGCAGTATGGCGCGACGGTAACGCGTCTGCGCCGGATTGCGGAAGGCCCGATCCGGCTCGGTGATCTGCCGAAGGGCAAGTGGCGCCATCTGACCGGGCAGGAGGTCGCGGCGCTGCAAAAGCTGCATTAAGGCTGCAAGTTATGCAAAATGGACTTGCAAATTGAACGCAAATCGTGTATGATAGCCCTAATACGAGAGCCCATCAGGAGGCGGTTGAAATGACGGGAGATGTCCTCGCAAATATACAGAATGGCATGAGCGGCTTTTCCAAAGGGCAGAAGCAGATTGCCAACTACATCATTGAATCTTACGATAAAGCGGCGTTTATGACGGCCAGCCGGCTCGGCAAGGCGGTCAACGTCAGTGAATCCACTGTGGTGCGCTTCGCCGTTGAGCTCGGGTTTGACGGCTATCCCAGCATGCAGCGCGCATTGCAGGAGATGATCCGCAACAAACTGACCAGCGTCCAGCGCATTGAGGTGGCCAACGACCGGATCGGCAACCAGGAGGTGCTGCCGATGGTTTTGCAGGCGGATATCGACAACATCCGCCGCACGACCGAGGAGCTGAACCGCGCCGATTTCGACGGCAGCGTCAATGCCATTTTGGAGGCGGAGAATATCTA
This sequence comes from uncultured Oscillospiraceae bacterium, assembly GCA_964652075.1. GTDB lineage: Bacteria > Bacillota > Clostridia > Oscillospirales > Oscillospiraceae > CAZYZQ01. Next base: position 19,336 of record CAZYZQ010000024.1, read on the forward strand.
TATTCTCGGCATCCGTTCCGCCGGGGCTATCGCGTCGTTTGTCGGGTATTATTTCAACTATATTTTTCCAAACGTACATCAGGTGCTTTCCTCATCCGGCAGCGAAATGTTCGAGCGGACGTTCCGGATCGGGCCGAAGGACGTGGTGATCGGCATCAGCTTCCCACGTTATTCCGCGAGTACCTCGCGCGCGATGCGCTTCTGCCGCGACAAGGGCGCGACGGTCATTGCGCTGACCGACAGCATGCAGGCGCCGATTGCGCGCGTTGCAGACTATACGCTGATCGCAAAGAGCGACATGGTCTCGCTGGTCGATTCGCTGGTTGCGCCGATGAGCGTGGTCAACGCGCTGATTGTCGCCATCGGACGGAAGAAAGAGAAGGAGCTGTCCCGGACATTCTCTGAGCTGGAGCAGATTTGGGATCGCTATGAGGTCTATGAAAAGGTCGACGACTGACGTGCTGGTGGTCGGCGGCGGCGCGGCGGGGTTGTTCTCCGCGCGCACAGCCGCCGCGGCCGGCGCGTCTGTGACGCTTCTGGAAAAAAATGCGCAGCTGGGCCGGAAGCTGCGCATCACCGGCAAGGGCCGCTGCAATGTGACGAATGACTGCCCGCCGGAGCAGGTCCTGCAAAATACGCTGCGCGGCGCAAAATTCCTGCGCGGCGCGCTCTACCGCTGGACACCGCGGCAGATGATGGACTATCTTTCAACACGCGGCTGCCCGCTGAAGACGGAGCGCGGCGGGCGCGTTTTTCCGGTTTCCGACTGCGCGGCGGACATTGTCCGTGTGCTGGAGAATGATTGCCGCGAAAATGGGGTAAACTTCCTGCAGGGCGAGGCAAAGGAGCTGCTTGTTGCAGACGGGCGGATTGCCGGTGTCCGTCTGGGGCAGGGCAGACTGGTGGCGGCGCACCGTGTGATCGTTTGCACGGGCGGCTGCTCGTATCCCACGACCGGCTCTGACGGCGCCATGTATGCGCAGCTCCGGGCACTGGGACACACGGTTACGCCGCCGCGCGGCGCACTTGTGCCGCTGGTGGAGGACGGCGAAACCTGTCGGAGCATGATGGGGCTGTCTCTGCGCAATGTGGGCGTCCGGCTGCTGGATGCGGCGGGGCGCACGGTCTATACGGATTTTGGAGAATTGCTGTTCACGCACTTCGGCCTGTCCGGGCCGACGGCGCTCAGCGCGAGCTGCCATGTCGAGCCGGGCTGCCGCTATGAGATCGAGATAGATCTGAAGCCCGCGCTGGATGAGAAGACGCTAGACGCGCGGCTTCTGCGGGATCTGGCGGAGCGGAAGAACCAGGCCGCGCTCCATGCGCTCGGCGGGCTTCTGCCGCGTACCATGCTGCCGGTTGTCCTTCGGCGCGCCGGTATTGCACTGGAGCAGCAGGCCAACACCGTGACGAAGCAGGCGCGACGCGCGCTTCTGCAAACGCTGAAGCATTTCAGACTCGCAATCTCCGGCACGCGGCCGGTCGCGGAGGCGATTATTACCTGCGGCGGCGTGGCGCTGCCGGAGGTCAACGCCCGCACCATGGAATCCAAACTGGTGCAGGGGCTGTATTTTGCCGGCGAGGTGCTGGATGCAGACGCCTACACCGGCGGCTTCAATCTGCAAATCGCGTGGTCCACCGCGTTTGCGGCGGGGACGGCGGCAGCAACACAGGGAAAAGGGGAAAAAGCATGAAACAGTTTTCCGTGGCCATCGACGGCCCGTCCGGGGCCGGAAAGAGCACCATGGCGCGTCTGGCCGCGCAGCAGCTGGGGCTGCACTATGTCGATACCGGCGCTATCTACCGTACGGTCGGCTATTTTGTCCGCCAGCGCGGCGTCAGCAGGCAGGACGGGGAGACTGTGACGCGCCTGCTGGATGAGGTGAAGATCTCCATGCACTTTCCCGGAGACGGCTTACAGCACATGCTGCTCAATGGACAGGACGTGACCGGGGAGATCCGGACGCCGGAGATTGCACAGTATGCGTCCGGCGTAGCGGCCATTCCGGCCGTGCGCGCGTTCCTGCTCGAGATGCAGCGCGACGCCGCGCGGCACTACAACGTCATCATGGACGGGCGCGATATCGGCACTGTGGTTCTGCCGGACGCAGACGTCAAGATTTTTTTGACGGCCTCCGCCGAGGAGCGGGCGCGCCGCCGTTATACGGAGCTGCTCGAGAAGGGGCAGAAGGCGGAGCTTTCGCAGGTGCTGGAGGACATGCGCCGCCGCGATGAGGCGGACGCAAACCGCGCCGTCGCGCCGCTGCGTCAGGCACAGGATGCCGTCGTCGTCGATACGACCGGCATGACCATCGAGCAGAACGCGGCTGCCATTGTGAATATCATCCGGGAGAAGTGGGGCAAATGAACCTGTTCTATCGCATTATCTATTGGCCGGTGCGCATTGTTATGGGCCTGTGGCACCCGGTCGTGCATATCTCCGGCCGGGAGAACATCCCGGCGGGCGGCGCGCTGATCTGCGGCAACCATTCCAGTTATTCCGACCCGCTCTGGGCGATTTTTGCAATGCATGAGAAAAAACCGTTCAAGATCATGGCGAAGGCGTCGCTTTTGAAGATCCCGCTTCTCGGCTGGTTTCTGAAGGCGTACGGCGTCTTCGGCGTACATCGGGGGGAGAACGACATCGGCGCGATCAAAACGTCGATGAAGATCCTCTCATCGGGGGAAAAGATGCTCATGTATCCCGAGGGGACACGCTGCCCGCGCGGCCAGCGCAAGCCCGGCAAGACGGGGGCCGTTATGCTGGCAGCGCGCTGCGGCGTGCCGCTGCTGCCGCTGTTTGTGACGAACGACAAAAAGCCGTTCCGCCCGCTGCACCTTGTGATCGGAGAGCCGATCACGCCGGAATACGCGGGCAGGCGCCCGACCTCCGAGGAGCTGCGCCGGGAGACAGACCGCCTGATGGATACGATCTACCGGCTGGGAGGGCAGGCATGAGGCTGACGGTTGCAAAGACGGCGGGCTTCTGCTTCGGCGTCGACCGCGCGGTCGAGCTGGTGGAGCGGGAGGCCGCAAAGGGCGGCGAGGTTGTAACGCTCGGCCCGATTATTCACAACCGCCATGTCGTGGATCGCTTCGCGCGCATGGGCGTGCATGTCATCGACACGCCGGAGCAGGCCGCGCCGGGGCAGACGGTGATTATCCGCTCACATGGCGTCGGAAAGAGCGCGTACGAGACGCTTCAGGCGCGCGGCGCGCGGATTGTGGACGCCACCTGTCCCTTTGTCGCGCGGATTCACGAAATTGTGCTGCAAGCGGAGCAGGAGGGGCGCGTTCCCGTCGTTATCGGGACCCCGGCGCATCCGGAGGTTGTTGCTATTGCTGGATGGTGCAAAAATCCGAAAATCTTCGAAACAGCGGAAGAATTCGAAAAATGGCTCGAAGAAAGTTCGGAAAACAGAAAATTGCCAATTTCCATTGTGTCACAAACAACCGGGACACAGGCAAATTGGACAAAAATCCGAAAAATCTCAAAAAACCAGTGTACAGATTGCAAAATCTTTGATACAATATGTAAAGCGACGGAATTGCGCCAAAATGAGGCACTGTCGCTGTCCAGATCCAACGATGCCATGATCATCGTAGGCGATGCGAAGAGCTCGAACACCGGAAGGCTGGCCGCCATTTGCCGGGATTCCTGCAAGCTGGTGGCTTTGGTCGATTCAGCCGGCGATCTGGACAGGACGCTGTTTGAAGGCTGCAATTGCGTTGGCGTCACGGCGGGCGCGTCCACCCCGTCGTGGATAATAAAGGAGGTCAAAAACAAAATGAGCGAAGAAATTCTGAATGAAACTGCGCCGGAGGAATCCTTTGAGGCCCTTCTGGAGCAGTCCCTCAAGACTTTAAATAATGGAGATAAGGTCACCGGTATCGTCACCTCGATCACGCCGACTGAGATTTATGTCGACCTCGGCACCAAGCACGCTGGCTACATACCCTACAGTGAAGTCAGCGCCGATCCGTCTGTGAAGCCCGAGACCGTCTTCACGGTTGGTCAGGAGGTTGAGGTCACCGTCGTCCGTGTCAACGATCAGGAGGGCACTGTGATGCTCTCGAAGAAGCGCCTGGACTCCGTCAAGGTCTGGGACGAGATCGAGCAGGCGAAAGAGGACAAGGCTGTTGTCGAGGGAAAAGTCACAGAGGAAAACAAGGGCGGCATCGTCGCGAGCGTCAAGGGTATCCGCGTTTTCATCCCGGCATCCCAGACGGGCGTCCCGAAGGACGGCGACATGGGCGCGCTGGTCGGTACGACTGCGCAGCTCAAGATTACCGAGGTCAACCGTTCCCGCCGCAGAGTCGTCGGCTCCATCCGCGCTGTCGCGTCTGAGGCCCGCAAGGCTGCGGCCGAGAAGATCTGGGCGGAGATCGAGGTCGGCAAGAAGTACCATGGCACCGTCAAGAGCCTGACCTCTTACGGCGCGTTCGTCGATATCGGCGGCGTGGACGGCATGGT
>CAZYZQ010000025.1:0-23238 GCA_964652075.1 uncultured Oscillospiraceae bacterium
CGCTTGAATGGCATTCAAGAGGTCAGCGGTTCGATCCCGCTTATCTCCACCAATTCTGCGCTGAGTGATTTTTATCATAGATCGCTTGCCAACCGGCAGGCGCTTTTTTCTGCCCAAATCCGCGCTTCAGAAAAGAACCGGCGCCGCATTTTCTGTGCGGCGCCGGTGGGCGTTATCTGAAAATTGTACAAATTTGGGGATGCAATTTTGTAGATCATTTTTCAAAACGCAAACTGGATAAAATAAGAAAAAGTTGGAGAAAATTCACACGTTGGATTCCTGCTCCGCCTTGCGGAAGGCGCGCGGGCTGACGCCGAAGCTACTGCGGAAGAGCCGGGAGAAGTAAAACGCGTCGGAAAAGCCGGATTGGTGGGCAATTTCCTGTACGGAAAGGCCCAGCTCGCACTGTAGCAGCTCCCGCGCGTAGTTGAGCCGGCACTGTGTCAGGTACTGGACGGGAGAGACGCCGACGGCCTCTTTAAAAATGCGGCGGAAATAGTTCGCGTTAAAGCCGGTTTTCTCGATTTCTGCCGCAATATTGAAGGCGGAATCTGTAAAACCGCTGTAGATTGCCTCACGCACGCGCTCCACGGCGGGGTTGCTGGCCTGTGTACGGTAGCCCCAGCTTTTAATCAGCTGCAGCATCGCGTTTGCAACGGCGCTGCAGAGCGCGTCCCGGTTCGGCGCGTTGCTGATCTGCGTCCGGAAGCCGAGCCAGAACAGGTTTTCAAAGTCACCATTGATGTCGTGAAACATGCGAAAATGGGAATAACTTGGGGCAAACTGCGGGTCAATCTGGACAACGCAATTGGTGCGGGAAACGTCGGAGTAGTCGTGGTGCCAGACTCCCACGGGGATGCACAGCACATCCCCCTGCTCAAAGTGCAGTACCTGATCCTCCACCTCCATGGTTCCGCTACCCTCGCCGCAATAGAGGATTTCAAAGGTGGTGTTGAGGTGCCGCGGTCGCACGATGACAGAAGCGGGTGACCAAAAAAAGTGTACATGCATGGCAGATTCCTCCTTCCCGTATTTTCAGTATAGCATGAGAGGTGCGTTTTGTCCAGCTTTTGGAGAAAGCGTTCCATGTTTTCCGCCTTTTCAGTTGCTATAATGTGCCCATGAGCACAAAACAATTGTGCAGAAAAAAGAAAAGGAGCCAATGCAAATGAAGAACTGGAAACGAATTCTTGCAATCCTGCTCACAGTCCTGATGGCAGTTTCACTGCTGGCGGCCTGTGCCAAACAGGAAACAACGGAAAAAACCAATGAACCGGTTGCACCGTCTGAACCGGACACGGAAAGCCCGGAAGAGCCCGCGGAGCCGGACGAGCCGGAAGAAGCGGACGAGCCGGAAGAGCCGGAGGAGATGACCGATATTGTGGTACGCCTCTGGCAGGAGGGCGGCGTGACGGATGACGGCGCGGAAAAGGTTGCAGCAGCGCTCAACGAGATCTCCGAGCGGGAGATCGGCGTGCATATCGACCTGCAGTTTATCTCGATCGGCGACTACGGTACGCAGATCAATCTGGCTGTCTCCGGCGGCGAGTGTGTCGATATTGGCTGCATGCTGCCGTTCGGCCCCGCGATGTTCAGCGCGGTGATTGCCAATGGTCAGGCCATGGAACTGGAAGGACTCTTGCAGGATTATGGCCCCAACATCATGGCGGAGATGGGCGACTATATGGATGCAGGGACGGTCGATGGCCATATCTACTGTGTCCCGATTGCCCGCGCTTGGGCGGCCAACCAGTATTTTGAGTACGACACCAACTACATCGCCTCCCTCGGCCTGACCGAGCAGTTGGAGGGTGCCCAGACATGGGACGATTTTGAAGCGGTTATGGAAGCGGCGAAGAACGCCGGCGACGGCCGGTATGCGCTCGGCGGCAAACAGTGGATTATTTCCGGCGCGCCGCTTTTGGAGGATGGTTCCTTCGGGTTCAAGACGACGGAGGGCCTGAGCGACGCAACTTATTCCATCTACCTCGGTGACGACATGAAGATTCACCGCCGCGTCGACGACCCGCAGTTTCTGGAAACCTTCCAGATGATTGCCGGGTGGTACGAAAAGGGCTATGTGTGGCCTGATACTGCGGTTAACGTGCAGGATACTGCCGCAAACATCTGCAAGAACGATGTCATCTGGGGCTGGTTTACCGGCTCTGAGCTGGGCGCCGAGGTCACGGCCTCCGCGCAGGCGGGCCGCGATATCAGTGTCATTGAGGTCGCGCCCGGCCTGCTGAACAGCAGCGCTTTCACACACTTTGTCCCGTTCATTCCCGTCACCTCTGAGGAGCCGGAGAGCGCAATGCGCTTCCTGGATCTGCTCTACTCCAACGCCGACGCCATGAACCTGCTGGTCTACGGCATTGAGGGCGAGCACTATGTGCTCGGCGACGACGGCATTGCCAGATGCCCGGAGGGCAAGACGACGACGGACTGCGGCTACCATCTCAACGAGTTCACCGCGGGCAACGCGTTCCTGCTCTATCCGTGGGACGGCCAGAGTGCAGACTTCCGACAGCTCCAGCGTGATGACCTTGCGAACAGCGTGGTGTCCCCGGTACTGGGCTTCTCCCCGGATACTTCGAAGACCGCCAACGAGACGGCGGCGCTGAGCGCGGTCTATGACCAGTATTTCCCGGCCATCTCCAGCGGCCAGTACACCGACGACCTCTGGACACAGTACTGCGACGCACTTGAGGCTGCCAATGTGCAGGCGCTGATCGATGAATATCAGGCCCAGCTGGACGCCTGGCTGGCAAGCAAGTAAGCTCATTCCCTTCCCTTGAGCTGTCACGGCGGCATTGCCGTGGCAGCTCTCTTTCAAAGAGAAAAGATAATACATAAATGGAGACGAAGCTATGAAAAACAGCAAATGGGGCTGGCTGTTCAACCGATATTTTATTCTCGTGACGCTGTTCAACCTCGCAGGCTCAATCATTTTGCAGATGTATAACTCTACGATCTCGCTGCATGTCGATGCGCTGAACCAGCCGGCGGTGCTGGCCGGGACGATCACGTCTGTGGGTGCAATCACGGCGCTGTGCTACCGGATCTTCGGCGGCGCGCTGTGCGAGAAGTGCGGCAGGCGGCGATTGCTGACGATCGGATTTCCGCTTTTTGGCGGCGCGTCGCTGCTGATGAGCCTGACAAGCAGCGTCCCGCTGATTTTTCTGCTGCGTATTGTGCAGATGATCGGCTACGCCGCCACGACCACGACGGTTTCCGTCGCGGTTGTGGACATCACACCGAAGGCGCACATGACGGAGGGCATCGGCTATTTTGGCCTTGCCACCTCGCTTGCGAGCGCTATTGGGCCGTCGATTGCGCTGGCGCTGTTCGATACAAGCCTGCACTTCCGCGCCGTCATGCTGGTCTCCTGCGTTACGGCAGTGATTGCGACAGTCTGCGTGCTGCTGTTCTTCGGCTATGAGAAGGACGAGCGCTTTGACGGGAACCTCCTGAATCGTCCTGCGCCGCCGCAGCGCAAGGCCATCGCCTCGTCCACGTTCATGCTGCCGTACGACGTGGCGTTCATGTTCTCCTCGATCCTGTGGGGGACGATGATCGACAGACTGTCCTTCCGAGCTGTCTTTACCTGCGCGGCCTGTGTCGTCGGGCTGGCGCTCGTGCTCTCCATTTTGCTGTTCCATAAGAAACCTGTTAATTCTACCGAAAGGATGTAATGCAATATGAGTAACTTTATCAAACGCGGTGTCACGATCTACAGCTTCAAGCAGCTGGTCGCGACCGGCCAGATGACCTGGGGCGACTGCATCGGCAAGCTCGCGTCCATGGGCGTCACGGGCATGGAGCTTCTGGGCCAGCTGTTCTTCAAGAACTGCCCGGAGATCTACCCGGAGGATCTGGCCGAGTGGAAGCGCCTGATGTGGCGCTACGGCACGAAGACCGTCGCGCATGACTTCTTTGTGGACAAGTACATGTTCAAGGGCCGCGCGCTGACGCTGCGCGAGTCCACCGAGGTTCTCAAGCGCCACATCCAGTTCGCCGCGGGCATCGACTGCCCGATCATCCGCATCGGCGGCACGTTCGACCCCGAGCTGTTCCGCAATGCGAAGCCGATCTGCGAGGAGTACGGCGTCACGCTGGGCGTGGAGATTCACAACGGCTCGTCGTCGTGGCTCCTGCCGTCCATCCAGAAGACGATCGACATCATTGCCGAGGCCGATACGCCGTATCTCGGCATCATCCCCGACATGAGCATGTTCGTGCAGCACATTATGGACAGCACGTACTTTATCAAAGCCGCGCGTGCGCAGGGCGTTGATCCGGGCTTTATCGAGTACATGAAGGAGGCCTACGAGAACGAGAGCAACGAGGCCTACCGCGAGCGCTGCAACCGGCTACTCGAAGAGCGTACCGACCCGAACGAGCAGAGCTTCATCATCCAGTGCCGCCGCACCGAGAACCACGATCCGAAGGAGCTGGCCGCGCTGATGCCGTATGTCCGCCATGTGCACGGCAAGTTCTGGGAGATGGACGAGAACTGCGAGGAGACCTCCATCAACTACGCAGGCGTGCTGCCCGTGCTGGCCGAGGGCGGCTACGAGGGCTACATCTCTGCCGAGTACGAGGGCGGCCCTGTGAACGGCGACTACTTCCTGCCGCATGAGCGCTACCAGAAGATGCTGGACAAATATCTCGGCGCGTACCCGGCGTTCCCGGAGCCGGAGCCGCCGAAGGTCGTCACCGACACCGAGGTGCTCTCCAACGTCGGCTACAAGAACCGCTACGACGAGAACGGCAACTGCACGGGCTTTGAGATCTATACCCGCTGCTTCTACTACCGCGGCATCCCGCTGTGCCTGATCGACGGCATGGAGGTCAAGGTCGACGGCGAGGTCTTCGGCGAGGACAAGCTCACAATCGAGGTGGAGGACGCCAGCTTCCCGTTTGCCGATATGGGCACGGTGCAGGCGTACTACTGGAACTACGGCCATCTGCTGACCGTCGTTGTGGACAAACCGGGTGGCCTGGACGAGAGTGTGCCGCATGAGTTTGAGTATATGCACCGCCTGCGCACCTACTATCTGCCGTTCAACCACACCGGCAGAGCAAAGATGCAGCTGCGCGCCGTGCAGGAGTAAGGAGAAGCCCATGGATCAGAATATCAGAGTTGCCATCATCGGCACCGGCACGATCTCGCACCGCCACATGAAGGTCTGGGCGCACATCCCGCAGGTCAAGGTCGTGGCCGCGGCGGAGATCGACGCGGCGCGGCTGAAGGCGTGGGGCGAGCAGTACCATTTCGACGAGAAGGATCTCTACACCGACTTCCGCGAGATGCTGAAGCGGGACGATATCGACGCGGTGGACGTCTGCGTCCACAACAACCTGCACACGCCGGTGGCCATGGCGGTGCTGAAGGCAGGCTATCCGTGCTATTCGGAAAAGCCGATGAGCGCCAAGCTACGCCGACAGCAAGCTCCTCTACGACTGCGCAAAGGCGACGGGGCAGAAGCTGGCCATCCAGATCAGCTCCCTGTTCTCGGCGCAGACCTACATTGCAAAAAAGCTGATCCTCGCCGGGAAGCTGGGCGAGATCTATCATGCACGTTCAGTCGCGTCATCATGGCGCCGCCGCCCGTGCGTCGACCGGCTGGCACTGTTCTGCGCACCCGCGTTTCAGGATCAGAGCATAGCCGGGCACGGGCCGATCGTGGACATCGGCGTGTATCACCTGGGTCAGATGCTCTATCTGCTCGGCCTGCCGGAGCTGGACAGCGTGCTGGGCCGGACGTACCAGAAGGTCGTGCAGCACGGCGACGCGTGGGCAAGCCAGCACCCCATGGGCGTGGAGGACATGGGCGTCGGCTTCGCCACCTTCAAAAACGGCACAAGCCTCGAGTTCATGCAGGCGTCGGCCATCAATATTGAGGAGCCGGGCAAGAGCTACATCACCGGTACGCAGGGCGGCCTGCAATATACGTGGGTCGACGAGTTTGGCGGCGACTGGTCCATGGGCGTGCCGCCCTTCGGACAGATCCCGCAGAATATGCAGTCAACGCTGAAGTTCACCGGCATTGACGAGTTCGGCTTCGCCGTGACGACGGACTATCGCTCCTACGAGAACCAGCAGGATCTGAAAACGTATGATCCGGATATGATGCAGTGGTTCGACAACCAGCTGCACTGGTACAACTACCTGACCGGCAAGCTGACCGACAAGACGCGCTACAATACGCCGCTGATCGGCCTGAATGCCTCGCTTCTGACCGAGGGCCTGGTTCTCTCGTCCGAGCGCGGCTGCGCTGTGACGGCGGAGGAGATCCGTGCGCTGAGCAAGTCGACGGCCATCTGGCACCAGCAGACCCCGTGGGGCGTCTTTGACTACGACGCAACCATCTGACAACATCGGACAAAATCGCCCGGACGCAGCACACTGTGCAGCGCCCGGGCGGTTATCTATGTGAAAATGAATAGAAACCGGTTTCTTTTTTGGATATCCATATGAAATCACATAAAACTGACGAAAAAAGTTTGATTTTCTAAAAAGGGTGTGATATGCTGCAAACGGAAATCAAAAAAGGAGGAACCCCAGCCATGAAAAAACTGAAATCGCTTCTTGCGCTTCTGCTGGTAGCGGCGCTGTGCCTGACGCTGCTGGCCGCGTGCAGCAAGAAGGACGACGCTCCGGCCAATACCCCGGCCGAGACGCCGGAGGAGCCGGAACAGCCCGATGAAACACCGGAGGAGCCGGAAGAACCGGAAGAATCGGAAGAGCCCGACGAACCGGAGGAGATCGAGGAGATCACCATGTCGGTCTTCGACCTCGGCGGTATCGGGCCGTATAAGGACAAGGTGGAAGCCGCGATCAACGAGATCTCCGAGGCGGAGATCGGCGTGCATGTCACGTTCGAGTATTGGGACGCCGGCAGCTATGTCACACAGATCGGTCTGGCCATGGCGGGCGGCACGCCGCTTGACATCGTCGCGCTGATCCCGATCGGCGGCGCGTCGCTGTCCACGCTCTACGCCAACGGCCAGCTGATGGACATCAGCTCCTATCTGGCGCAGGACTATGCGTCCGACATGATGGACATTGTCTCGGATTACATCAGCGTCTACACCTTTGAGGGCAGCATCTACGGCGTGCCGACCTACCGCATCTATGCTGCAAACCAGTACCTCATCATGCGCAAGGACATTCTGGAGGAGCTTGGCAAGGTCGAATATGCCGAAAACATGACGAACTGGCAGGAGTTTGCAGACCTGCTGTACGAGGTGCGCGACAACTATGACGACATCTGGCCGCTCGTCGGCGGTACGGACCACGACGTGCTGACCAGCACCGTTGTGCTTTTCCCGGAGCTCACCACCGGCGGCAGCTTCGACACGAACGTGCTCTATGACCGTCTGGGCGACACGCTGAACATCCTCTGGACGGACAGCGAGGGCAACGTCGGCCTGAACTATCTCCAGCCCGCCTATATCGACGTGGAGAAGAACATGGCCGAGTGGATGGCGGAGGGGCTGATCTACCCCGACACCGCGATCAACATCGAGGCGCAGGACACACTGATGAAGCAGGGCATCGACTTTGCCAACTATCAGGGCTCCGAGGTCGGCGTTGAGATTGCCAAGCAGGCCTCGACCGGCCATGAGCTGGTCTGCCGTCAGGTTGCGCCCGCGATGGTCACGACGGCGCAGCTGAACGTCTGGGGCATGGGCGTCCCGGTCATTGCCGAAAACCCGGAGGCTGCCGTCAAGTTTATGAACCTGCTCTACTCCAACCAGCAGATCATGAACACACTGGTCTACGGCGTGGAGGGCGACGACTGGTACCTGACAGAGACCGGCGAGGCCGACTATCCGGACGGCAAGACGGCGGAGACGGCTGAGTACCACTACAAGGATTGGATGCTCGGCAATCAGTTCCTGCTCTACCCGTGGGCGGGGCAGGGCCCGGACTTCCGCGAGGTTGCCCAGCAGGCCAATGAGGACGCTGTGAAGTCGCCGTACCTCGGCTTCGCGCTGAATGTATCCGGCATGGATACGACCATCGCCTCGATCACCTCGGTTTACGGCCAGTACCATCCGGCGCTGGTCAGCGGCCAGTACACCGACGCGCTGCAGGAGGAGTATGTGGCGGCCATGGAGGCGGCGGGCGTGAACGACTACGTCGCCATGGCGCAGGAACAGCTCGACGCGTTCCTCGGCAAGTAAGAAACAGAAAGGCCGCCCCGGCGCGCGTCGCACGGGGCGGTTTTTTAGAGTTCGGGCAGCGGGCCGGTGGAGCCGCGCACAACAATCTTATGGGGCATGGTGATGTGGACAGGCTGCTGCTGCCGCCCCTCCAGCAGATCGATCATCAGTCTGGCTGACGCCACGCCCGCCTCATAGGATGGGTGGAAGAGCGAGGTGATCTGCGGCTGGCAGTAGCGGGTGGCAGGGCTGTTGTCAAAGCCGACGACGGCGACGTCTTCCGGCACGCGCAGCCCGGCGCCCTGCAATGCGTGGATGAGGGCCAGCGCCAGCGTGTCAAAGCAGCAGAGAATGACGTCCGGCATCTGGGCGCGCGGCAGGCGGAGGAACTCCTGTGCCGCCTGCAATGCGTCAAGGTAGCAGTCGCTGACATCGCCGTGGCAGATCGCGCGCGTCACCGGGATGTCCGCAAGGCCAAACTCCGCCAGCGCGTCGCGCATCCCGCGCTCGCGGTTGCGTGAGAAAGCGGGGAAGCCCGGCTCCGACTCCCGGCGATAGGCGAAGAAGCCGAACCGGCGGTGGCCGCGCGCAATCAGCCGCGTCGTGATATCGTATTCCGCCTCATAGTCGCTGAAGGAGATGCAGTAGGGATAGCCCGGCTCCTGCTCCGCGTAGCCGGAGGTGTTGCTCAAAATGACCGGGATATCGCCGATCTGCCGCAGCGTACTGGTTGCAACGGGGCCGAGCAGGATCGCGCCGCCGACAAGGCCACGCTGCACATAGCGCACGTGGTCGCTCCACGCCTCCGTGCGGAAGTTGCCGTCCTCCTGCAGATCCGGGGTAATGAGGGACATGAGCATATCGTAGTTCTGCGCGCGGAGCACGTCGTGGATTCCACGCACGCATTCGCCCGCCATGACAGGGGAGAACGTGGAGCTGGCGACGAGCACCGTGCGGTTGACGCCGCGCCCCAGATTGCGCCCGACAATGCTCGGACGGAAGTCCAGCTCCCGGATGGCCTCGCGCACCAGCTGCCGCCGCTTCTCGCTGACGGGGTAGTTGCCGTTGAGCACGCGCGAAACCGTGGCGGGCGAGACGCCCGCAAGCTTTGCAACGTCGTAGATTGTGGCCATGCAGGCACCTCCCTTCGGAACACTGCCATTTTACCGCAATCGGGCCGGCCTGTAAAGGGATGAAAAGAAAGGAAGAAATCAGAAATGAACCGAAAATGGAGAGCGGCCGTCGTTGGATGCGGCGGGATTGCCAATCAGAAGCACCTGCCGTCGCTCAAAAAGCTGGCGGACCGCGTTGAAGTGGTCGCACTGTGCGACCTGATCGCCGAGCGGGCGGAGAAAGCTGCCGCAGAGTACGGCGCGCCGGGCGCGAAGGTCTATACGGACTACCGCGAGCTGCTTCGCGACGAGACGATCGATATCGTCCACGTCTGCACGCCGAACCGGATGCATAGCGAAATCTCAGTCGCTGCGCTGGACGCGGGCAAGCACGTCTACTGCGAGAAGCCGATGGCGATCAACTCTGCCGAAGCGCAGAAGATGCTGGACGCGCAGAAGCGCTCCGGCAAGCTTCTGACCGTTGGCCACCAGTACCGGCAGGGCGCGCACAACCGCGCGATGAAGGAGATCGCGGCCTCGGGCCAGCTGGGCGAGATCTACTACGCCGAGGCGCACGCGCTGCGCCGCCGCGCAGTGCCGAACTGGGGCGTGTTCCTGAACAAGTATGAGCAGGGCGGCGGCCCGCTGGTTGACTGCGGCTCGCACTCGCTGGATCTGACGCTGTGGATGATGGACAACTACAAGCCGAAGTACGTCCTCGGCCAGACCTTTAACAAGCTTGGAACCGGCCTCGAGCCGCACGAGCAGGGCAACGTCGGCGGCTCGTGGGACAACAAGCACTTTGAGGTGGAGGACTCCGCGTTCGGCATGATCAAGATGGAGAATGGCGCGACGATCATGCTGTTTTCCAGCTGGGCGATCAACAAGCTGAACGTCAAGCAGGGCCTGTGCACGCTCTGCGGTACCAAGGGCGGCCTGTCCGCCGAGCCGTTCTCGCTGACCTCGCCAAAGTGCGACGTGCAGATCAATCAGGTCATTGCGGGCCGCCTTTCTGAGACGACGCTGCCGTATAAAGACATCAGCAGGCCGGACGAGAATGCGGATCCGGGTTGGCTGGAGCTGAAAAATATTCTCGACGCGCTGGAGGGCAAGGCGGAGCTGATCGTCAAGCCGGAGCAGGCGTTCGTTGTGACACAGATTCTCGAAGCCATCTACAAATCGGCGGAGCTGGGCCGCGCGGTTGAGATCCGGGAGGGCAAACTATGCTAAAGCGCGGCGTCTCCTTTTACAGCTATCAGAACGAGTGGAACGCCGGGCGGATGGATCTCGAAGCCTGTGTCCGCGCGGTGGCGGAGCTGGGCGCGGACGGCATTGAGCTGCTGGCCGTACAGACCCCGCCGACCACCTATCCCAATCCCACGCCAGCGGAAGGCGAGGCATGGTGGGCGCTCATGGAGAAGTACCACACAAAACCCGTCTGCTTTGACTCGCTCATCCGCGCGCAGGACATGACGTTGGAGGAGCAGACTTGCCGGATGCGCGACGAGATCACCTACTGTAAGGAGCTCGGCTTCCACATCATGCGCTCGCCGATGCTCTACGGCCTGAGCCGCGACGCGATTGAGCGCAATATGGACTATGCAGCGCAGTGCGATGTGAATATCAGCATTGAAGTGCATGTGCCCATGGTGCTCGGCGGGCCGGAGGTGGAGACGTATCTGGAGTGGGCGGAGCGCATCGGCACGAAGCACGCCGGGATCATCCCGGATGCCGCCATCTTCTCTGTGAAGCTGCCCGCGCCGCTGCTGCGCTGCGCCCGGCTACACGGGGCGGAGCAGGAGGAAATCGAAGCTGTCGAAGCGGCCTTCGCCGCAAAGCTCCCGCTGGACGAACTGGGCGGGAAGCTGCCGGAACGGCACAGAACGCAGGGGCTGGAGGAGCTGCTGCGCTGGGCCACCCGCTGCAAGACCTGCCCGCCCGAGCAGATGCGCGATTTCGCACCGTACATCACCCATGTCCACGGCAAATTCTACGAGGTCGACGAGACGGGCGTGGAGCGGGGCATCCCCTATGACCGCATTGTAAAAACGCTCAAGGAGATCGGCTATACCGGCTATCTCAACTCGGAATTTGAGGGCCAGAAGGTCAATGCGCCGGAGGACCCCATCGACGAGCTCGAGCAGGTGCGCCGCCAGCACCGGATGCTGGAGCGGTACTGGAATCAGGCATAAAAACGGCGCTGCACCGGACTTTCCGGTGCAGCGCCGCTTCTTATTCATCAATATATTTTTTCAACATGATATGGTGGCGGCGCACCTGCTCGACGCTGTCGACGTCAAAGTCGCGCAGGTCGTGGTAGTGCCGCTGCCCCTCGTACTCGGAGCAGATGTAGCCGTCGTAATTTCCGGCCTTCAGCGCGTCGATGCACGCTTTCATCGGGATGCAGTATTCCTCCATGTCCTCGGTCATCTCATAGAGCTTGCCGTGGACATTGACGGTGTAGGGCGCCAGCGCCGTCAGGTCGGCGGGGTCGTTATTCACATAGTCGAAGACCTCGCGCGCGTAGTACAGGTCGATCTCATTGCCACCCAAGCGCTTGACATCCTCATAGTTCTGCTCGCGGTCGGACTGGCCGCTCATATAGGCGTCAATGGAGTACCGGATCAGCTCCGGCGTCGCGCCGCGGCGCAGGTGGCGCTCATAGACCAGACGGATCGGCTTCGGAATGAAGATGCCGGTGTCGGGGATCAGTCCCAGAAACTTTGTGCCGGTCTTATCGACATACTCACAGATTTCCGCAACGCGCTGGTCGACAACGCCGTGGGAGATGCGCGCCGGGGAGTGGATCTCAGTCGCCAGAATGACGCCGTTCTCCTCCGCAAACGGCAGGCATTCCACCATGCTCGCGAACGGAGACTGGCAGCGGATGCGGTCGAAGCCGAGTCGGCGCGCCAGCCTGATGTCGCCCATCAGCTTGGCGGTGGCGGCAGCCAGATCCGGAGCCTTGTCGCGTGAGAAGACGCGGCTCGAGCCGGAGGCGTCGTAGCAGACCGCGCGCATCTTATATTTTTCCATCAGATCCTTGAATTTTTCGACAAAATAGTCGCTCGGCTCCGGGTAGTTCGGGACAATCTGCTCAGTCAGGATTTCAATACCGTCGGCGTCGAGGTCGTGGACGGCTTTGATCTGCCCCTCCAGATCCAGCTCGCCCTTGAAGACCTCCTGCTGGTAGCTGTAGAGCGAGACGCCGCGCTTGATCGAGCTTTGCAATTTGATGGTCTGCGTATAGGCGTTCGCGCCGTCGGCGCCGCCCGCATTGTGGACCTGATTGACATACAGCTCGTGATAGCCCGGCGTCAGGCCGCCCGGGCAGGTGACGCGGATCGTTGCGACCTCCGCAAACTCCCAGCGGAACGTGCGCTCGGCGCGCATTTCAGCCTGTGTGAAGGTGCGCCCGCGCAGCGTGAAGGTGATGGCCTCCTCCGGGAACGATACGCCGTCCACGCGGACTTCAATGCGGCTGATATCCTCGAGCACCTTGCCGTGATAGGCGGTGATCGTCAGGCCGAATTCAAAGCCGACAACCTTCCCGCCCACGCAGGTGTTCTGGAACCGCTTCTTCTGCACCATAAATTTTTCGTACATGGAACTTGCCTCCTGTCCTCAGTTTGGAATTCCATCTTACAGGGAAGCTTCCCAAAAAGTCAACACACGGGCGTTCAAAACCTTTTCCGGAGTATGAAAGCGTTTTTGCATTTTGGAAAACGCCGCCAGATTCTGCGCCTTGACCGGGAAAAACCGGCGGGCTAAAATGAAAGCATAGGAAAATCAACCAAAACAGCCGGGGAAATACCATTGCAGTTTGTGAGAAAACGCAAAATTCGGCCGAAGTACCAAACAAGAGGGAGCGGAGCACGATGTATGACAACTTTTTGATCCAGGAAGGGACGCTGCAAAACGTCGAACAGGACGGCAAAATTGTGGGATTCAAGTTTGGCGTCAAGATTGCGGATTACCGCGGCGCGTTTTTGTCGCTGGTCAACGGCTACTATGTAGAGGTGGACGGCGTGGAGTATCCGACGTCGGTGCAGACCTTTGAGATCAACGGCAAGCCCCCGCGCACCTATGAGCAGCTCAAGACCTGCGTCTGGGAGCACTGGGACTGCACGGATATGGGCTATGTCCATGTGGCGAAGGACGGCGGCCTTGAAAAGGGGATGCACCGCATCGACCTGCAGCAGTCGCTGCTCAGCCACTACGGCTACGCCGAGGACGACGAGCTGTGGGTCACGGATCCCCCGGTGCCCGGCCACGGAAAAGGCGCGGGCAAAATGCAGAAGACCTGCTATTTTGACATGGAAATCAAGTGAGGAGGGACAGAAGATGGCAAATATGAAACGTGGCGTCTCGTTCTACAGCTACCAGCAGGCGCAATTTTTCGGCATGACCTGGAAGGACATGGTGCGGGAGGTGCACGACAATCTGCACTGCGACGGCGTGGAGATCATCAATGAGTCTACGATTCCACACTACCCGTTCGGCACGGAGGAATTCTTCTACGACTGGAACAACACCATGGCGCGCTACGGGATGAAGCCAACGGTCAGCGATGTCTTTCTCGACGTGCTGCAGTTCCGCGACCATGTGATGAACTATGACGAGGCCGCGGAACGCCTGAAATATGACATCCGTACGGCAGCGAAGATGGGCTTTCATATGGTGCGCTGCCTCGGCAGCTTGCCGTTTGAGGTCTACAAGCGCGGCGTGCCGGAGGCCGAGAAATACGATGTGGTGATCGGCCGCGAGCTGCATGTGCCGGAGGGAATGCACAGCCCGCTGGCGGAGGAGCTGGTGGAGTATGTGGAGAAGACCGGCTGCCGCCATCTGCGGCTGGTGGTTGACATGTCCTGCTTCCAAGTTGCCACACCGCAGTGCGATTTGGATTATACCATCCGCAACGCCGACGTCGGGACGCTGCGCGCGATTGAATATCTGGAGAAGAACAAGCCCAATATGACGAATGAGGAGCTGGCGCGCGGCCTGCACGAGAATGGCCTAGCGCTGGATGACTGGACGTTCAGCAAATTCAGCCACGTGAAGCCCTCCTCGCCCTCCGAGGAGATTTTGGATGTCGTGCCGTATCTGATGAGCATCCACGGCAAGTTCTACGACATGACGCAGATCCCGGGAAAGCCCGGCCAGTATGAGGACAGGAGCATCGACTACGAGGGCGTGTTCCGCTATCTGCGGGAGTCGGGCTGGCACGGCTATGTCGATTCGGAGTTCGAGGGCCAGCGCAGCCGGCAGGATATGGGCCGCGAGAATCTGGTGGACGAGGTCGATCAGGTGCGTAAGCACCACGAGATGCTCCGCCGCCTGATCGGGGAATAACGGAAAAAGACAGAACGAACCGGCGGCAGAGCTTCTCTGCCGCCGGTTCGTTTTTATACTATGCGGTTATTTTGGCGACTGCAGGCCGGGCAGGTCGATGCAGATGTGTCGGAATTGCACGGTAATCAGATTGAGGATCAGATAGCAGTACAGAAAGCTGTTGAGCGTCAGATCGCGCGGGTACAGAACGGTGGCCGCGTCCACAGAGCCAAACAGCGGATTGGCGCTGGAGGCGACGATGGCGATGCCTGCGCCGCGCGCGTGGATGACGGGCAGCAGGTGCGACGCCGCCTCGTAGCCGTCGTTGCTGCTTTCAAGCACAAGCAGCAGCATGTCGTCCGGCCCCATCTGCGACAGATGCGACCGTATGAACTCCGGGTCGGAGGAATACGGCGCATTGCGCCCGGACATGACCAGCTCGCACTGCAGGGGGTGGATATTTGCCTTGCCGTTTCCGCAGTAGAGGATGTAGACGGTTCGGTGCGCGAGGATCATGGAGACGACACGGTCAGTCTGCGCAGTGTCGAAGCGCTCCAGAAAAAACTGCACAGTGGCGTTGACCGCGTTCAGATATCCCTCCGCCGGCCTGGCGCCTGCTCCAAGCTCGGAAGGAGACAGCCGATTTTCAAAACCATAGGTTTTGATGACATTGCTCAGCGCGTATTTGAACTCTGTAAAGTTCCGGAAACCCAGCGCCTTCACCAGGCGGCTGATCGAGGAGGGAGAGGTGAAGCAGTCGGCCGCCACAGCTTCGATGCTTTTTTCGGGCAGATGCCGCAGATCCTTGAACATGTTCTGCAAAATGGAGTGAAAGATGTTGTCTTCTGCCACGGAGTTGTACAGAGAAAGCATTTGATAGATCACAGACATCGTTGTCTCCTCCTTACAGATGATGAGTTTCTGAACGGTATCTCTATTATATCAATAATTTGCGGAAGATGGAATGGAAAAAACAGCATTTCTGAAAACCTGAAAATACAACCGGAATTCTAAAAACGCAACTGAAAGGCTGGAAGCCCTTTCCGGAACCGGTGATTGAAAAGAGTGTTACAAAAATGTAAACTGGATTTAAGCGATGGAGAGATATTTCACAAAAACAGAACCATCCGGCAGAATGTATTTGTGCGATATTTCGAATCCAAATCACAAACTGAAAATGGAAAGGAAGATTCTGCATGAAAAACTTGAAGACGTTGCTTGCGCTTCTGCTGGTCGTCGCGATGTGTCTGACCCTGCTGGCGGCCTGCGCGAAGAGCAGTGACAGCAAAACCGACGCCCCGTCAGGGACGCCCTCGGAAGAGACAAATGACCCTGCGGGCGATGAGGAGGACGACGGCGAGATCGTCTCAATCACGATGAGCTATTATAACTTGGCCGGCCGTGACTCCGACAGCATCAAGCCGATCGAGGATGCGATCAACCAGATCTCGGAGGAGAAGATCGGCGTCCATGTCAACTTCGAATTCTGGGACGGCGGCTCCTATGCGACGAATATCGGCCTTACCATGGCGGGCGGCGAGGTCATCGACCTGATGCAGATGATCCCGGCGCAGGCCTGCTCCTTCAACACCATGTACGCTGCCGGCCAGCTGATGGACATCAAGCCCTACCTGACGCAGGACTATGCGGCCGGGATGTATGCGCTGCTCGAGAACTATCTCCCGGCCTTTACTTACAACGACGGAATCTACGGCGTTCCGGCCTATCGCATCTACCCCTCCAACCAGTACTGCCTGATGCGCGGCGATATCCTCGATGAGCTGGGCCTGCGCGACGCGGCGCTGAGCATGGAGACGTGGCAGGATCTGGAGGACATTGTCTACGAGGTTGCCGACAAGACCGACATCTACGGCTACACCGGCTCGTGGCAGGCTGAAACGCTGACCAACAACTCCGTCCTGTTCAAGTCGATGGAGACAATGGGGCCGTTCTCCGACAACTATGTCTTTGACAACGCCGGCGATCAGCTGAACATCATCTATGTCGACGAGGACAACAAGGTCCATCTGAGCTACGAGCAGCCGGAGTGGATCGCAGCCTGCAAGCTGGCGGCAAAGTGGTACGAGGACGGCGTCCTGTACCCGGACGCGATTGTCAATCAGGAGTCCTGCGACACCGCGCTGAAGAACGGCATGGCCTTCTCCTGCATCGAGATGTCCGAGATCGGCGTTGAAGTCTCCAAGACCAACTCCATCGGCTATCCGATCGTCTGCCCGAAGCTGGCGGGCGGCATCGTCAAGACCGCGACCCTGACCTACTGGGGCATGGCCGTTCCGGTCATTGCCGAGGAGCCGGAGGCGGCTGTCAAGTTTATGAACCTGCTCTATACGGACAAGGACGTCATCAACCTCCTCTGCTGGGGCATCGAGGGCGAAAACTACGTCGTCAACGAGAACGGCGAGGCGGCCTACCCGGAGGGCGTCGATGCGCAGAGTGTCTCCTACCACAGCTTCGACTGGTTCCTCGGCAGCCAGATGCTGATCCTGCCGTGGGAAGGCCAGGGCGGCGATTTCCGCGAGCAGGCCGAGCGGGAGAACCAGAACGCGCAGAACTCTCCGCTGCTGGGCTTCACGCTGGACACCACCGGTATGGATAACATCATTGCCGGCCTGACCGCGGGCTGGGGGCAGTACCACGATACGCTGACCGGCGGCCTGTATACCGACAGCCTGCAGGATGAATACGTCGCTGCCATGAACGCGGCCGGCGCGCAGGACTATGTCGCGCAGATTCAGGAGCAGGTTGACGCCTGGCTGGCTGCAAAGTAAAGAAAACAGTCTCTTCAGGGCCGTCGGGACGTCTGTTCCGGCGGCCCGTGCGTTCGATGATCTGCGGATTGTCCATCGAAATGACGGACGGAAAATGCTTTTGCGCCGAATTGTCCATGGATTGTCCGAGGCCAACATGCTACAATCAAACGGAATTTGACAGCGGCCATTTGGCCGGGAAAGGATGAGATTTTATGCCTGAATTCGGCAACAGCGTGCTCTGTGAGCAGGGCTTCCGCAATGTGGTGGAAAACGGCGCGGTCACGGGCTTTCAGGTGCGTGTGCGCATCAGCTACTACCGCGGCATTGCCCTCTCGCTGCTGAACGGCTACACTATTGTTGTGGACGGCGAGACGTTTGAAAGCGGGGACGTGACGTTCTCGCTGGACGGCAGGAAATTCTATACCATCGCCGAGCTGGCGGAACGGCCGGATCTGCGCTGGGAGTACGGCGACAAGGCGTACCTGCACGTCAAAAAGCCCGGCGGGCTTGCGCGCGGCCTGCACACCGTCCGGGTGACGCAGCATCTGAACATCCCCTACCTGCCGTTCCCCACGGCATTCTGGCAGGAAAAACAGCTCACAATCGTACAGTAAGGAGGACGAGGGTATGGAATCGAAGATCAAATACGGCGTCTCGCTGTACAGCTATCAGGACGAATTTTTCCGCCGCGACATGACGCTGCGCGACTGCATCGAGGCCGTCGCCGACATGGGCGCGACCGGCATTGAGATCCTGCCGGAGGAGATGATCCGCGACTGCTTCCACATGACGGACGCGTTTCTGGAGCAGTGGTTCTCGTGGATGGAGGAGTTCGGCACGGAGCCGGTTGCGATTGACGCGTTCTGCGATGAGAAGGGCCTGTGGAGAAAGACGGGCCGTACCGTGACGCTTCAGGACGCGATTGCGGTGCAGCGCAGCTATGTCGATGTGGCGGCACAGCTCGGCGTGAAATACATCCGCACGCAGATCCGCGACATGGAGCTTTTGCGCGAGATGATCCCCTATGCCGAGGAGAAAAATGTCATTCTCGGCCTTGAGATCCACGCGCCAGGCCATGTGAAGGATGAGATCAACCAGAAATGGATCGAAATGAAGCTGAAGACCGGCACGAAAAACCTTGGCTTCATTCCCGACTTCGGCATCTATGAGCAGCGCCCGACGCCGATCATCCTGCGCCAGTGCATCCGCGACGGCTGCCGCGCGGAGATTGTCGCGGAGGCGGAGGAGAAGAAAGCGCTCGGCTGGGATTGGCCGCAGATGCACGACTATTTCACCGCGAAGGGCTGCAACGCAGGCGATATGGACGGCGTGTGGCGCGTATACAACGTCCATCCCGACGACCCCGAGGATCTGCGCGCGCTGATGCCGCACGTCGTCGGCTTCCACGGCAAGTTCTGGAACATGACGGACGAGCTGCTGGAGGAGAGCGTGGACTATGAAAGCCCGCTGCGCGTGATTTTGGAATCCGGTTTTGACGGCTATATCAACTCCGAGTACGAGGGCGGCCGCCATATGCAGGACACCGGGGAGGTGCGCGGCGTCGAACAGACCCGCCGCCATCACGCCATGCTCCGCAACCTCACAGAGAGGATCGCGGCGGAATAGGCAAAAACGCTTTGACAAATCGTGCCGCGTATGCTACGATTTAAGCACAGAACACACCGCATCAGAAGCGGCGGGAGAACTCCCGCCGCTTACTTTGATGCGGGAGGCAGGAGGCACGGTATGGCGACGATTATCGATGTGGCGAAGCGGGCGGGCGTCTCGGCGGCGACGGTTTCCCGGGTGCTCGGTGGGAACTACCCTGTTGCAGGGGCGACAAAACAGGCGGTCATGCGAGCGGTGGAAGAGCTGCACTATGTGCCAAACCCCGCCGGGCAGATTCTGCGCGGCAAATCGAGCCGCACGGTATTTGTTGTGTTTCCGACGCTGGAGATCTCCGAGCGTTTGATGAGCGGCGTGCAGGAGGTGCTGGGGGAGCACAATCTGGACGCGGTGTTTATCCAACGCAGGCGGCCGGATGATCTGCGCGCCTATGAAATGATGCGCTCAATCCCATTTTACGGCATCATCAATCTGGAGGATCATCCGGTCACGGAGGAGTATGCGCGGCTGCAGAAGATCGGGCCGGTGGTGCAGTTTTCTTCCACGCTGTTTCCTCGTTGCGGGAGCGCGGCAATCCGCGTCAACAATGAGCAGATGGCATATCAGCTTGCGCAGTACCTGTTTCAGAAGGGCGCGGGAAGTCTGGGCGTCCCGGTGATGACCGACGGAAACGGCGCGATCTATCCCTTTTTGCAGGAGCGCATGCGCGGCGTGGAGCGCGCGGCGGACGAGGCGGGAATCCCACATGCGCGGATTCATACCTATTTCTGCAATATTGAACGCAGCGCCATGAACAGCGAGGGCTATGCCTTCGGGGAGAAGCTGGCAAAGCAATGCGTGGCGCAGCACTGCGTGCCGGATGCCTTTCTGGGCTTCTGGGACGCGCTTGCGGTCGGCTTTGCCCGTGGCTGCCAGAAGTCCGGGCTGCGAATCCCGCAGGATATCCTGATTGCGGGCTTTGAAGGCCGCGAGGCGGCCATCGCCTACAATCCGTCCATCACAACGCTCGACCAGTCCTATCACAAGCTCGGCCAGGCGCTGGCCAACAGGCTGATTGCGCTGCGTGAAAAAAGCGAGGAGCCGATGGAGCAGGAATATACCAGTCGTATTGTAGAGCGGGAATCCACAATGCGCTGAAATACGTTTTTGCCGCAGCAAAATTTGCTGCGGCATTTTTTCTTGACAGGATAGAAAACGTTTGCTATAATGAGAGCATAGAAAACGATTTCCAACAACGAAGCCAAACAAAAAAGGGGGATGGCAGAAAGTGACGGAACGGATCGAACGACTGATTCGGGATGTGCGGGAGGCCAGAGCGCCGATCTGCACCCAAAAGTTTCAAATTGCATCGGAGGTGCTGAAGGAGAACCGGGATGCGTCGCCATGGTGGAAGCGCGTGCTGATTCTGGAGGCCTATCTGGACCGAATGCCGGTATATATTCCGGAGGATGAGCTGATTGTCGGCGAGGGCGCCAGCAAGCGGTACGGCGTGGAGCTGAACTACGAGTTCGGCATGTGGAGCACCGAGGAGTTGGCGGGGATGCAGGAGGAGTGTACCTGGTGCCGTCTGGACGACGAGGAGCTGGCCTTCTGCAAGGCATACAACGACGACCCGGATAAAGTGGTGGCGCAAAGCCTGCAGGGGATCTGCGCCGACTACTACAAGCATGATCCGGCGCTGCTGGGCGTGCTGTTTTCCGGCCTGAAGGGCTGGAAGAGTTTGGAGGATGGCGTAAAGATGACCGCGTGGGGAAACGGCGGAATCGGCCATTTTCCCAATGTGTCGCTGGCGGTCCCACTGTACGAGCGGGTGCTCCACGAGGGCGCAACCGGCATCATTGCCCGCTGCAAAGAGCAGCTTTCGAAGGTTTCCTACGCGGAGGTGGACTGCCTGGAGAAGATCGACTTCTGGCAGGGGCTGATCCGGGTCTATGAGGCGTGGATCCGGTTTGCGAACCGCTATGCCGACTGCGCGGAACAGGATGCGAAGACGGCGGAGCCGGCCCGCGCCGCGGAGCTGCGGCGGATTGCGGAGATCTGCCGCAATGTCCCGGCCAACCCGGCCCGGAACTTCCGGGAGGCCATACAGGCGTGCTGGTTTACATGGATTATGATGCCCAGCCCAACCAACTCCGTGGGACGCTTCGACCAGTATATGTACCCCTATTACAAGGCCGACCTCGCGCACGGCGAGCTGACGCGCGAGGATGCGCTGGAGCTTCTCGAGAACCTCAAGACCCGTTCTGAGGCCATTGTGGCGATCCGTGGCTCCCAGACCCGGGGCGGCAGCTCCGGCGGCGCGCGGTGGTACAACTACACCATCGGCGGGGTGGACGCGGACGGCAACGACGCCACAAACGATCTGACTTATCTGCTGATCGAAGCGTCCATGGAGACGCAGCTGCCCAATCACACGCTGACACTTCGCGTCCACGAGAACACGCCGCCTGCGCTGATGCAGAAGGCGATGGAGCTGGTGAAGACCGGCATCGGAATGCCGGCGTTTGTCAGCGACCGGGAGTATATCCGCTTCTTCACCGAGCACGGGGTGCCGCTTGAGGATGCGCGCAATTACGCAATTTCCGGCTGTCTGGACGGAAATATCCCCGGCAAGACGCGGATTGCAGGCGGCGCGATTACCAGCAACCCCGAAATCCTGGATATTTTCCTGCACAACGGCGTCTCCCGCTTCAGCGGGAAGCAGGCGGGCATTGATGTGGGCGACCCGTGCAGCTTTGCAACGTTCGAGGACTTTAAGGCCGCCTTTTACCGCCAGCAGGAATACCTGCTGCAAAAGCTGGCACAGATATGCAATATCACAATTATGGTCGACGCAAAGTACAATATGGACCCGTTCTATTCCGGCCTGATGGAGGGCTGTATTGAAGAGGGAAAAGAGCTGGTGAACCGGCAGTTCAAGCCCTTCGACAATATCAACATGATCAGCATGGTGGGCGGCATCAACGTTGTGGACTCGCTCGCGGCCATCAAATACTGGATTTTTGACAAAAAGAAGTACACAGTGGCGGAGCTCCTCACGGCCATCGACGCCAACTGGGAGGGATATGAGCAGATGCGCAGGGACTTCCAGTCTGCGCCCCGCTACGGCAACAACGACCCCTATGTGGACGAGATTGCTACGGATTACTACGACTGCTTCGCCAGTCAGATCGAGGCGTGCCCGACGCAGTTCGGCCACTGCATTACGGCGGGCATTTCCGTCTCGACGCACCAGATGACCGGCAAGCGCCTCGGCGCGTCTCCGGAAGGCCGGAAGGCCGGCGAGATCATGGCGGACGGCAGCACCTCGCCGGAGCAGGGCGCAGATCACAACGGCCCGCTTGCGCTGTTCGGCAGCGCCATGAAGATCCATCAGAACCGCTATAATGCGACGCTGATGAACCAGAAATTCCATCCGAGCGCGCTGAAAACCCCGGAGGATATGCAGAAGCTTGCATTGGCCACAAAGACCTATCTGACCAACGGCGGCAAGCACGTGCAGTACAACGTGACCGATCTGGAGACGCTTCTGGATGCACAGAAGCATCCGGAGCTGCACAAGGATCTGATTGTCCGCGTGGCCGGCTACAGCGCCTACTTCATCAATCTGACGCCGCTGGTGCAGAAGGAAGTCATCGACCGCACCGGTTATGCGCAGACGGAGTAAGCCCATGGAGACGTGCGTATTTAATATCCAACCCTACTCCATCCATGATGGCCCGGGGATCCGGACGACGGTGTTTGTCAAGGGCTGCCCGCTGAAGTGCCTGTGGTGCCAGAACCCGGAGTCGCAGGCGTTTGCGCCCCAGCTGATGTACTACCGAAGCCGCTGCACCCGCTGCGGCGCCTGCGCCGCCGCCTGCCCCCATGGAGCGATCTCCATGGAGGGCAGAGTTCCGCGGACGGAGCATGTGCGCTGCGTGAACTGCGGCGCCTGCGCCGCCGTCTGCCCGGCGGAGGCGCGGGAGATCACAGGGCGGATGCGGACGTTGGAAGATGTGATGGAAAAGATTTTGGAGGACAAGCTGTTCCTGACAGGCTCCGGCGGCGGTGTGACGATCAGCGGCGGCGAGCCGCTGGCGCATCCGGAATTCACGCTGGCGCTGCTCGAAGCCTGCCGTGCCGAGGGCCTGCATACGGCGGTGGACACCACGGGGTTTGCCCCGTGGAGTGTCGCGAAGCCGATTTTCCGCGCGGCGGATCTGGTGCTGTATGACCTGAAGCAT
>CAZYZQ010000026.1:0-22847 GCA_964652075.1 uncultured Oscillospiraceae bacterium
CCCGATGGGCTGGACATAGTGCGAGGCCATCCCGGTTGCAAGATATGCCTGCATGGCGTCCATCACGGACGCGGGCAGCGACGGGTTGGGCGCGAACGGATCGGCCCAGGCCATATTGGCGCCGCCCTCCGCAAGGAAGCGCGCCATACCGTCGCCGACGTCGGCTTTTGTCACAGGGACGAACAGGCCGCCCTGCACGCCGTCGAAGCGGCGCGAAAACCGCGCGGCCACTTATTTCGCCACCGCGATGGCTTCGATCTCGCACAAAACGCCCTTCGGCAGCGCCTTGACAGCAACGCAGGAGCGCGCGGGAGAGCTTGTAAAGTGCTTCGCGTAGACCTCGTTGAAGGCCGCGAAGTCACCCATGTCGGCGAGGAAGCATGTGGTCTTGACAACCTGCTCCATGCCGACGCCGGCCGCCTCCAGAATCGCGGCGACATTCTTGCACGACTGCTCGGCCTGCTCGGCGATGCCGGGGCCGGGGACTGCGCCGGTGGCGGGATCGACGGGGATCTGACCGGAGGTGAAGACAAGGCCATTTGCGGTGTAGCCCTGCGAATACGGGCCGATGGCGGCGGGCGCGTTGGTTGTTGCAAGTTTCTGCATAGAACATTCCTTCTTTCGCAAGTTTCGGGCGGCAGATGCCGCCGGTTTTTTCCAAAATCAGTATAACAAACTCCTCCGCAAAATTCTACCCGTTTTCCTGCATCCCAGCCCTTATTTTTTGCCGCCCCGCTCCTTCCACGCCGGAAGCGGGCGCACATCCCGCGCCGTCCGGCAAAATCTGTTCGCCTTTTCCGGCAAAATCTGCTACAATAGAATTGATTTACAAAACAGTGGGATTGCGGCGGCGCCGCCATACCCGCGCAAGAAGGGAAAACTGTGTGGAATTGTGGGACAGGAGGTGTCTATGAATTTATTTGTCAGAGATAAACATTTTTACAAATTGCTAATTTCAATCGGCCTGCCGATCGCGGCGCAACAGCTCATTACGGTCGGCGTCAACATGATGGACAACATCATGCTCGGCAAGCTCGGCGAGGTGCAGATGTCGGGCGCGAGCCTTGCCAACCAGTTCATCTCGCTCTATCAGATCTGCTGCATGGGCATCGGCATGGGCGCGAGCGTCTTGATCTCGCGCTTCTGGGGCATGGGCGAGCGGCGGAGCATGAAAAAATCCGTCAAGATCATGCTGCTGCTCGCGATTGCGTTCGGTGTGGTCTTCAGCGTGGCCACTGCAATCGCCCCGGGCGGGATCATGCGCATTTTTACAAACGAAGCTGAGGTTGTGGCGGCGGGGCGGACGTATTTTCTGATCTCCATCCCCTGCTATCTGCTGCTCGGGCTGTCGCTCACGACGTCGCTCGCGCTGCGCTCTGTGGGCAAGGGCAATGTGCCGCTCTTTGCGTCGATTTTCGCCTTTGTCACAAACGTCTTTTTCAACTGGGTCTTCATCTTCGGCAATCTCGGCGCGCCGCGCATGGAGATTGCCGGTGCAGCGCTCGGCACGCTGATTGCGCGCGTGGTCGAGTGCGGAATTGTCATGGGCTATTTCTTCGGCCGCGACACGACGATCGGCCTGCGGCTGCGGGAGTTTTTCACGCTGCCGTTCCGGGACCTTCTGCCGGAATACATGCGCATCTGTATGCCTGTGCTGATCTCCGATTCCATCCTCGGCCTCGGCAACAGCGCGGTCAGCGTCGTCACGGGGCATATCGGCGCGCAGTTCGTCGCGGCGATGTCGATCACGACGGTCATGCAGCAGCTCTCGACCGTCATCATTCAGGGCATTTCGCAGGCCAGCTGCATCATCACAGGCAAGACGCTCGGCGAGGGCGACGTGGAGAAGACGCAGCGGCAGGGCGTGACGTTCGCGGCGCTGGGCTTCTCTCTGGGAATTGTCGGCTGCGGCCTGATTCTGGCGCTGGCCGCGTCGGTCATCTCGCTGTACGAGATCGCGCCCGAGACGCACGGGATCGCCGTGCAGCTGATGGATGCGCTCGCCGTCACGGTCATCTTCCAGTGCGCGAACAGCATCCTGACAAAGGGCGTCCTGCGCGGCGGCGGGGACACAAAGTTCCTGATGGTCGCGGACGTGCTGTTTTTGTGGTGCGCAAGCATCCCGCTCGGCGCGCTGGCGGGCCTTGTCTGGAACGCACCGCCGTTTCTCGTGTTCTTCTGTCTGAAGATCGATCAGGTCATCAAGGCTATCTGGTGCCTGTTCCGTCTGAAGAGCCGGAAGTGGATCAAGAAGATTGCGGCGGTGAACGGATAAGCCGGGCGCCGCGGATTACGCACCGCACCCCCCCCCAATAGAACGGCTCCCATGAGCGCCCCAGAGGGGGAACTGGCGGCGATAGCCGCCTGAAGGGGGATGCGGTAGGAGCTTGCAACAAGAAAGCTTCCGGCGAATTCGTTGCGGTCTACAGCTGAATATACCCCGAAACGCAGTGCCGCCGTCTCTGGAGTTCCAGAGGCGGCGGCACTTTCATGGAAAAGAGAGTATCACAAGCATATACCGGTCGATTCATCCGGCATATACCGGAAAGCCGTTTGCGGCGGGGCGCGCTGTTACAGCAGCGCCTCCACCTGTTCCCGCTCCGGCATGGAGCGGATCGCGCCCTTTCTGGTCGTGACCAGAAAGGCGGCGGTATTGGCGAAGCGCAGCATGTCAGCCAGCTCCGCTTCCGTCAGCCCTTCCAGCCCGTGGTCGAGCACGTAATTCAGCACACAGGCGCAGAAGGTGTCTCCGGCCCCGGTCGTCTCAATGACGCCGGGCCGTTTGACGGCGGGGACGAACACCCGCCGATCCTTGTAATAGGCGTAGCTGCCCGCCGCGCCGGCGGTGACGTTCAGCAGTTTGATATTCGGGTACTGCCGCTGCAGCATTGCTGCGCCGCGGTCAAAGTCCCGCTCACCGGTCATGAACTCCAGCTCATTGTCGGCAATTTTCAGGATATCGCACTGCGCCAGCCCGTAGGCAATCTGCGCCCTCGCCTGCTCCAGATCCTCCCACAGCGGCGGGCGGAGATTGGGGTCGAAGGAGAGCAGCGCGCCGCCCTGCCTGGCAAGCTCGATGGCCCGACAGGTCGCCCGGCGCACGGCTTCGTGGGTCATGGAGAGCGTGCCGAAGTGGAAGATGCGGCACGCGGCGATTGTGCTTTCCGGAAGCTCCGCCTCCGTCAGCATCATATCCGCGCCGGGGTTGCGGTAGAAGGAGAAATCCCGGTCGCCGTTTTCCGCCGTCTTGACGAACGCCAGCGTCGTACGCGCCTGCCGGTCCACGGCCAGATAATCCATGCAGATTCCGGCCTCCTCCGCCACCGCGCGCAGCTGCCGCCCGAACAGGTCGTCGCCTACTTTCCCCACAAAAGCACAGGTTTTCCCCAGCTTTCGCAGCATGGCCAGCACATTGCACGGCGCGCCGCCGGGATTGGCCTCAAACAGCGTGTTGCGCTGCGCGCTTTGGCCGTTTTCTGTGAAGTCCACAAGCAGCTCGCCGAGCGCAACCACATCAAAAGCGTTTGTTTGCATGTTATTTCTCTCCGTCAAAAATCAGATCGTATTTTACCACGTCCATCAGCACGCCGCCGCCCGCTTCAAAGCTGATGGCGTCCGCCTCCTGACGGGTGTAGAGCACGGTACTGGCGGCCTGTTCTCCGTCGTTGACAAACAGCTCCAGGCTGAACCGGTCCAGAATGATCCGCAGTTTGAGCTCGCCGTCGCGGGGCTGAACCAGAAAGCTCCGTGTGTGGACAATGTCGTGCAGCAGGCCGCTGCGCGTCCGGTCGATTTTGATTGTTCCCTGATCGGGCCGGTAGCGGATGATTGTCTCATGGCTGCCGTCCTTTGCCACGCGGATCCGGAACCAGCGGCAAGTCTCGTGGCCGATGGGCCGGACTGTGACGGTCATGTCGAGCGTCCGCCCCTGAATGCCCGGGAGGGTGATCTCCCCGCTGACCGGGATATTGTGGTGCGCGACGCACCGGCCCCGGTAGCGCTCCAGTTCCCGCACCGGGTTCTGGTACAGCCGCCCGCCCCTGACCGACAGCTCCCGGGGCAGCGTCATCTGGCCGAACCAGCGGCAGTGTGAGGGTTTGGCCCCCACCGTGCTCCAGTTCTGCATCCATGCGACCAGAATCCGCCGCCCGTCCGCCGCCAGCAGCGTCTGCGGGGCGTAAAAGTCAAGGCCGTAGTCAATCGCCTGCGCGAACTCGCGGCAAAAGCCCTTTTCCGGCCCGCCATACTCGCCGATGAGGCAGAGCGTGCCGCTGCCGACGTGGAATTCCAGTCCCACCGGCTCCATCTCCTGCGGGCTGGTGATCAGCACATGCTTGCCGTCCAGCGGGAAGAAGTCGGGACACTCCCACATCTTGCCATACTGGTTACAGCAGGCCTCCAGCGTACGGACAAGCTCCCATTTGAAGCCATCCACGCTCCGGTAGAGCAGGATTGCGCCGCTGCCATCGGCCGAGCGGTTGCCGGCGACGGCATAAAAGTTGCCGTCCGCGTCCAGCCAGATCTTGGGGTCCCGGAAGTCAATGGTGCTGCCGCCTTCCGGCAGATCATGTCCCATCAGAACCGGGTTTTCCGGGAGTTTTTCATAGTTTATGCCATCTCCAACTGCGATGCACTGGGTCTGGATATCCTGCAAAAACCCATCCGGGTTCCGCTCCCGCCGGACGCCTGTATACAGGAGCAGCTGCCGCCCGTCCGGCAGCTCCACGGCGCTGCCCGAGAAGCAGCCGGAGCCGTCATAGGGCATATCCGGGGCCATTGCCACCGGCAGGCGCTCCCATCGGATCAGATCCCGGCTTTTCAAATGTCCCCAGTGCATGGGCCCCCACTCATTGGAATAGGGATGGTACTGGTAGAACAGATGGTACTCCCCCTTGTAGAGGGAGAAGCCGTTCGGGTCGTTCATCCATCCGATGGTGGGCGTGGCATGAAAGGCAGGACGTTCACTTTCGGGAATGTGAGAAGCGTACTGTGCCTCAAACGCGCGCGCTTTTTGAAGTGCTTCGCTGGGCATGTTTGCAACCTCCTAATGGTTTTCCTGGAATTTGGAGAAACGCGGCTTTGCCGCTTTTGCGGGAAAGGGGCGGCGCGGTGCCGCCCCTTCCGGCGTTTTGGATTGTGCGATGCGGCGCTTTTATTCCGCAGCGTTGTAGCGCTGGTAAGCGTCCGCATACACCTTCAGCAGCTTGTTCATGCCGTAGGTGCTGGAAAGCTCTTCCTTATAGGCTTCCCACTCCGCGTCGGTCGGCCCGCCGTCGCGCAGCCACAGGGCCTCCTGCTCGCTGATATGGCTCTCGAAGTCCGCGCGGTACTGATCGATCGTGTCCAGTTCGTCCTCCGTGAACACACAGTCCACCGGATAGTAGGTAAAGTCATCCACGTACTTAAACCAGAAGTTCTGCAGATCCTCAAGGCGCTGCATTGCGCGGTCCTCCATATGGAACACGTTGGTGTAGTACTCGGAGAGGATCAGCTTCGGGCCCTGGACCTCGCTGGCGGACTTCAGCTCACCGGCGGATTTGTTGTACTTCTCGCGCGCCTCCTCATCCGTGATGGAGACGTACATGCCCTGCTCGTCCTTCTCCTCGTTGAAGTAGACGCCGATCGGGCCGTACTGGAGCTGCATGACGTTCTCGCCGGTGTACCACTGGTCATAGAACTTCAGCAGGTTCACAGGGCTCTTGCACGCCTTGGTGATGGACAGCTGCCCGGAGTTGACGGCGGAGCCTGCGGACTTGATGGTCACGGTGCAGGTGCCGTCCGGCCCCTTCAGCGGCGGCAGATAGACATAGTCGTCGGCATAGTCGGCCATCAGCTCGCTGATCTCCCACCAGGTCGCCACGCCGACATAGCCCTGCGCGCATTTCGCCATGTACTGCTTGTCGTCCTGGCTGAAGACCTCAATGTCAATGAGGCCCTCGGCGTACCAGTCGTGGTAGTAGGTCACCGCGTTGCGGTAGCCGTCGCTGACGCAGTCGAAGACGACCTCCTTGTCCTTGGTCAGGCGCAGATCCATGCAGACATCGGACCAGTTGGTCAGGCCGAAGGGCGCGTAGAAGATGTTCTGTCCCCAGCACCACTGATCGAAGCCGAAGGACATGGGGATGGTCTTGCCCGGCTCCGCGCCGTACATCTTATGCGCCATGTCGTTGTCCTTGAACGCCTGAAGGGCCGTTTTCAGCTCCTCGACCGTCTCCGGCACCGGCAGGCCCAGATCGTCCAGCCACGCCTTGTTGATCATGGAGAACTGCTGGATGGCGTGGATCGAGTAGTCGTCCTCCGCGCCGGTCGCGCTGGTGCCCATCATCTCGGCGGCGGGCAGGCCGTAGATTTTGCCGTCGTCCTGCGTGATGGCCGCCTTGATCTTCGGGTACTTCTCCAGAATGGCGGAGAGGTTCGGCATGATCTCATGGTCCGTCACATACGGGGTCAGGTCGATGAACGTGCCGCCGCGGCCGTAGCGGCCGAGGTCATAGTTGGACCAGCCGACGGCCTGCACGGCGTCGGGCAGGTCGCCGCCCTGCAGGCGCAGGTTGACCTGCTCGCCCAGAGAGTCGCTCATAGTCTCCCATGCGATGGAGATGCCGGCGTTCTGCATCATCTCGTTCAGGACGGGATTGTCGTCATAGCCGGACGAGAGGGCGGAGATGCCGCTGATTACGTTGAAGGAAGTCTGATCTGTGCTCATGTTCGGCTCGCCACTGTTTGCCGCGCCGCCCTTGCTGCCGCAGCCGGTCAGAAGGCCAACCAGCATCAGGGCCGCGAGGGCTGCACATACAAGCTGTTTCAGATGCTTTTTCATTGTCATTTTACTCCTTTTTTCCAATATTGCCAAATTATATTTCCCACGATGCGGGCTGCCGCGTTTATCCCTTCACAGCGCCGGACATAAAGCCCTTTTCGAAGTATTTCTGGACGAAGGGGTACGCGATCAGCATCGGCACCGCCGCGACAATCATGGAGCAGAATTTGATCAGCTCCGTCTGCTTGTTCAGCTCGGCGTAGCCGCCCGAGACCAGCGCCGCCTGCTCACTGGCCGCGCTGCTCTTAATCAGGATCCCGCGCAGCACCAGCGGCAGCGGCTGGCCCTTGCCGCCCAGATAGATCATCGCGGTGAACCAGTCGTTCCAGTAGGCCACCATGGAGAACACGGCCATCACCGCCAGAATCGGCAGGGACAGCGGGATTACCACGCTGACAAAGGTTCGGAACTTGGAGCAGCCGTCGATCTGGCTGGCTTCGATCAGCTCGTGCGGAATGCTGTTCTGGAAATAATTTCGCACAATGATCATATTGCCGACGCCGACGCCGCCCGGGAGGAACAGCGACCACATGCTGCCCATCAGTCCGGTTGACTTGACAACCAGGTAGGTTGGGATCAGGCCGCCGCCGAAATACATGGTGAATACGAAGAACAGGTTAAAGAACTTCCGCCCCGGCAGGCTCTTGTCGGAGAGCGGGTAGGCGGTGATGTACAGCATCACGACAGAGAAAACAGTGCCGATGACGGTGTACTTCACGGAGTTCAGAAAGCCCGTGACGATCTTCGGGTCGGCAAAGACGGCCTTATAGCCGTCCAGCGTGAACCCGCTGGGGATCAGGAAGGTCTTGCCCGCGTATACGTCATACGGATCGGAGACCGAGGCGACGACGACATAGTAGAGCGGATAGGCCACAATCAGCAACGCCAGCGCGCAGATTGCCACCAGAATGACATCGCTGGCCTTATCAGACAGGCCGCGCGACTGTTTTTTGAAAGAATTCGCCATCTTCTCCACCTCCCTAAACAAACTCGACGTCCGAGGCTTTGGAGGCAATCTTGTTCACGATAATCAGAAGCACGATATTGATTGCCGTGTTGAACAGGCCGACCGCCGTGGCGTAGCTGTACTTGGCGCTCACAACGCCCTGCTCGTACACGTATACCGCTATGATATCCGAGGTTGCCTTGTTCAGGTCCGTCTGGAGCAGCCACGCCTTCTCGAAGCCGACATTCATGATGCCGCCGGCCGCCATGATGAGGTTCAGGATCACCATCGGCAGAAGCGCGGGGATGTCGATGTGCAGGATGCGCTGGAACACCGACGCGCCGTCCACCTTGGCCGCCTCATAGAGGCTGGGGTCGACGTTCGCCAGCGTGGCCAGATAGATGATACAGCCCCAGCCTGCGTCCTGCCAGATGCCGGAGGCGATGTAGATGGTTCTAAACGCCTCCGACTTCGTGAGGAAGTCGATCTGCGTGCCGAGCAGCAGGTTCAAAAGGCCGCCCGTCGGGCTGAGGAAGATCTTGATCATGCCGCAGATAACCAT
Organism: uncultured Oscillospiraceae bacterium; assembly: GCA_964652075.1. GTDB lineage: Bacteria > Bacillota > Clostridia > Oscillospirales > Oscillospiraceae > CAZYZQ01. Next base: position 8,329 of record CAZYZQ010000026.1, read on the forward strand.
GACCGAGATAAAGTGCGGCGCATACAGAACCGTCTGCACCGTCCGCTTGAACCGGGCGAAGCGCAGCTGATTGATAATCAGGGAGAGAATGATGGGAATCGGGAAACTCCACAGCAGGCCGTAGACGCTGATGAGGATCGTGTTCTTCATCATTCTCACGAAGTTCGGCGCCTGGAAGAACCGGACGAACCAGTCCCAGCCCACCCACTCGCTGCGCGTAAAGCCCAGGTTGGGGTCGAAATCGCGGAACGCAATCTGGATGCCGTACATTGGGATGTACTTGTAGATAATCGTCAGCGCCACAGGGATCAGCAGCAGCGCGTAAAGCTGCCAGTTCTCCAGAATGCGCTGTCGCAGGGGCTTCCCCGACCGCTTGGCGAGCGCCACAGCTCCGGTGGCCGAGGTCCGGGCGCCCTTGCCGGGCTTCGGATCCTTGACGGACACCTGTGAGGCGCGTTTGCCTTGTTTCATAGAGACTCACTTCCTTAAAACTCGTTTTCTTCTTTCTGGAACATTCTGCGTGGATTGTGTTCATCACCCCCGTGTACTTTCGTACCGTTCCTGTATAACGTTTCACGCCTGACGCCAAAAAGAAGCAGCAAAGTCGGGCCTGCTTCCGCGTGTGTGAAACGTTATATGATCGTTGGTAATATCATAACAAGAAGTCCAGAAGGTGTCAAGCGGATATTTCCGCTTTTCCTTCAGAAATCCCGTAATTTGTACAGTTTTACAAACCACGTGCGCTTCATTTGTCGAAACTCAACAAAAAGAATCGTTTCATGAAAATGGCGTGAAAAAACGCTTTACAAACGGACAGCAAATCTGCTATGATAGAGTTGCTTTCAAGGAAAACGTCTAAAAATCGCATCCAGTTTGTGAAAAGTTTCATTTTATATTAGGAGAATTGCCATGAAGGGGAGCATGCCCACAATGAAGGACGTCGCGCAGGAAGCCGGCGTCGCGCTTGGAACCGTGTCAAAAGTGTTCAATGGGATCCCGGTGGGAGAGAGCTACCGGCTCAGGGTGGAGGCGGCGGCGCAGAAGCTGGGCTATCAGGTCAATCAGTACGCCCGGGGGCTGCGCACCAGCACCACCTTCACCGTTGCCCTGATCCTGCCGGGGGTCGACCACCCGTATTTTGCCTCGCTGGCGCAGCACATCTGCGTCACGCTGGCGCAGCGCGGCTACCGGATGCTGCTCTACGTCACCGCCTCCAACCCCGAGATGGAGCAGGCGTGCGTGAATATGGTCCGGCAGAACAAGGCCGACGGCATCATCGGCCTGACCTATAACCCGCTGGAGGTGGATGAAACCCTCCCCTTCGTGGGCATCGACCGCAGCTTCCGCCCCGGCATCCCATGCGTGGCCGCAGACAACTACGGCGGCGGCCGGCTGGCGGCGGAGAAGCTTTTGGAGCTGGGGTGCGACCATCTGGCCTTCTTCCGCACCGGCTCCGCCAGCCCCGGCGAAACCGATAAGCGCGGCGACGGCTTTGAGATGGTCTGCCGGAACAGGCAGGTTCCCTGCGACGTGCTGCGCCTCAACGATAATCAGGGCTACGAGCCGTTCCGCGCGTTCCTGCGCGCGCATACCCACGGCGGCAAGCTGGATATCAACGGGATCTTCTGCTCCACCGACCTTCTGGCCTGGCGGATTCAGGGATTCCTGCAAGAGATGGGCTTCCGGGTGCCGGAGGACGTGCAGATCATCGGATTCGACGGAATCCGGCGCTTCGGTGGGGAGGAACTATACTGCTCCACCATCGTGCAGCCCGTGAAAAAAATCGCTGAGACCTGCGTGGATCTCCTGCTGACAAAGGACCGCGCCAAGCTTCCCGCTCTGGTGTGCCTGCCGGTCAGCTACGCATCCGGCGGAACCACAAAAGAATAAAGGAGGCACCGGCGTGGCAAGCGAATATCTGAAGTGGAAATACCGTGACGTAAAGCCGGAGCAGGCGCAGGAAGCTACGCCCGCGCAGCGCCGCAAAAACTGGTGGTATTATCACAAGTGGCACATCGTGATCGGTTTGATCGTGCTGCTGATCGCAGGCGGCATCCTCCGCAGCGCATTGAACAAAGTGGAGCCGGACTGTCAGATTGCCTACGTGGGGCGCTATCCCCTGCCGGATGACACGGCCGCCGCGTTGGAGGCCGGCTTTGCCTCCCTCTGCGGCGACCTGAACGGCGACGGCAAGGCGGTGGTGCGTCTGAAGCAGTATGCCGGCGGCGCGGATATCGAGGCCGCCTATTCCGCCGAGGTGACGCTCACGTCGGATCTTCTGGAATATGAGAGCTTTCTGTTCCTGCTGGAGGACCCCGTCCAGTTCCAGCTGAACTATCACAGTCTCTGCCGTCTGGACGGCTCCCTGCCGGAGGCGGGCGACAACGCGACAGAGGAGCTCTGCCTGCTCTGGTCGCAGTGTCCTGTTCTGGCGCAGATGGCTCTCGGAACCTATTCCTACACAGCGGAAGGCCAACTGGTGACAGGCAGCAGCAACGAGCTGCTGGCCGGGCTGTATATCGCCCGCAGGGGCTTTTGGGAAGGAAAAACCGTCCCGAACCCGGAGGGCTGCGAGGCGCTGTGGAAAAAGCTGACGGAAGGAGCGAGCACATGAAAAAATGTACGCTGGTTTTGCTGCTGCTCTGCCTGACCCTCTCGGGATGCAGGCGCGCCGCCCCGATGCAGGCCGCAGACGGCGCGGCGTGGAGCAGCGACTGGGTGACCGTTGGGAACGTGATCGGCGTGGACACGCCGGAGGACATGACCGTGTTGGAAAACAGCGACGTGCTGAACACAAAGGGTATGTACTGCGCCACCTGGTCGATGGGCAGCTCCGAGCCGTACACCAATGAGGACGGGGACGAGGTGGCGCTCTACGACGCGCAGCTGTATCTGCTTCTGGCCAGCTACAAGTCCGCGGAAAAGGCGGCGGACGGCGCGGAGGGGTGGCTTGCGCTGGCGCGCGAGCATTACGACATTCTGGACGAGTTCACCGCGCAGTACAATGGGCAGGATTTTACGGTCATCTCCTACACGTTCCGCTCAGAGACAAACCCCTTCGCCCGCGGCGTATCCGCCTTCGGCGTGTATGGGAGCTACGCGGTCAGCGTGGAGCTGTCCTGCCGGGAGACGTTCGCCGGCGACCCGCAGGAGATCCTCGCCGGTTTTCTGGAACGCTGCCATTACAGCACCTGAAGCAGGAGGTCTGAACCATGGGATTATTTATACATGACGATCCGTATGAGGCGCAAAACGAAAATCCAACCGGCTTTTACCTCTACCGGCAGCTTCTCGGCAGCCGCTTCGGCCGGTGGTGGAAGGTACATCTGCTGACGCTCATCGGCTTTCTCCCGCTGGCGGCCGGCATTTTCTACGCTGTCGGCAGATCCAGTATCCTGCTGCTGCTTCCCATCTCCTTTGCAGGCGGCATGATCGCCGGGCCGTTTCTGGCCGGGCTGTACGACGCCATCCTGCGCGGCCTGCGCGGTGACGCGACGCCGTGGAAGGACGCCTATGTCCGCGCATGGAAGCAGGACTGGACGGGCAGCCTGCTCCCCGGCGCGCTGTTAGGGCTGATGCTCGGGCTGTATGCCTTTATGGGGATGCTGTTCTGGTGGGCGGAGACGCCGCCCTCTCTGGGAACCATTGTGCTGTATCTCTTCTCGCTGCTGCTCGTGCTCGTCTTCAACTCCCTGTACTGGCCGCAGCTCGTGCTGTTCGACCAGAGAACCGGCATCCGGCTGCGCAACTGCCTGTTGTTCTGTATCCGCTACTTCTGGCGCGTCATGGGGATCGGCCTGATTCAGCTCGCCTACTGGGCGTTTTACGTGCTGTTCGCCCCCTGGACGCTGCTTCTGATGCCCTTTATCGGCGCATGGTACATCGTATTTCTCTCGCAGTTTTTGATCTACCGGCAGATGGACACAGAATTCCAGATTGCCGAGCAGTTTGAGAAATCACAGCAATAAGCTACCACGGCTCTAAAAACGCGCCGCCGGAACCAACTGGCTCCGGCGGCGTGCTTTTTTATTTTGTAAAATACCGGTACAGGAACGTCACAATCTCACCGCGGTTGCAGACCTTGTCGGGCGAGAAGGTTGTCTTCGATGTGCCGTTCGTGATCCCGGCCTCCACGGCCCAGAGGATCGCTGTGTCCTCTGCGCTGATATCCGTGAAGGGATTGTCCGTCCCCGCCGGTACAGGCTTGCCGGCAATGGTCCACAGCAGCTCGGCCACGTCGCGGCGCGTGCAGGGCTGCGACGCCGGGAAGGTCTTCGCGTCTGCATCGTCCAGCCAGTTCTCCGCACCCGCGAGCTTCGCCGCGTCGTAGTAGTAGCTTTCGGCCGCGACGTTTTCATAGCGCATCTGCGCCGCGGTCTCCGGCTCGCCGAGCGCGCGATAAACAAAGGTGATGATCTCGGCAAAGGTACAGTCGCGGGTCGGGGTGAAGGTCGTCTTGCTCGTGCCGTTCGTGACGCCGGTCTCGACCGCCCAGTCGACCGGCTGTGCGCACCAGCTGCCCGGCACTACGTCGGTATAGCTGCGGACGGTAATCCGGCCCTGCGGCGCGGCGTAAGCTTCCCCGATCACGCCGCCGAGCTGCTTGTCAAGATACATGGCGACGATATCGCGGGTCTTGACGCCATTGCCGTTGTTGATATAGTTCGCGCCCTCGGCCTCCTTGGCCGCCTTGAGCGTGTAATAGGTGTCGTTGCCGCCGAACAGGTAGTTATCGCAGACCAGATTGTAAATTGCATTCTCGTCAAACGACTGGCCGTTCACAGAGGTAATCGTCACGCGGTTGATCGAATCCGCCTCAAAGAACTTGCCGTAGGCCGCGCCCGCGTCGTAGGGCTTTGTGCGGTCGATTGTGTACGTCAGGCCCGCGACCTGCGCAAAGCCCGCACTGTTCTCGCACTGGCTCGCAGCCTCAAGCGTCTCGAGCAGCTGCGCGCCGGTCACCTGCAACACGCCGACACCCATCGGGGAGAACGGCAGCGCACGCAGCAGGTCTGTCTCGGTGATCTCGCCGGTGTAGACGAAGTTGTCGCAGTTGCCGCCGTTCTGGAGCGCAACCAGCGGATACGCGGTATCAATGCCGTCGATATAGTGTTCGGCGTACCAGAGCAGCGCGTCGCAGGTCAGATCGCCGAGGTTCGTCTCACGGTTGCGGCTCTGCGCGTCCGCACCGTTCAGGATGACCTCGCTTTTTCCGACAACGGGCGAGGCGTTCTTCTTTGCCTCCGCCGCCAATGCCGCAACGGTCGGGTCGGACGCGCCCAGCTTCACGGTCTCGTGCGTAATCTCCTTTGTCTCATTGTCGATCACATACGCGCCGATCTGGAACGCGCCGTCCGGCACGTCGATCAGGATATCGCAGTCCCAGTCTGCGGGCAGGCCCGCGTTGGACAGGCAAACCGTAATTTCAGAATCCGGCAGCGCCTGCGGCTCCGGGCGGGTGACGGTCAGATAGCCCGTCTGGACATTCCGCGCAGCCGCCGTGTCTGTGATCCCGTAAAAGCCTATTTTCAGCCCGGAGGGCATGATAAACTCAGTGGACTGCGCGAAGGCATAGACGCCCTTGTCGCTCTTCGCATTCGAGCTGACCGTCTCAAAGCCGGCAGACTGTTTGGCGGGAAGTGTAGCTTCTTCCGAGCCGTCGCGGCCGACGTTGTAGCGAATCTCCTCGCAGCCGAACCGAAGCTGCGCCTGCGTGTAGTACTTCGTGACGTTGCCGTGATAGGGATAGCCCGTGGTCGCGTCGGTATAGGAGAACTCGGCGAGCCCCATGGCCGCGACGTCATAGCCCGCCGCCTCCATCAGGTTGTAAATGGACAGGCCGCGGTCTGAGTTGGCGGCCGCCGTGCCCTGCAGGTAGTTGCCCGCATCCACCAGCAGCACCTGCGCACCCTTGGCGGCGTAGCTTTTCTCCACCTGCGCGATCTGCGCGTACAGATCCACGTCGCCGCGGATGCTGCCGGTGTACAGGATGACGGTCTTGCCCTCGTACGCGCCCCCTGCGGCCAGCGCCGTGGGGCAGAGACAGGCCGCCAGCAGCAGGACGGTCAAAAAAACAGAAAGCACTCGTTTCATGTTGGTTCCTCCTTTAAGATAGATCAATTGGAATATTGGCAACGCCCAACTCCTGGGCGACAACCGACAGATCGATATCCGAATACCAGTCCGGATACAGCGCCTGCGCCAGCGCGAGGCGGGCATACAGCCCCGCCGCACCGTCTGAGAGCGCCTCCTGCGTCACAAGGACAATGCGCTGCGACGGAAAACGGGCAGAAAGCGACGCGCGCGCGGCGGAATCCGGCAGCGCAGCCACCTGCGCGAGTACGACGGCGGGCTTCTTGGCGAGCACCCAGTCATCCGTGACATTCGGATCGTCACGGTTTTCCGCCACATTCTGCGAGCCGGTCGCGGTGATCAGCGGGCAGACCCGCGCTGTGACGCCCGGCGCGGACTCAAAGTAGATCGCCGCCTGCTGGCACAGATAGACCTGTTGGGTGCGGTTTTGCAGGGTAAACGTCCAGAAGGCAAACGGATCGTACTGCCACTGGGCGTAGAGCGTCAGATCCTCGCCGGAACAGACCGTCTCCGGCAGCGCCTGCTCGCCGCCCTCCGGCGCCGAAAACCAGCCGAGGAAGGTGTAGCCCTCGCGCAGCGGCGTCGGCAGCTCGCCGAGCGCATCGCCCGCCGCGCGGGCCCGTTCGGCGTCCTTCGCTTTGACGCGCCCGCCGTTGCCGTCAAACGTGACGGTTGCGGCGGCCTTTTTCTGCCAGTGGGCGTAGAGCGTGTGCGGCTGCTCCGCCGTGACAACCGTCTCCGGCAGCACCTGCGCGCCGCCCTCCGGCTCCGTCCACCAGCCGGAAAAGCTGTGGGCGGCGCGGGTAACGGCGGGCTGTGGGCCGTAGGGTTGCCCGGGCTGCACGGTGGTGCTGACCGGCGCGCCGTCGCCGCCGTTCGGGTCGTAGGTCACGCGCAGGCCGGGGGACGGCTCCTCCTCCAAAACGGCCGCCCCGGCGGGGGCCTGCACCGGCGTGCCGGCCGGCTGCGCCTGCGCCGCTTCGGGGTCCGGCTGCGTGGGCTGGGCATTGGGGTCGATCGGCGCCTCCGGCGCGGGTTCCTGCCGCTGCGCCTCCTCAAGGGGCTCCGGGCGCTGCGCCTGCGGCGCGGGCGGAAGCTTCTCGGAACGGGGCGCTTCCGGCGTCTGTTCCGGCTGCTCCGGCTCTTCCGGCTGCTCCGGCAGCTCCACCGGCTCCGGCTCAGAGGTGGCAGGCGGCGTGAGATACGTGTCGGCAGGCACGCCCGGCGGGAGCATGCGCACGCGGCAACCGGTCAGAAGCAGGCAGAGCAGCGCCAGAAACGGCCAAGCCTTTCTCATGCCTTTCCCTCCTCACAACGCCAGAATGTATTTTGCAACAAAGCGGCTTCTTTTGTTGAGGCCGCTCCAGACCGCTTCGCGGGTCTTTTCAGCGAACGCGCCCATCTGTGTGCGCTGCGCCGGCGTCATCACATGGCCGCTGTAGGCCGCCTCCTGCCAGAGCGGGAGCACCGCCTCGTAATCTTCGCGCAGCGCGGACGGCACGCTGTCCGCATAGGCCGAAAACGGGCGGTTCCCGTCCGGCAGGCCGCCGAGACGCAGCCAGCGCATCGCGTAGAGAAATCCGGCGCGCACCGCCTTGGCGGCATCCTCGTCGGCCATGGCGGCGCGGTTGCGTGCGCGCCGCTTTTTCAGGCGGTCGCTGAGCACAGCGGGGATAAACAGCGCCAGCGCAAAAGCCAGAATGGCCCAAAGTGCGGCGGGCGGGCGGTGCAGCGGCGTCTCGTCGCCGCCGGTATCGGCCGCTATCTCCTCCTCATGGAAGCGCTGCGCCGCTGTCTCGATCTGTGTGGGCGGAGAAACTTCTTCGACCTGCGGCGTCTGCCCGTAGGCGACCGTGTGCAGCGCCAGCGCATCGCGCGCCGTCTCCTCCCACGCCGACAGGCGCGCATCCTCGCCCGGCACGGCGAGCAGCACAAGCGCCGTCAGCAGGCAGAGCGCCAGCACGCCTCCCGCCGCGCCGCGCACGGTTGCGGCAAAGCAGACTACCAGCGCCGCGCATAGCGCGGCCAGCCAGAACCACTGCGGTGTGACGCCCAGATACGCCGCCAGCGCGGCAGGAAGAAGGAACAGCAGCGCGTCAATCCACCGCTGCCGCCAGCGCGCGGCCACGCCGCAAAGCGCGCCGAGCACCAGTCCGGATGGCAGCAGGAAAGCCCTGATGGCATCCGGCGAGGCGGTCACGGAGAATTTTTCATAGGCATATGCCTGCCGCGCCTCGCTTGCGGCGAACAGGCGGTTCGCGTACAGCGCCGCGCCATCGAGCACAACACGAAGCCGCAGCAAAATCGAGGCGCAGAGCGCCAGTACAAGTACGGCCAGCGCGGAAAGCGTCCATCTTTTGCCGTGCGGCAGCAGTGCAAGCAGCGCGCAGAACGCAAGCCCCGGCGCGAGCGGCCACAGCCCCAGCGTCCCGAGCGCGGCCATATCGCACAGCGCGCCGCACAGTGCCGCGTACAAGGTCGCCGCACCGAGCGCGGACAGCGGCAGCGTGCGCTGGGGCTGTGGGGAAACATTGCAGACAATTCCCGGCTTCATAGCGGCTCCTTCCGGCAAAAAATCCATCAAAACTGAACTTGCAGCCCCTCGATATGCAGCTGCACGGGGACAAGACGCGCGCTGAGCAGGCGCTCGGAAAACGCGGCCCAGTCGTCCGCGTCATGCAGCGTCAGCACATCCGCCGGCGTGCGTACCGTGCAAGGCAGCGCCAGCGTGCACAGGGCGTGGCCGATGGAAAACAGCAGATCCAGCGCCTCGTCCACCTCATCCGGCGTTGCAGGACAGGGTGTAAGCGTCAACAGGACGCGCTCGCCGAGCGGCAGGCCGAAGTCGCGCACGAGCGTGCGGTCGAGCTTCTCCGACAGCTTCCAGTGGATCTGCCGCACGGGGTCCCCGGGGGCATAGTCGCGCACGCGGAACGTCTCGCTCGGATCGGTCCCGGCGCGCTGGGTGGAGTAGCGGTCGCTGTCGCGCCAGAAGTCGTCGGCCGAGATCTGCACCGGCAATCTGGCCGGACGCACGGTGACGCGCACCGGCTCCGGCGGCACAATGCGGCGTGAAAAAACTCCAAAGGCGTCGTGCAGACGTGCATCACGCAAAGAAAGCTCCAGCACCCCGCTGTGGGCGGCGGCAAGCGTCAGCGGCAGCACCGCCCGCCCTGCGCGCAGTATGCAGCGCAGCGGCAGTGTCCGGCACTCGCCGGTCAGCAGGTTCACAATCTCCAGCCTTGCAAAAAACAGCGGCGCGCACAGGCGCGGCGCCTGAATGGTCAGGGAGCATGAAAGCGTCTGGCTGCGCGCGGCCTCCTCCGGCTTATCCCAGCTGCACACAAGGCACGACCAAAACAGCAGCGGCAGCGAGGCGACCAGCGGCAGGCAGACCGCGCAGAGGAGCACAATCCGCGTGCCGGCGTTATTCTCAAACAGATAAAGCAGCAGCGAGGCGGCAACCAGCGCCGCCCAGCCAATCCGGCGTCTCCACATGACTCAGGAAAGCGCGTGCGGCACTTTGACGCGGGCCAGCAGATCCCCGATCACCTGCGTGTCGGTTCTGCCGTCCATCCGAGCCTGTCCGCTCAGGAGGACGCGGTGTGCGCACACGGCGGGCAGAATGCTCTGCACGTCTTCAACGATCACATAGTCGCGGCCCGCAATCCACGCGCACGCGCGCGCCATCCGGCTTACGGCCAGCGCGCCGCGCGGGCTGATGCCGAGGCGCAGCATTGGGTGCTCGCGCGAGGCCATGGCAAGGCGGGTGATGTAGTCCAGAATCTTCTCGTGCATTGTCACATGCCGCACGGCATCCTGCATGGCAAGCACGGAGGCGCAGTCGGCGGCCTGCGCGACAGTGTCCAGCGGATCGGCGGTCTGGCGGTCGCGCAGCAGCTCCATCTGGCTCTCATAGTCGGGATAGCCGACCGTCAGGCGGACAAGAAACCGGTCGAGCTGGGCGTGCGGCAGCGGCTGCGTGCCCGCCGCACCGACCTGATTCTGCGTGGCAAGCACGCAGAACGGGCGCTCCAGCGGGTGCGTCACACCATCCACCGTGACGCGCCCCTCCTCCATTGCCTCCAGCAGCGCGGACTGCGTCTTGCTGGAGGTGCGGTTGATCTCATCGCCGAGCAGCAGATGCGTTCCGGCCACCGCGCCGGGCACATAGCGGAACGTGCCGGAGTCGCGGTCATACATGGAAAAGCCGACAATATCCGACGGCAGCACATCCGGCGTGAACTGGATGCGCCGCGCCGTCAATCCCAGCGCGCGGCCAAGCGCGACGGCGAGCGTTGTCTTACCAACGCCCGGTACGTCGTCGAGCAGGACATGGCCGTCGCACAGCAGCGCCATGAGTACGGTTTCAATCACGTCCCGCTTGCCCACGATGGCCTTTTCGACCTCGCGGACGACGGGCTCGATCTGTTGATTCATGCGGTTTCACCTCGGTGTGGATATTTTGGCGGGATCAGGCGCGCGCGGCTCAGCGCGAGCACCAGCGCCGGGAGGACGAGCAGCTGCATAACAGTGCCCGGCAGCGTCCCGGCGAAGTAGCCGCCCGCCCAGAGGGCGATCGAATAGCTGCGCGCCCCGGCCAGATAGAACAGCGCACGCGCCGCGCCGCCGACCACGCGCCCGAGCAGCATTGCGGGCACAAGCGCGCAGTAGAGATCGGCCAGCAGGCTCCCCGTGTGCAAAACGTGCATCATCAGCCCGGCGGTCAGGCCGTAGGCGGCCAGCTCCGGAACCATGTACGGCAGCTGCGCGGCAGCGGGCATTCCGGACAGCAGGCACGAAATCACCGGCCCGGCCACGCCGCAGAATGTGCCGTAGAGCGGGCCGCACAGCAGACCGCACAGCAGCACGGGCAGATGCATCGGCGAGAAGGCGATGCCCAGCCCCATCGCGTGGAACGCCAGCGGCAGCACATAGCACAGCGCCGTGCACAGCGCCGTGATGCAGGCTTTCTTCACAGACGACACAGCGTTCTCCCCTTTCCGAAAAAAAGCGCGCGCTCTCCTGAAAAGAGGGCACGCACCTTCGTGATACGCATTTGGTTTTTCCGATATTGGGATGGCCCGCTCAGCGGGCCGGGCGCGCATTCTGCACGCCCGGCAGGCTTCGTGCCTGCCGTTTTCTTTATTTTACCGGATTCCGGCAAAGCTGTCAAGCGATTTCCGCTGCGAGCGCATCGACCGCGCTCTGCACAAGGGAAGCAAGGTTCCAGTCCGGGACGCCTGCGACGATATTGTCGCACTGGTTGAACGGAATCAGAATGCGCCGCGCGGGACTGCTGCCCACTGCGGCGGCCATCTTCGGTGTGATCTCGCCGAGCAGCGCATCGGCAATGACGATGCCGAGCGGCCCGAGGATATAGTCCGCACGCGCTGCGCAGACACACACGGCGTTCTCGCCCGTCGCGGCCTGATCGGCGCCGGCTTTCAGCATGGCCGCCGTCGCGCTCGCGTTCGTGCCGACGGCGGTGATATGCGCCTGCGGTAACGCCTTTTTGATCGTCGCAATCAGCTGCCGCCCGATCCCGCCGCCCTGCGCGTCAATCACGAGCACCCGCTTTCCCTGTTCCATGTCTCTCTCAGCTCCCGGTTCCGTTTTTTTCATTGTAGCAGACCGCACGCAAAATGGCAAGCGGCCCGGCATTCCAGCCGGGCCGCGTCGGTGTTACAGGTTCGTATACCCCATCAGATACTCGTCAACCACGCGGGCACACTCGCGGCCCTCACGGATGGCCCAGACGACGAGCGACTGGCCGCGCCGGGCGTCGCCCGCGCAGAAGACGTTCGACTTCTGCGTGTGGTACGGCGTGGCAAGCACCGGAGCCTGCCGGGGAAGCGGCAGCTCCAACGCCTCAAAGAGCGCCGGTTCCGGCCCGAGAAAGCCCGCGGCGATCAGCAGAAGGGTGCACGGCAGCTCCTGTTCGCTGCCTGGAACGGGCTGCATGACGGTTCGGCCCGTCTGCTCGTCGCGCACGGGTGTGAGCGAGATGGTCACGGCGGCGCGCAGCGCGCCCGCTTCGTCGGTCAAAAGCTCCTTGACTGTGGTCTGATAGATGCGCGGGTCATGGCCGAAGACGGCGATGGCCTCCTCCTGGCCGTAGTCGGTCTTTTTGACCTTCGGCCACTCGGGCCACGGGTTGTTTTCCGCGCGCGTCTCGGGCGGGCAGGGCATCATCTCCAGCTGGGTCACGGACTTGCAGCCCTGCCGGATAGCCGTTGCCACGCAGTCGTTGCCTGTGTCGCCGCCGCCGATAATCAGCACGTCGCGGCCGGATGCCTCGTTGTTTGGCGCGCCGTCCAGCAGCGCCTTCGTCGCGCGGGTCAGATAGTCGACGGCGAAGTGGACGCTCTGCGCCTCCCGGCCCGGAACAGCCAGATCGCGCGGCTGCTTCGCGCCCGTGCAGAGCACGACGGCGTCATACTCCTGTTCCAGCTGTGCCGGATCGATGTCGCGGCCGACCTCGGTGTTCGTGAGAAACCGGACGCCTTCGGCCTCCATCCGCGCGATGCGGCGGGCGACGACCTGCTTTTCGAGCTTCATATTTGGAATGCCGTACTGGAGAAGCCCGCCGGGCCGGTCGTCGCGCTCAAAGACGGTGACGCTGTGGCCGCGGCTGCACAGCTGTGCGGCCACGGCAAGCCCAGCCGGGCCGGAGCCGACGACGGCGACGCGCTTGCCGGTTTTCGTTTTGGGCGCCTGCGGCGCCATGCGCCCCTGCGCCCATGCGTTCTCAATGATGGAAAGCTCGTTCTGCCGCGTGGCGACCGGGTCGCCGTGCAGGCCGCAGGCACACGCGGCCTCGCAGAGCGCGGGGCAGACACGGCCCGTAAATTCCGGGAAGTTGTTTGTTTTCAAGAGCCGCTCAAGCGCGTGATCCTGACTGCCCTGCCAGAGCAGGTCGTTCCACTCGGGGACCAGATTGTGCAGCGGGCAGCCGGTATACATACCGGCCAGCTGCACGCCGGACTGGCAGAACGGCACGCCGCACTCCATGCATCTGGCGGCCTGTTCGCGGCGCGCGGCCTCCGGCAGCATCGGGTGGAACTCGTTCCAGTGCCGGATGCGCTCCAACGGCGTCTCGGCCGGATTGTCCCGGCGGTCATACTCTAAAAATCCTGTGGGTTTTCCCATTACCGGACGCCCCCTTTCTGATTGGCATAGAATGCCTCGACCTCCGCCTGCTCGCGGTGCATGCCCTTCTCCTCCATCTGGGCGATGGCACGGAGCATCCGGTCATAGTCCACGGGCATGATCTTCTTAAAGAGGGGCAGATAGTGGTCGAAGTCCGCGAGGATCTGCGCGCCGCGCTGCGAATTTGTCGCGGCTACGTGCGCCTCGATGAGGCTTCTCAGCTCCTCAATGTCGTGCTTTTCCGTCAGAAGCTCCATACTGACGAGATCCTTGTTCAGGCGGGTGTACAGATCGCGGTGCTCGTCGAGCACGTAGGCCACGCCGCCGGACATGCCGGCCGCGAAGTTCTTGCCGGTCGGGCCTAGCACCACGGCCTTGCCGCCCGTCATGTACTCGCAGCCGTGGTCGCCGACGCCCTCGACAACAGCGGTTGCACCGGAGTTGCGGACGCAGAAGCGCTCGCCCGCGCGGCCCGCGATGAACGCGCAGCCGGAGGTCGCGCCGTAGAGCGCCACATTGCCGACAATGATGTTCTCCGCGGCGGAAAACGGCGCCTGCTTCGGCGGGTAGAGCGCAAGGCGGCCGCCGGAGAGGCCCTTGCCGAAGTAGTCGTTGGCGTCGCCCTCCAGCTCCAGCGTCAGCCCCTTCGGGATGAACGCGCCGAAGGACTGGCCGCCGCCGCCCGTACAGTGGACGGTGATCGTGTCATCCGGCAGGGAGCTGCCGAATTTTCTGGTGATATCCGAACCGAGAATGGTGCCGAGCGTGCGGTCTGTCGACGAGACAGAGATCTGTACCCGCGATTTCGTGCCGTCTTTCAGGGCGGCCTTCAGCTTCTTTTCCAGCACACGCAGATCGACGGTACTCTCAAGCTGGAAATCATAGACGTCGGCGGGATCGAAATGCGTCTTCTCCGCGCCCGCGAATGGGTTCCCGAGGATCTCCGACAGATCGACCGTCTCCGCGCGGGCATTGACCGCCGGAGTGCGCTTTTCCAGAAGATCCGTGCGGCCGACCAGCTCGTCGACCGTGCGCACGCCGAGCTTCGCCATGTACTCGCGCAGCTCCGAAGCGATGAAGCGCATGAAGTTCTCCACATACTCCGGCTTGCCGGTGAAGCGCTTGCGCAGCTCCGGGTTCTGGGTCGCAACACCGACCGGGCAGGTGTCGAGGTTACAGACACGCATCATAACGCAGCCCATCGTGACCAGCGGGGCGGTGGCAAAGCCGAACTCCTCCGCGCCCAACATACAGGCGATGGCGACGTCGCGGCC
>CAZYZQ010000027.1:0-22330 GCA_964652075.1 uncultured Oscillospiraceae bacterium
GGTACGGACTCTTGGCCGGGGTGGTCAGGTCGCCGCGGTATTCGCGCATCTGCTCCGGCGTCAGCTCGCAGACATAGGCCAGCCCCTTTTCGATCAGCTCGACGGCATAGCCGTACATCTGATCAAAGTAGTCCGAGGCATAGAAGAACCGGTCGTCCCAGTCAAAGCCAAGCCAGTGGATGTCCTCCTTGATGGCGTCAACGAATTCGGTGTCCTCTTTTGTCGGGTTCGTGTCATCCATCCGCAGGTTGCAGATGCCGCCGAAGTATTCGGCATTGCCAAAGTCGATAATCAGCGCCTTGCAGTGGCCGATATGCAGATAGCCGTTCGGCTCCGGCGGAAAGCGCGTATGCACCCGCTGACCGGCAAAGCGACCGCCCTCGGCAATATCCTCTTTGATGAACTCACGGATAAAGTTCGTCGATTCAACGATTTTTTCTTCCATAGTGATCTGTTCCCTCTCGCACAGTAAGGTAAGGTTTTGCGGATTTTTCCCTTACTATACCACATTTGACATGTTTAATCAACAGAGAATCGTGCTTGCACAAAAGAAATTCTAAAGATTGACGCTCCGCATTATATCAACTTGAGCTTATTTAATCAATTTCTAATCGTACAGACACTGTGATTTTGTACAATTTTTCGCGCGCCAGCAAAAAAATTGAAATTTCCTCTTTGCAAGACGCAATAATTCGTATAGAATAGAAGCAGCGAGAACCAAAACTGGGAATGATAAGATAAGGAGCTTTTGTATGAGCGAACCGAAATATAAGCGCGTGCTTCTCAAGATCAGCGGCGAGGCCCTGGCGGGGGAGAAGCACCAGGGGCTGGACTTCGATGTGATCGGCAGCGTGTGCAGCGTGGTCAAAAAGTGCGCGGACGCAGGCGTGCAGGTCGGCATTGTGATCGGCGGCGGCAACTTCTGGCGCGGCCTGAAGGACGGCAACGGCCGGATGGAGCGCACCCGCGCGGATCACATGGGGATGCTGGCCACGGTAATGAACTGCCTTGCCGTGGCGGATCTCATGGAGCAGCAGGGCATCGCCGTGCGCGTCATGACCGCCGTGGAGATGCGCGCAATTGCCGAGCACTACACGCGTGAGAAGGCGATCCACCATCTGGAGAAGAACCGCGTCGTGATCTTTGGCTGCGGCACCGGCAATCCCTATTTCTCCACAGATACCGGCGCGGTGCTCCGCGCGGCGGAGATCGGCGCGGAAGTCATTCTGCTGGCGAAAAACATCGACGGCGTCTATGACTCCGACCCCGCCAAGAACCCGAACGCCAAGCGCTACGACTTCATCACTTATGACGAGGTGCTCGCGCGGCATCTCGCGGTCATGGACAGCACGGCGACCTCGCTGTCGATGGACAACCACATCCCCGTGCAGGTTTTTGCGCTGAAGGACCCGGAAAATATTTACCGCGTTGTCATGGGCGAGCCCATCGGCACGACGGTCAAGGAGGAACACAAAAATGGCTGACTACAAGGAATACACCCATAAGATGGACAAAACTGTGGAGGTCTTGACAGCGAACTTCGCCTCTGTCCGCGCAGGGCGCGCCAACGCGACGGTGCTGGATCGCATCTGCGTGGAGTACTACGGCGTCGATACGCCGATCCCGCAGGTTGGCACCGTGTCTTCGCCCGATCCGCGCACGCTGGTGATCCAGCCGTGGGACGGCAGCCTGCTCAAGCCGATTGAGAAGGCCATTCAGAAGTCCGACCTCGGCATCAACCCGCAGAACGATGGGCGCATCATTCGCCTTGTGTTCCCGCAGCTCACCGAGGAGCGCCGTAAGGAGCTGACCAAGCAGGTCAAGAAGTACGCCGACGAGAGCAAGGTGGCCATCCGCAACATCCGCCGCGACGCGATGGACGCCTTCAAGGCGATGAAGAAAAAGAGCGAGATCACCGAGGACGAGCAGAAGAAGATGGAAAAGGACCTGCAGGATCTCACGGACAAGTACACCAAGAAGATCGACAATCTTTGCGAGAACAAAGAGAAAGAACTGATGGCGATCTGACAACAGCAGGGGCGCGGACGCCGCGCCCCTTTCTTGCGTAAACGGAGGAATTTTGCCGATGGCAATCCTGAAACAGAAAAAACGCGTGGTTCCCGCGCACATTGCCATTATTATGGACGGAAACGGACGCTGGGCGCAAAAGCGCCTGCTGCCGCGCACGGCCGGGCATGCGGCGGGCAGCGAAACGTTTCGACGCATTGCGACCTACTGCCGCGATATTGGCGTGCAGTATCTGACGGTCTACGCCTTCTCCACGGAGAACTGGAAGCGGTCGCAGGAGGAGATCTCCGCCATTATGGGCCTTTTGGAGAAATATCTCTACGAGGCGCTGGATACAATGGAAAAGGATCACATCCGCCTGCGTTTTCTCGGCGATCTTACGCCGCTGCCGCCGAAATTGCAGGAGCTGGCGCACCGCACAGCGGAGATTTCGGATCACTATGACGGGTTCCAGGCCAATATCTGCCTGAACTACGGCGGCCGCGACGAGATCCTGCACGGCGTCCGTGCGGCGCTGCGAGACGTGCAGGCGGGGAAGCTGAAGCCGGAGGAGCTGACGGAGCAGCGGTTCGGCAGCTATCTTTATTCGGCAGGGCTGCCGGACCCGGATCTGATTATCCGCCCGAGCGGGGAGATCCGGACTTCCAACTTCCTGCTCTGGCAGTCGGCCTATGCGGAGTACTATTTTACGGATGTGCTGTGGCCGGACTTCACGCCCGCACATCTGGAGGAGGCCATTGCGGCCTACAGCCAACGCAACAGAAGATATGGAGGGGTCAAATCATGAAAGCAAGACTGCTGGTCGCCGCCGTGGGGATCCCGGTGGTCATCGTTGTCCTGTTCCTGCTGCCGGCGCTGGCAACCGTTGTGATGGCGGCGCTTCTGTGCGCGCTGGCGGTGCATGAGCTGGTGTATGCGACGGGGCTTTGCAAGCATGTGCGGCTGGTTGCCTACACAATGGCGCTGGCGGCCGGCGTGCCGGTCTGGTGCTGGTTCGGATGCCCGCAGACTGCGATGCTGGTTGCGCTGCTGGTATATGCGGTGCTGCTGTTTGCAGAGCTTTTGAAGGCGCACGAGACGCTGCAATTTGCAAATGTCTGTGTCTGCCTGATGGCGGGCATTCTGGTGCCGTATCTGCTCTCCGCGCTGGTGCGCCTGCGGCTGCAGGAGGACGGAAAGTTCCTCGTCGCGATCCCGTTTATTGTGGCGTTCATTTCTGACGGCGGCGCGTACTTCGTCGGCCGGGCGCTGGGAAAACACAAGCTCGCGCCCGTTGTCAGCCCGAAGAAGACGATTGAGGGCGTGATCGGCGGCGTTGCCATCGGCGCCGCGGCCATGGTGATTTACGGGCTTGTGTTGCAATTTGGATTTTCGCGTGAGGTCAACTATCTCAGCTGCGTGCTGATCGGGCTGCTCGGCTCCGGGATTGACGTGCTGGGAGATCTTGCGTTCTCGCTGGTGAAGCGGCAGGCTGGGATCAAGGACTACGGTCACCTGATGCCGGGACATGGCGGCGTGCTGGACCGGTTTGACAGCATGGTGCTCGTTGCGCCGCTGGTGGAAATTTTTGTCCTGCTGCTGCCGGTGCTCGGAGGTGCGCTGTGAGTAAGACCATCTCCATTCTGGGCAGCACCGGCTCAATCGGCCGCCAGACGCTGGAGGTCGTGGATGGACTGCCGGTGCGCGTCGCGGCGCTGACCGCGCGCCAAAATGCGGCGCTTCTGGAGCAGCAGTGCCGAAGATATCGGCCCGCGCTCGCAGTGCTGGAATCCGAGGCGGCGGCGCGCGATCTGCGTGTCCGGCTGGCCGACACAAATATCCGCGTGGCGAGCGGGCTGGACGGCCTTCTGGAGGCCGCGACTTTGCCGGAGGCCGACACGGTTGTGACGGCGGTCATGGGCATGGTCGGTCTGCGCCCGACCATTGCGGCAATCCGCGAGAAAAAGCGGATTGCGCTTGCAAACAAAGAGACGCTCGTCTGTGCGGGCGAGCTGGTGATGCAGGAGGCTGCGCGTGCCGGGGCGGAGATTGTGCCGGTGGACTCGGAGCACTCCGCCATTTTCCAGTGCCTGATGGGCTGCCGCGATCGGGGGGAGATCAGAAAGCTGATCCTGACCGCTTCCGGCGGGCCGTTTTTCGGCAAAACACGCGCAGAACTCGAACATGTGACAAAGGCACAGGCCCTGCGCCATCCGAACTGGAACATGGGGCAGAAGATCACGATTGACTCAGCCACCATGATGAACAAGGGGCTGGAGGTCATCGAGGCGATGCGCCTGTACCGGCTCCCGGCAGAGCGGGTGCAGGTTGTGGTGCACCGCAGCAGCGTGGTGCACTCGCTGGTCGAATTTGTGGACGGGGCCGTGATGGCGCAGCTCGGCGTGCCGGATATGCGCATCCCGATCCAGCTCGCGCTGACGTACCCGAACCGCGCGCCCAGTCCTGCCGCGCCGCTCGATCTGCTTTCCTGCGGGGCGCTGGAGTTTCTGCCGCCGGATCTGGAGACATTTCCGTGCCTGCCCATCGCCATGGACGCTGCCGCGCGCGGCGGTACGGCCTGCGCGGTGCTGAACGGCGCGAATGAGGCGGCGGTGGAGCTGTATTTGCAGGAGAAAATCGGATTTTACGACATTCCGCGCCTGGTGCAGCGTGCGCTGGACGAAGCGCCGGCACGGCCTGCGCCGTCGCTGGACGAGATTCTGGCCGCCGACGCGCAGAGCCGGGAGAGCGTCTATCGGCATATGGAAAGGTGAGATCAATTGATTTCCAGCATCATTTATATCATTGTAGCAATTTTAATCTTCGCCATCCTGATTCTGACGCACGAGCTGGGGCACTTCATGGCTGCAAAGCTGCTCGGCGTGCAGGTCAATGAGTTTGCCATGGGGATGGGCCCGTGCATCTGGAAACGCCAGCGCGGAGAGACGCAGTATTCCATCCGCGCGCTGCCCATCGGCGGCTTTTGCGCGATGGAGGGGGAGGACGAGAACGTCGACAACCCCCGGGCCTTCACCTCCAAAGCGCCGTGGCGCAGGCTGGTGATTCTCGTCGCGGGCGCTGCAATGAATTTCCTGGTCGGGCTTCTGGTGCTTTTGATTTTCTATATTGTGCTGCACGTCGGCATGAAGCAGGTGATTGTCCAGCCGGAGATCGTGGGCTTTATGGAGGGCAGCACGGTCTGCGGCGAGGATGGCCTGCAGGAAGGCGACCGTATTCTGAAAATCGACGGGCATCGCATCCTGCTTCAGGACGATGTGACAATCTATCTGGAGCGCAACACCACAGGCGTCTATGACATCACGGTGCGGCGGGACGGGAAGAAGGTCGTCTTGAACGATCTGAAAATGGAAAAACAGCGCTATGTCTATGAGGACGGGACGCAGGCGCTGCTCTACGGCATCACCTTCCGCTCCGAACGGGCAAATGTCGGGAATCTGCTTGCGCTCACAGGCAAAACAAGCCTGCAATTTGTCCGGCTTGTCTGGCAGGGGCTTGCCGACCTCGTTTCAGGACGCTACGCCATCAAGGATATGAGCGGCCCCGTGGGAATCGTCACAGCGATTGAGCAGCAGGGAACGCATTCCGCAACCCCGACGCTCGGCATTTTGAACGTCATGTATCTCGCGGCGTTCATCGCGGTGAACCTCGCGGTGATGAACATGCTTCCGATCCCGGCGCTGGACGGCGGGCGGGTATTTCTGCTGATTATCACGGCGGTCATTGAGGCGATCAGCCATAAAAAGATCAATCCAAAGTACGAGGGCTATATCCACGCCGCGGGCATGGTACTGCTGCTGGCGTTTATGGCGTTCGTGACATTTCAGGACGTCTGGAAACTGTTTGTATAAAAAGGGGAAACACAATGACAAGACAGATTCACGTCGGCCCCGTCGCGGTTGGCGGCGGCGCGCCGGTCTCCATTCAATCCATGCTGAATACGCGCACGATGGACGTCGAGGGGTCGCTTGCGCAGATCCGGAAGCTGGCGGCGGCCGGTTGCCAGATTGCGCGTCTGGCCGTCCCAGATATGGACGCGGCGCACGGCTTTGCCGAGATTGCATCGGCATCGCCGCTGCCGCTGGTTGCGGATATCCATTTTGACTACCGGCTCGCCATCGCCGCCGCGGAGGGCGGCGCGGCGAAGATCCGGCTGAATCCCGGCAATATCGGCGGCGAGGACCGGATCCGCGCCGTGGTGGACGTGTGCAGGGAGAAAAAGATCCCGATTCGCGTCGGCGTCAACGGCGGCAGTCTGGAGCCGCACCTGCTCGAAAAATACGGCCACCCGACGCCGGAGGCGCTGGTGGAGAGCGCACTGTCGCATCTGGAGCTTTTGGAGAAGTATGGCTTTACGGACTGCTGTGTCTCCATGAAATCGTCGTCCGTTCCGATGACAATCGCCGCCTACCGGCTGATGCACGAGCGGTGCGACTATCCGCTTCATCTCGGCGTGACGGAGACGGGCACGAAGCGGATGGGCACAATCAAATCCGCCATGGGTATCGGCGGACTGCTGTGCATGGGCATCGGCGACACAATCCGCGTCTCGCTGACGGCCGACCCGGTGGAGGAGGTCTACGCGGCGCGCGATATTCTGCAGGCGGCGGGGCTGCGCCGCGAGGGCGTGAACATCATCTCCTGCCCAACCTGCGGGCGCACGCGCATCGATCTGATCGGGCTTGCCGCACAGGTGGAGCAGGCGCTGCAGGATTGCCAAAAGCCCATCACAGTTGCGGTGATGGGCTGTGTGGTCAACGGTCCCGGCGAGGCCCGGGAGGCAGATGTCGGGATCGCGGGCGGCGACGGCTGCGGCATCCTGTTCGTCAAGGGCCAGATGCAGAAGCGGCTGCCGTATGATGAGCTGCTTCCGGCGCTGTTGGCGTACATTGAGACGCTGTGACCGGATAGAGCCCAAGCTGGACAAAGGAGCAGAGCATGGCAAATTCCGTTAATCTGTTGGAGGTGTTCCCCGCGTGGGAGCCGGAGGCGCCGCTGCGAGCGGCGCTGGAGACTGCGCGTGTCACGCACGTCGCCATCAGCGCCGAGGCGCGCACGGTGGAGCTGGAGCTGACAAGCGCGCAGTACCTGCCCGAGCGGCTGCTGGGCGAGGCGTCGCGCGCGATCTGCCGCGCTTATGGCCTTGCAAAGGTGCTGATTTCACCGGCCTACGCGCCGGAACTGCTTCCAACCATGGACTTTTCCGACTTAAATCACGTATTTGAACAGCTCCATTCCCCGGCAGCGGCAACGCTGGCCGGGGCAAAATGGCATTGTCCTGCGCAGGATAAACTGACGCTTCAGCTGCGTGCAAACGGGCGCAAGAATCTGGAGCCGTATCTGCCGCAGGCGCAGGCATGGCTGCAACGGCGTTTTGGCGTCAGTCCGGAGATTGAAATTCTGGGCGGCGAGACGCAGAGCTATGAGCAGCTGCGCCAGACGGCAGAGGAGCGGCGGCAGGAGATCCTCCGTTCGACCGCAAGCCAGACGCCCGCATCGCCCGGCGCGCCGGCGGCAAAGAAAAAAGCGGCCGTGCCGCTTCCCGTGGCGACTGACGTCATCTACGGACACAGCTTCAAGGGCGAGGTGACGCCGATTTCGG
Organism: uncultured Oscillospiraceae bacterium; assembly: GCA_964652075.1. Taxonomy (GTDB): domain Bacteria; phylum Bacillota; class Clostridia; order Oscillospirales; family Oscillospiraceae; genus CAZYZQ01. The sequence continues at coordinate 7,628 of CAZYZQ010000027.1, forward strand.
ATCTCACGCTCGACATGTTCCGTGTCATCATTGAGGGCGAGATCTTTGCCGTCAACCACAAGGAGCTGAAAAAGCGCGGCGCGTGGGTCATCAGCTTTGATGTCACCGACTACCACGGCTCCGTGCGCATCAACCAGTTTATGGAGGATGCGAAGGCCAAGCCGATTCTCGAGGGAATCAAGCCCGGCATGTGGGTGAAGATTCAGGGGAAGATGACCTTTGACCGCTACGACAACGAGACGGTCATGCAGCCGCAGGCCATTATGGTGGGCAAAAAGCCGCAGCGCGTGGATACCGCGAAGGAGAAACGCGTCGAGCTGCATCTGCACACCACCATGTCCAATATGGACGCGCTGACCGTCACCGGGCAGGCGGTGGCGCAGGCCGCGAAATGGGGTCACCGCGCCATTGCGATAACCGACCACGGCGTCTGCCACTCGTTCCCGGACGCGATGAAAGCGGCCGGAAAGGCGAAGGTCGCGGGGACGGATGAAAACATTAAAATCCTGTATGGCTGCGAAGCGTATTTTGTCAACGATGTCGATGAGACGGTCGCCGTACACGGGCCGCTGGACGTGCCGCTGACGGGCGAATTTGTGGCCTTCGATCTGGAGACAACCGGCCTGTCGGCGCAGAACGACCGGATCATTGAGATCGGCGCCGTGATTTGGCGGGACGGAAAGCCTGCCGAGCATTTCCAGAGCTTTGTCGACCCGGAGCGCATGATCTCGCGCGCGACGACAGATCTGACCGGGATCACGGATGACATGATCGCGGGCGCGCCGAAGATTGAACAGGCCCTGCCGGAATTTCTGGAATTCTGTGCCGGACGGCCGCTGGTTGCGCACAATGCGGCGTTTGACATCGGTTTTGTCGCCAAAAACTGCGCCCGGCTCGGTCTTTCCTTTACGCCGACCTATGTGGACACGCTGGCGCTGGCGCAGAGCCTGCTGCCCGACCTCAAAAACCACAAGCTGGACACCGTGGCGGAGGCGCTTGCGCTGCCGGAGTTCAACCATCACCGCGCGGACGACGACGCGCTGACGGCGGCATATCTGCTCGGGAAGTTCTTTGAAATGCTGGCGCAGCGCGGCATTATACAACTGCAGCAGGTCAATGCCCTGACAGCACAGCTTTGCAGCGGCACGCGGATCAAGGAGCGGCAGACGCGCCACATGATCCTGTTTGCCAAGAACCAGACGGGACTGCGGAATCTCTATCGTCTCGTCTCAGATTCCAATCTGAAATATTTCCGCCGCCGCCCGCGCATTCCAAAGTCGGAGCTGATGAAATGGCGCGAGGGAATTCTGATCGGCTCAGCCTGCGAGGCGGGCGAGCTGTTCCGCGCCATCACGAGCGGGCGGGATGAGGAGGAGCTGCGGCGCATTGCGTCATTCTATGATTTTCTCGAAATTCAGCCGCTTGCGAACAACGCGTTTATGCTGCGCAACGGGCAGGCGGAGAACGAGGAGCAGCTGCGCGAGTGGAACCGGACGGTTGTCCGGCTCGGCGAAGCGCTGGGCAAGCCAGTTGTGGCGACCGGCGACGTACATTTTCTCAACCCGGAGGATGAGATCTTCCGCCATATCCTGCTCGCAACGCATGGCATGAACGACGGCGACAATGAGACGCCGCTCTACTTCCGCACGACGGACGAAATGCTGCGCGAGTTCTCTTATCTCGGGGAAGAGAAGGCGCATGAGGTTGTTGTGACCAACCCGAATCTGATTGTGGATATGTGCGACACGATCCGCCCGGTGCCGCATGGGCTGTATGCCCCGAAGATCGACCGCTCCGCCGAACAGCTCAAGGAGCTGGTCTACGGCAAGATGCATCGGCTCTACGGCGACAATCCGCCGGAGCTTGTAACAAAACGCGTTGAGACGGAGTTGGGCGATATCATCCGCTGCCACTACGACGTGATCTACATGTCGGCACAGAAGCTCGTACAGAACTCACTCGAGCATGGCTATCTGGTTGGTTCGCGTGGTTCGGTCGGTTCGTCCATTGTGGCCTACATGTCCGGCATCACGGAGGTCAATGCCTTCCCGCCGCACTACCGCTGCCCCAAGTGCCGGTACGTCACATTTGATGTCCCGGACGAGTGCGCCTGCGGCGCGGATCTGCCGGATCGTGTGTGCCCACAGTGCGGCGCGAACCTCGATAAGGACGGCTTCAATATTCCGTTTGAGACGTTCCTTGGCTTCGGCGGCGACAAGGTGCCGGATATCGACCTGAACTTCTCCGGCGAATACCAGTCGCGCGCGCACCGCTATACCTTTGACCTCTTTGGTGAGAGCCACGTGTTCCGTGCAGGCACAATCGGCACAGTCGCGGAGAAGACGGCGTTCGGCTATGTCAAGAAGTACCTTGACGAGCGGGGAAAAACGGTCTCGAAGGCAGAGGAGAACCGGCTGGCGCAGGGCTGCGTCGGCGTCAAGCGCACCTCCGGTCAGCACCCGGGCGGCATGGTCGTCATTCCGGCAGAAAACGAGATCTACGACTTCTGCCCCGTGCAGCACCCGGCTGATTCGACTGATACCGATATCGTGACGACGCATTTTGAATATCACTCTATGGAAGAGAACCTGCTCAAGCTGGACATGCTCGGCCATGATGACCCGACCATGATCCGGATGTTGCAGGATCTGACCCAGATCGACCCGACGAAGATTCCGCTTGATGACAAGGACACTATGTCACTGTTTACTTCATCTGCGGTATTGGGTTTTGAAAATGACCCGATTCTCGGGCCGACCGGCGCGGTGGCAATTCCGGAGTTCGGCACGTCGTTCACACGCGGAATGCTGATCGACACGCAGCCGACGCAGTTTGACACGCTTTTGCGCCTGTCCGGCTTCTCGCACGGCACGGACGTTTGGCTCGGCAACGCGCGTGATCTAATCACGTCCGGCACGGCCTCCGTCAACGACGCCATCGGCTGCCGCGACGATATTATGCTCTACTTAATTAAGTGCGGGATGCCCGAAAAGCGGTCATTCAAGATCATGGAGTCGGTTCGAAAGGGACGCGGCCTGCCGGACGGGGCGGAGGAGGAGATGCTCGCGGCCGGGGTACCCGAGTGGTACATCGGCTCGTGCAAGAAGATCAAGTACCTGTTCCCGAAGGGGCACGCGGTGGCGTACGTTATGATGGCGTTTCGCATCGCGTGGTTCAAGGTACACGCGCCGCAGGCATTCTACGCCGCCTACTTCTCCATCCGCGCGGACGCGTTTGACGCGGCGCTCATGTGCCACGGTATCGAGACGGTGACCGCGAAAATCAAGGAGATCAGCGGCAACCCGGATGCCGCGGCTGTTGAGAAGGACCAGCTGACGACGTTGGAAGTCGTCTACGAGTTTTACCGGCGCGGTTATACGTTCACACCGATGGATATCTATACCTCCGACGCGGTCAATTTCAAAGTGACGCCGACGGGCCTGCAGCCGCCGTTTGTGGCGGTGACAGGCCTTGGCGAGAGCGCCGCGCAGAGCATTGTTGAGTGCCGGGCCGGCAAGCGGTTTTTGGCCATAGATGAGTTTGCCGCTGCATGCCCGAAGGTCTCCAAGACCCACATTGAGAACCTGAAGGCGGCCGGCGCGTTCGGCAATTTGCCGGATACGAGTCAGGTATCGCTGTTTTGAGACGTTCAGGGTTGACACAGACTGCTGGATGTGATATGATACCAGCGATTTAGCGAAGTAAAGAGAGGGGTACTACCGCACCATGAATTATGCCATAGCCACGCCCGAGGGGATGAACGACCGGCTGTTTGCCGAGTGCGCCGCCTACCGGGCTGTGCAGAATACCGTCACCGGCCTGTTTTCCCATCGCGGTTACAGTGAGGTCACAACGCCGGAGCTGGAGTACTATGATGTGCTCCTGCAATCCGGCTCGCCGCTGCCGCAGGAGGAGATGGTCAAGGTGATTGACCGCGCAAGCAGAATCCTGGTCCTTCGCCCGGACAACACCGCGCCGATTGCGCGGCTCGCCGCAACAAAGCTGCGTGCGCTGCCGCTGCCGCAGCGCCTGTTCTACTGCCAGCACGTCTATCGTTCGGACGACGCACACAAGGGCGTGCGCACCGACACGTCGCAGTGCGGCGTGGAGCTGATCGGCGCGTCCGGAATCCGGGCGGATCTGGAGGTACTGACGACTGCCGTACAGGCGCTGCAGGCGCTGGGCATCGAGGATTTCCAGATTGAGCTGGGCCATGCGGGGTTCTTCCCGGCGCTTGCCGCCGAGCTGCACGCGGACGCGGCGCTCGCCCAGCAGCTGCGCGCCTGCGTGGAACAGAAGAATTTTGCGGCGTATAATGATCTGCTTGCGCCCTACCGCGACACGACCGTCGGCAGGAGCATGGCCCAGCTGGGCAGGCTCTTTGGCGGCGTGGAGGTATTGCAGGAGGCACGCGCGCTGTGCAGCGGCGCGCCGTGTGTGCAGGCGCTGGACTATCTGGAGGAGCTGTATCAGGAGCTGGACGCCGCCGGGATCGGCGACAAGATCGTCTTTGATCTGGCGCTTGTGCAGCGGATCGACTACTATACCGGCGTGATCTTCCGTGGCTATGTCCGCGGTTCAGGACAGACCGTGCTCTCCGGCGGGCGGTATGATACGCTCGCGGGCAAGTTCGGCATGGATGTTCCGGCAACGGGCCTTGCGCTGGATATTGAGCAGCTCACGCACTGTCTGCCGGTGCAGGAGACGGCGCGGCCCGACACGATCGTCTATTATGCGCGCGGCTGCCTCGGCGGCGCGATGCGGCGCGTGACGCAGTCCCGGCAGGGCAGCTGTGTCCTCTCCGCGGCCGTCACCGAGAGCGGTGCGGCGGAGGAGGGACGCCGTCTCGGCGCGAAGACGCTTGTCGTCATCACCGCAGACGGAGAGAGGAGCGTGGCGCTGTGAACGAGAGATTGCGCATTGCGGTCACAAAGGGCCGCCTTTTGACAAAATCAATCCAGCTCTTTGAGAAAGCCGGGCTGGACTGCGCCGCGCTGAAGGAGGACACGCGCAAGCTCGTCCTCTCCATCGGCAACTACCCGCTCGACGTCGTTCTCGCCAAGGCGCCGGATGTCATCACCTATGTGACGCACGGCGTGTGCGATATGGGCATCGTCGGGAAAGACACGATTTTAGAGCACGGCGGCAGCTTCTATGAGCAGCTCGACCTCGGCTACGGCAAGTGCCGCTTTGCGCTGGCTGTCCGTGAGGGCGACGATTTTTACGGTACCTACCGCACACGGCACATTGCGTCGAAGTATCCGAACGTGGCAAAGGCGTTTTTCGAGAGCAAGGGCATGGATGTCGAGATCATCAAGATTGAAGGTTCCGTGGAGCTGGCCCCGATTCTGGGGCTGGCGGACGGCATTGTCGATGTGGTGGAGACGGGCACGACGTTGCGCGAGAACGGTCTTGTACCGATTGAGACGGTCGCGCCGATCTCGGCCCGCCTGATTGTCAACACGGCGAGTATGAAGTTATATAAGAATCAGATTCTGGATTTTGTAGAAAAATGCGAGGGAGCGCTATGATTACAAACTACTGTGTGGCAGACGGCCAGTCCGAGCGCAGGCTGCTTGCCGGCATGAAGGCCCGCGCCGCCGCCGCCGGCGCGGAGATCACAAAGGCCGCCGCGGCCATCATGGAGGATGTCGCCGCGCGCGGGTATGAGGCGGTGCGGGAATATTCCCTGAAATTCGACAAGGCGGAGCCGCGCGAGATTTCGCAGGCGGAGCTGGAAGCCGCTGCAAACCGCATCCCGGCGCAGCTGCTGGCCGCGCTTCGCCGCAGCGCGGAGAATATCCGCGACTATCAGACAAGGCTTCTGGGCGAATCCCGCATTTGGGACAGTCCGGTGCCGGGCGGCAAGGTCGGGCAGCTGGTGCGCGGCCTGACGCGCGTGGGCATCTATGTGCCCGGCGGCACGGCGGCGTATCCCAGCTCCGTACTTATGAACGCCGTTCCGGCGCGGGCAGCTGGCGTGGAGGAGATCATCATGGTCACGCCACCCACGGAAAACCTGAACGACGCGGTGCTGGCGGCGGCTTACGTCGCGGGCATCGACCGCGTGATTGCGCTCGGCGGCGTGCAGGCCGTTGCCGCATTGACCTATGGCGCGGACTGGATTCCGCGTGTGGACAAGCTTGTCGGGCCGGGCAACGCATATGTCGCCGCGGCGAAGCGGATGGCATTTGGGCAGCTCGACATTGACATGGTGGCCGGGCCGAGCGAGGTGCTGGTGATTGCCGACGAATCGGCCAATCCGACCTATGTCGCGGCCGACGTGCTCAGCCAGGCCGAACATGACCGTCTGGCGTCCGCTGTGCTGATGACGACCTCGGAGTCGTTTGCGCAGCAGGTGCTCGCCGAGATGGAGGCGCAGACGAACCGCCTTTCCCGCCGCGAAATCATGCTGGAAAGCCTGCAAAACTACGGCGCAGTCATCGTCTGCCCGGATCTGGATGCGTGCGCAGAGCTTGCGAATCTGTTTGCACCGGAGCATCTGGAGGTTGTGACGAAAGCGCCGTATGACCTGCTGCCGAAGCTGAAAAATGCGGGCGCGATTTTCCTGGGCGAGAATACGCCCGAGCCGCTGGGCGATTATATGGCGGGTCCGAGCCACGTGCTCCCGACGTCCGGCACGGCGCGCTTCTTCTCGCCGCTGTCCGCCGAGAGCTTCCTCAAGCGGACCAGCGTCATTGACTTCAGCCGCGACGCGCTCGCGGCGGTCGCGGACGATATTATCGCGCTGGCAAAGACTGAAAAGCTGACGGCGCACGCCAATTCGATCGAAGTGAGGTTCCCCAAATGAGAGCTGCAACCATTTCGCGTAAGACGAAGGAGACGGAGATCAATCTGACGCTTGCGCTGGAGCCGGGCGTGTCGGAGATCGATACCGGCATCGGCTTCTTTGACCATATGCTCACCGCGCTGGCCTTCTACGGCCGCTTCACGCTGCACCTTGCCGTCCGCGGCGATCTGCATGTTGACGGGCACCACACGGTGGAGGATGTCGGCATTGTGCTCGGGCAGGCGCTGGCACAGGCGCTCGGCGATAAGGCTGGCATCCGCCGCTTTGCGAGCAGCTATGTGCCGATGGACGAGGCACTTTGCTTCTGCGCGCTCGATGTGTCCGGACGGCCGTACCTTGTGTACGACGCGGCGATGCCGCAGCCTATGATCGGCGGCTACGACAGCTGCCTGACAAAGGAGTTCATGCGTGCGCTTGCCATGAACGCGGGCGTGACGCTGCACCTGCGGTGCCTGTACGGCGAGAACGCGCACCATATCACAGAGGGCCTGTTCAAGGCGCTCGGCCTCGCGCTGCGCGACGCGGTGCAGGTGGAGGGCAGCGGCGTGACCTCGACAAAGGGGCTGTTGTAATGGGTGGTTATCTTGCAGTTGTGGACTATGGCGCTGGCAACCTCCTGAGCGTCACAAAGGCGCTGGAATATCTCGGTTTCTCTGCCCGTGTCTGCGGCGACGCGGCCGGAATCGACGGTGCGGATGGCGTGATTCTGCCCGGCGTCGGCGCGTTCCCGGATGCGATGGCGCATCTGCGTGCGCGCGGGCTGGAGCCGGTTCTGTGCCGGAACGCGGAGAAAAAGCCGCTGCTCGGTATCTGCCTTGGAATGCAGATGCTGCTCACCGATTCGGAGGAAGTGCGGCCCTGCACGGGGCTTGGCCTGATCCCCGGCCATGTGCGCCGGATCAAGACGGCGCTCAAGCTGCCGCAGATCGGCTGGAACAGCCTGCAGATTGTCAACCCGAACCCGCTGACCGCGTCGCTGCACGACGGTGACTTCGTCTATTTTGTCCATAGCTATGCGGGCTTTGTGGACGAGGAGGCCGATCTTGCGATGACGACGGACTATGGCGTTCCCGTGACGGCCATGGTCGCGCGCGGCAACCTCTTCGGCTGCCAGTTCCATCCGGAAAAATCCGGCGAGCTGGGGCTGACCATCCTGAAACATTTTGGAGATCTGACAAGATGACGATTTTTCCTGCGATTGATTTGAAGGACGGCCGCTGTGTGCGGCTGTATCAGGGCGACTTTGCCACCGTGCATCAGGTGGCGGACGACCCGGTTGCGACGGCGGCGCAGTTTGCGGCGGCGGGCGCAAAGTACATCCACATGGTCGATCTCGACGGCGCAAAGGACGGCGCACGCAAAAACGGCGCGATTGTCCGCGCGGTGGCCGGGCAGTTCGGCCTGAAGGTCGAGTTGGGCGGCGGCATCCGGAGCATGGCTGATCTGGAGGCCGTGTTTGAGATGGGCGTCTGGCGCGCGGTGATCGGCTCCGCGGCGGTGTCTGACCCGGATTTTGTCGAAGCGGCAGTCCGGCGTTACGGCGACCGGATTGCCGTCGGCGTCGATGCAAAGGACGGGATTGTCCGTACAGCCGGGTGGCTGGGCGATTCCGGGCTTGACTATCTGAAATTCGCCCGCGATATGCAGGCGCGCAGTGTGCAGGCGCTGATTTTCACCGATATCGACACGGACGGCGCGCTCTCCGGCCCCTCTATGGCACGGCTGGCCGCGCTGCGGGAGACTGTCTCGTGTAAAATCACAGCCAGCGGCGGCGTGAGCTGCAACGCGGATATCTGCGCCCTGCGCGACGCGGGGATGGACGCCGCGATCATCGGCAAGGCGTTCTACGCCGGGACGATCGATCTTGCGCAGGCCGTCCGGGACGCGGGGGTGCAGTGATGCTGGCAAAACGTATCATCCCATGTCTGGATGTGAAGAACGGCCGTGTTGTCAAGGGTGTGAATTTCGTCGGCCTGCGCGACGCGGGCGACCCGGTGGAACTGGCGAAGTTCTACTCTGATCAGGGTGCGGACGAGGTTGTCTTTCTGGATATCACCGCGACCAGCGACGCGCGCAAGTCGGTTGTTGACGTCATTGAGCGGACAGGGCGGAAGGTCTTTGTCCCGCTGACGGTTGGCGGCGGCATCCGCACGGTCGATGATTTTCAGGAGATCCTGCGCGCGGGCGCGGATAAAATTTCCGTGAACTCCGCCGCCGTCAAAAACCCGCAGCTCATCGCGCAGGCGGCGGAAAAGTTCGGCAGCCAGTGCGTTGTGCTGGCCATTGACGGCAAAAGCCGCCCGGAGGGCGGCTGGGAGGTCGTGATTGCCGGCGGGCGGATTCGCACCGGGATCGACGTGCTGGAATGGGCCAAGGAGGGCGAGCGCCTCGGCGCGGGCGAGATCCTGCTCACCAGCATGGACGCCGACGGCACGAAAGCCGGCTTCGATATTCCCATGACGAAGGCCGTGACGGAAGCCGTCCGCATCCCTGTGATCGCGTCCGGTGGCTGCGGGAGCCTTGAGCATTTTGCTGAGGTATTTGAAAAGACAAACTGCGACGCGGCACTGGCGGCGAGCCTGTTCCACTTTGGGGAACTGACTGTTCCGCAGGTCAAGGACTATCTGCGCGCGCGCGGAATTCCGGTGAGGTGAGTGCGATGGAGTTTGAGCTGAACCGTCTGTTCCAGAAATCGGAGCTGATTCCCGTCATCATTCAGGACGTGGCGACAAAGGATATCCTGATGCTCGGCTTTACCAACCGTGAGGCTGTGGAGCTGACGCTGAAAACGAAAACTGCGTGGTTCTGGAGCCGCAGCCGCCAGAAATTGTGGCAGAAGGGCGAAAGCTCCGGGAATTTCCTGCTCGTGAAGAAAATCGTCACGGACTGCGACACGGACACGCTGCTCTATTTCTGTGAGCCGAAGGGGCCGACGTGCCACACCGGCGCGCGCAGCTGCTTCTTTGAGGAGATTTGGGAGGAAACAACATGAGCGTTCAGCAGGAGCTGCGCGACCAGTATGCGGTCGCGCGTGCCCGCCGCGAGGACGGCGGCGGGGAAAAGTCCTATACAAGCTATCTCTATGCGGCGGGACTCGACAAAATCCTCAAAAAATGCGGCGAGGAGACTTTTGAGGCTGTCATTGCCGCCAAGGAGGATGATGAGGGCGAGCTGGTCGGGGAACTGAACGACGTGCTCTATCATGTCACAGTTCTGCTGTGCCTGCAAAACGTACCGTTTGACGCGGTGCTGGATGCGCTGAATACCCGCTGCCAGACACAGGGTCAGACGGTGGACGCGCTCTTTTCGGTCATTGAAATGCGCGCGCGGTCTGACGATCCGGACTCCTATACGGCGTACCTGTTCCGCGAGGGGCTGGACAAGATCCTGAAAAAAGTCGGCGAGGCATGCAGCCTGCTGCTTATCGCCGCGAAAAATGAGAACGGCACAGAGGTTGCGGCACAGACAGCGAACCTCATGTACCACCTGATGGCGATGATGGTCTGCAGGGGCACGGCGCCGGCTGCGCTCGAGGCGGAGCTTGTCCGCCGCAGCCGGAAGACCGGCAACCTGAAGACCTTCCACACGACGAACCAGAACACCTGAGGGGGAGAACACCATGCGGCTCGAGCCATACTGGCAGCAGGCGCGCCGCCATGTTTCCCGCACGTTTCTCGGCTATGCCTGCTTTATGCTTGTCACGTTTCTGGTGGTCAACGGCGCGGCATTGGGGATCTATGCGCTCTGGCCCGGTATTGAGCTCCCGGCATGGGGGCAGTTCCTGCTCTCTATGGGCAGTATGTATGCCGTCGCGCTGCCGGTTTCCCTGCTGATCTGGCGCAGGTGCCGGGCGCGTGCGCCGGAAAAGCACCGGATGCGTCTCTACCAGCTCGGCCTGTCACTTGTGATGGCTGTCTCGCTGCTCTATCTCGGCAGCTGGGCGGGCATGGCGCTGGCGTCGGCGCTTGAAGCAATTACCGGCGCGCAGGCAGGCAACGCGGTTTCAGACCTGTTGGGAGAATCGTCCCTTTGGAGCAGCCTGCTGTTTGCGGTGCTGATCGGCCCGGCCTGTGAAGAACTTGTGTTCCGCAAGCTGCTGATCGACCGGATGCGGGTGTTCGGAGATCGCACCGCAATCTGGGCCTCCGGGCTGGCTTTTGGCCTGTTTCATGGGAACCTGTACCAGTTTTTCTACGCAGCGGCGATCGGCATGCTGCTGGCGTTTCTCTATTGCCGCACCGGCCGGCTGCGCTATCCGATTGCCATCCATATGCTCGTCAACAGCATCAGCGCGTTTTTCCTGCCGCTGCTGCTGGCACGGCTCAGCCCGGCTGCGATGGAGCTGATGGAGAACCTCTCGCCGGAGGATCCGGCGTTCAGTGAACAGGTCTCGGCCTATGCCGGCGAGCTTACACCGTATTTCTGCGCGGTTTTCGCAATTTTGCTTGCGGTCGGCGCGGGGCTTGTACTGCTGATTGCGAACCGGAATCGATTCTGGTGCCAGCCCGGTGAGGTGACGCTGCCGCGCGGCAGACGTGCGCGCGTGCTGGTGCTGAATCTCGGCGTAGCGCTGTTTGTATTGCTCTGCATCGCGGAAATTGTGATGACATTTTTCGCCTGAAAAAGACCGCCACAGGATTTTCCTGCGGCGGTTTTGAAATAGTTTGGCATATTCTACAGAAAGATGCTGATGCCGTAGCTCAGGCAGGTCATGATAAAGGCGGCGACGCAGAGCCCAAGAAAAATGGCAGGCAAAGCGCGGCGCAGCCGCATATCCATAAGCCCCGCGACCAGCGCGCCTGTCCAGGCGCCCGTTCCCGGAAGAGGGACGGCAACAAGCAGGAACAGTCCGGCGGTCTGGTATTTCTTATATAGATTCAATTTTTTCTGCGCATGCTGTGTCATAAAATGAGAGACGCGCGTCAAAAATTTGCCGCGCCCGTCCATCCAGATAAGCAGTTTTCGGATAAAAAGGACAATAAAAGGCGCGGGCAAAAGATTGCACAGCACGCACAACAGCAGCATCGGGATCAGCGGCATATCCATGGCGACGGCCATGGGGATGCCGGCGCGCAGCTCCAGCACCGGCGTCATGCAGACAAGGCAGAGGAAGAGAAACGATCGTATGGACACGGGGCGGCTCCTTTCAGCGGAGGATTGCTTCCATTATACACGCCATGACTGCGGTTGTCCAGCGGAAGGGGACGAACTTCACAAAATGGGCATATCTATTTTGACAGTTCTTACAAATTATTCCGGATTCCTCGACGCGGCACAGAAAAGCTGCTATAATGGAAAGGCGGATTACCAAATATAAAGGAGTGAAACCCATGGAGAAGCTGAAAATTCTTCTTGTGACCGGTATGGTCACGGAGGAGCACCCGTACCGCAGCATCAACAAAATGCTCTATGAGGTGCTGGAGGCAACCGGCCGCTTTGAAGTGAAGGTGGTGGAGGAGTTCCGCTACGCCACGCTGGATATGATGAACCTCTATGACGCGATCCTCATCAACTACGACGGCAAACATTGGCCGACGGACAAGGCGCGGCGGTTCGGTGAAATGACGGAGGAAAACCTCTATGCCTACGCCAAAGAGGGGAAGGGCCTGATCTTCTACCACTCGTCGATCTGGATCGACGACGATTGGCCCGAGGAGTTCAAGAATTTGCTCGGCGGCACCTGCTCGATGAAGAAGGGCAGCCGCCGCGCGCCGAACGGCGATTTCGCGGTCAAGAACGCGAACCCGACCCACCCGATCATGCAGGGGATCGACGAGCAATTTCTGGTGGTGGAAGAGGATCATTTTACGCCGATCTACTGGCAGCCCGGCGCCAAGGTTGAGGTGCTTGCGACCGTTTTCGATGATCTTGAGCAGTACGTCAAGGCCGACTTCCCGCCGAAGCACCATCCGGTCGCGATTCCCGAGGGCAAGCTCGAACTGATGGATGGCGTCAACACCGATACGGCGGTGGCATGGACAAACGATTATCACGGCGGCCGCGTCTTTGTCTGCGGGATCGGCCATGGCGACGGGACGATCAAGCGCTTTAATTTCCTCGGTATGTTTGTCCGAGGGGTGGAGTGGGCTGCTTCCGGCGAGGTGACGCTGGGCAAGCCCGACCGCAGCGGCGACAACCGCCTGCGTCCCTGGCCGTTCTATTGATAAAATACAGCTTTTGCGGGCACGGCGCATTTTGCGCCGTGCTTTTTTTGCGGGTTCCGGCGCATAGAATGCAAAAGGGGGTTGCGCCCCATGCAATGGCCTGCTAAAATAGGGGCTGAGAGTTTTCTCGCTTTTTTGACAAAGGGAGACATTTTTATGAAGCTGTCTGAGCTGCAACTGAAAGAGGATGCAGTCATTGTCCACGTCGGCGGGGAGGGCGCGCTGCGGCGGCACTTTTTTGACATGGGGCTGACGCCCGGCGCGGAGATCACACTGGTCAAGCGCGCGCCGATGGGTGACCCGATCGAGGTCGAGATCCGCGGCTATGAGCTGACGCTCCGGCTGGCGGACGCTGAAAAGATTGAGATCCGCGATCCGCACCCGACGGATCACGCGCACCGCAGCCGGGAACGCCGGGTGGACGTCGCGCACCCGGGCCGCGGCGAGATGGGCCGTGAGCACCGGCACGAGGTACATGAAGCCCCGGCGATTGCCGAGGGCGAGCCGATTACCTTTGCCCTTGCTGGCAATCAGAACTCCGGCAAGACGACGCTTTTCAATCAGCTGACCGGCGCGAACCAGCACGTCGGCAATTTTCCGGGCGTTACGGTTGATCGCAAGGACGGGACCATCCGCAACCATCCGGAGGCGACGGTGACGGACCTGCCGGGCATCTATTCGCTCTCGCCGTATTCCAGCGAGGAGATCGTGACCCGCGATTTTCTGCTCAAAACGCATCCAACCGGCATTATCAACATTGTGGATGCAACAAATATTGAGCGCAACCTCTTTTTGACCGTCCAACTGTTGCAGCTGGAGATTCCGGTTGTCGTTGCGCTCAACATGATGGATGAGCTGACGAGCAACGGCGGCGCGGTGCTTGTCAACCAGCTCGAGGCTGAGCTTGGCGTGCCGGTCGTTCCGATCTCCGCCGCCAAGAACCAAGGCATTGACGAGCTGGTTTCACACGCCGTCCACGTGGCGCGCTATCAGGAAAAGCCGCGCCGCATCGACATCTGCCGCGCGGACGGCGGGCAGTGCGAGGCGGCAGTTCACCGCTGCGTCCATGCGATCTGCCACCTGATCGAGGATCACGCCCGGCGCGCGAAGCTGCCGCTGCGCTTCTGCGCGGCCAAGCTGATCGAGGGCGACCCGCTGATTGAGTCGGCGCTGGCGCTGGACGAAAATGAGTCCGACCTGTTGGGCCATGCGATTGCCGAGCTGGAGCGCGACGCGGGCTTGGATCGTGAGGCGGCAATTGCGGACGCCACGTTCCGGTTTATTGAAAAGCTGACGGAAGAGACGGTTGTAAAGCCGCACAAGAGCCGTGAGCGGGAGCGCAGCGAACGCATCGACCGGATTCTGACCGGCAAATGGACGGCCATTCCGGCATTTATCGGCATTATGGCGCTGGTGTTCTGGCTGACCTTCGGGCTGGTCGGCGCGGCGCTTTCAGACCTGTTGGAGTATGGTATCGCCAGCCTGACGGCGCTGTGTGAGCGTGGGCTGATTGCCGCGCAGATCAACCCGGTTGTCCGGAGCCTGGTGATCGACGGCGTGTTTGCGGGCGTGGGAAGCGTACTCAGCTTTTTGCCGACGATTGTCGTGCTGTTCTTCTTCCTGTCCATGCTGGAGGACAGCGGCTACATGGCGCGCGTGGCCTTCGTGATGGATTCGCTTTTGCGCAAGATAGGCCTGAGCGGGCGTTCGTTTGTGCCCATGCTGATA
>CAZYZQ010000028.1:0-22206 GCA_964652075.1 uncultured Oscillospiraceae bacterium
TACACAATCCTGTAAATCTGCCCTTGTCAAATAGAAATTCGATGATTATATGCGGAACTGACAAAAAAATCACCCAAATGCAACTCTACAAAGTTGCATTTGGGTGAGTAAATTGAAAAGGACACCATATTCTACTGTAGGACTGAATATGGTGTCCTTTTTATTAGCCAATCATGACCGACAGGCGTTGTATTGCCAGTAGTTTGTGGAGTGATTGTTGTATGGGCTTCCATCTAACCAGCAATGTAATTTTGGTTTTAATAATCTCTTCCTGCCAGGAACCATGCCAGATCCGGCAGGATTCCGGAATCCAGAAAGACGGCAAGGGCTTTGATTGCCTGCTCTGTATGCGTCTGAATCAGCTCGCGGCAGGCCGCGATTCCGTAGAGCGAGGCAAATGTCGTCTTTTCCACATCCATACCGGTCTTTTTCCCGAGCTTTTCCGGATCGCCGGTCACATCCAGCACATCGTCCAGAATCTGGAACGCAAGGCCGATATGCGACGCATATTCTGTCGCGGCTTCCAGCTGCGCCTGCGAGCCGCCGGCCGCAATTACGCCGATGCGGCAGGCAGCGCGGATCAGCGCGCCGGTCTTCAGGCTGTGCAGATGCGCCAGCTCCTCCGGCGTGCGGGAACGTTCATCCAGATCGATGACCTGTCCGCCTACCATACCGGCCGCGCCCGCTGCTACGGCAAGCTCGCGCACTGCGGCAAGGCTGAGCGCCGGGTCTGTCTCCTCGTCTCGGAACGACGCCGTCTCAAACGCCGCCGTCAGAAGCGCATCGCCGGCCAGAACCGCATTCGCCTCACCGTAAACCTTGTGGCACGTCAGTCGGCCGCGCCGGTAGTCGTCGTCGTCCATGCACGGCAGATCGTCGTGGATCAGGCTGTAAGTGTGGATCATCTCCATCGCCGCAGCATATGGCAGCGCATAGGCCGCGTCCGCGCCGGAGACATGGCAGAATTCCATGCAGAGCACCGGCCGGATGCGCTTGCCGCCGGAGAGGAGGCTGTAGCGCATGGCCTCATAGATCTCCTTCTGCGGCACATCCGGCACCGGGAGGATATCGTCCAGATATTGTTCCACCATCCGCTTATAGTGCTTTGCACGCTCAGGATATGCCGTCATCTTCAAACTCCGTTTCCACAGGCGCGCCCTCCGGCCCCTTCATAAGCTGCACCACAGCCAGTTCCGCTTCATCCAGCGCTTTTGTGCAGGAGCGCACCAGGCCTGCGCCCTCTTCAAACAGCCTGAGTGCCTCGGCCAGGTCGGCGTCGCCCGCCTCCAAGCATTTTACAATCTGTTCGAGCCGCTCCATGGACTGCTCGAAGCTCTGGGAACGTTCTTCCTGTTTCATGGGATTTCCTCCTGTATCTCCGCCCGCGCCGTGCCGTCATGCAGACGCAGCGTCACATGGTCGCCCGGATGCAGCTCCCGCACAGAGCGTACCGGCGTGCCGTTATCGTGTAGTGTCAGGCTATAGCCGCGTCCCAGCACCTTCAAAGGGCTGAGGGCGTCCAGTGACGCCGCACGCCGGACAAACAGCTGTTTTCGTGCAGCAATGAGCTGCCGCATCGCCGCGCGCAGGCGCTGCGCGTCCGCATCCAGTCGCAGCTGGCGCTCCTGCAAATAGCCGGCGGGGCTTTGTAGCACACGCGCCTGTGAGAGCGTTTGCAGCCGCTGCCTGTGCAGCTGCAAACGGCGCGTCATCGCCGCCTGCATCCGCGCCAGCGACTGGGAAAGCGCCTGCCGCAGCTCCATCTGATCGGGTGCAACCAGCTCCGCCGCGTTGGATGGCGTGGCCGCGCGCAGATCGGCAACGAAGTCGGAAATTGTCACATCCGGCTCATGCCCAACCGCCGAAACAACGGGGATCTCCGACGCGCTAATTGCGCGCGCCACGCGCTCGTCGTTGAAGGCCCAGAGATCCTCAATGCTGCCGCCGCCGCGCCCCGTGATGATGACGTCGGCCAGCTGCCATCGGTTCGCGTAGCGGATCGCGCCGCAGATCTCGGGCGGCGCCTCTGCGCCCTGCACACGCACAGGCAGCAGGAGCACTTTGGAGAGCGGATAGCGCTTGCGCAGGATCCGCAGCATATCGTGTACCGCCGCGCCCGCGCTCGAGGTGATAATTGCGATTCTATGCGGGTAGCGCGGCAGCGGCTGTTTCCGTTCCGGGTCAAACAGCCCCTCCGCCGCCAGCTTCTGTTTGAGCTGTTCAAACGCGACATACAGGTCGCCGACGCCCACGGGCGAGAGCGCCGTACAGTTGAGCTGATACCGCCCGTCGCGCAGATAGACCGAGACGCTGCCGGTTGCAAAAACCTGCATCCCGTTTTCCGGCCGGAAGCGCAGGCGCGCCGCATTGGAGCGGAACATGGTGCAGCTCAGCGCGCCGCCCGCATCCTTCAGCGTAAAGTAGTGATGTCCCGAGGGATAGACCTTGTAGTTGCTGATCTCGCCTGCAACGCAGACGCGCGTCAGCATCGGGTCGCTGTCCATCCGCGCCTTGAGATAGCTATTCAGCTCCGTGACGGTCAGTGTCCGCTGTTCCATCTTCCATCCCCCATGTGAGTACTGCAACGCCGAGCGCGTTGTCGGTCGCGTATTCCGGTTTCGCGAAGACCGCGTCCAGATCCTGCATCGCACTGCGCAGCATGGCGTTGGACGTCACGCCGCCGGAAAAGACGACCGTGCAGTCCGGGAACCGCCGCAGTGCCGCCTCGGTCACATCGCGCACCGCGCCGATCACCGTGCGCAGCGCGGCGCAGGAAACCTCCTGCGCAGATGCGCCATTCTCAATATAAGCGGAAATTTTATTTTCCATACCCGACAGTGAAAAAGACAGCCCATCCCGCCGGACGCGAAAGCCCTTGACGTCCGCATCCCGGCTCAGCCTGTCAATCTCTTTTCCGGCCGGGAACGGCAGGCCGAGCCGCTTGCCGGTTCGGTCAATCAGCTGGCCGGCGGACAGATCCGTTGTCCCGCCGATTTTTTCCGCTTTCACGTTCTGTCCGTCCGGCTCCACAAGCAGCAGCTCCGTTGTCCCCCCGGACAGATGCCAAGCCAGATGCCTTCTATGCATCAGTTCCATCCGGCCCGCTGAATACAGCGCGGCAGCAATATGTCCCTGCTGGTGGGAGACGGCGTAAAACGGCACCCCGAGCGCCTGCGCCAGCACACGTGCCTGGCTCTCCCCTGCCAGAAAGCAGGGCATATACGAGCCCTCCACCGCGCGTGGACGTGTGCTCGCACCGACCGCGGCGATATCACAGCCGTCCAGCTGCGCAAACAGCGCTTCCGCCTGCTCCGGCAATCGCTTCACATGAGAAAACAGCGCGTCAGACTGCCGCAGACCCAGCTCGCCCGGCCTGACGTCGAGCAGCCGGGAACAGTTGTGCGCATGCAGGCCGTCAAACGCGGCAATGGAGGTCGTATAGTTGCTGGTATCAAATCCAATAACCGTTTTCACGCTTCCTGCCTGCTCACTGCGCCCAGAATGCCGTTGACAAACGGCGCGGCGTCCTCGCTGTCATATTTCTTTGTCAACTCAACCGCCTCGTTGATCGCGGTTGCAACCGGCACATCCTCCACATAACGCATTTCGTACAGTGCCAGCTGCAAAACGGATCGTGTAACCTTGGAGATCCGGTTCAGGCTCCAGCTGACCGCATTTTTCCGGATCTGCTCGTCCAGCTCTTCTTCATGCACCTCAATCCCGCGCAGCGTCGCGTCAATATAGGCCAGCTGCTTCGGGTCAGGCTCACAGGCATAGGCCTCGTTTTCCTGTGCGAGCGTTTTGTAGTAATCCGCGACAAAATGCGCCTCCAGCAGCGTGCTGGCCGGCACATGCGCAACATTCCGCTCAAACACCAGATGCAGCAGAATCTCTCTTGCATTCGATCTTGTCATACTCCGCTTCTCCTCTGTCAATCTTCGGTTCTCATACAAAAGAACCCCTTTGCTTTCGCAAAGGGGTTATGGCTCAGTTTGCTTCGCTGGCTTTTTTCCGGGAGGCCATGCCGACTACGCGGACATTGACGGCGTTCACATGGAAGCCCGTACAGGACTCCACCGTTGCCGCGACACGCTCCTGCACCTTCCGTGCTACCTCAATAATCGTATGTCCGAACAGGACGATCAGGTTACAGGTGATCCGGATCTCGTTTTCCCCAATTTCCAGCGTCACGCCCTTGTCCTGCCCACGGCCCGCCAGCTTTTCCTTCAGATCTGCGTTGACCCGGCCGGCCAGCGCATAGACGCCGTCCACTTCCGCCGCGGCCAGCGCCGCCACCGTGGAGACGACCTCGTCCGAAATATTGACTGTGCCCTCTTCCAGCGTTTGTGTCAGATATTTGTTTTCCGTCATCGCGGCATCCTCCTTTGAGTCCGGGCTGTTCCCCCTGTAAAACAGAAGCGGGGAATGGCATGTTCCCTCTCATAGCCACTTTGGGGGTATTATATCACACCTTGCCCGCCGAATCAATCCATTTTCTGCCGCCGTTCGGAATTTTCGTCCGTTATTTTACCTCAATAATCCGGATCTGTGTCATATCATAGTCCGACTCTGTCGTGACAACATCGGAGATCAGCGCGACATCCGCCGCCTGCAGGCCCTCCGCCGGCGCTGCAACCGCGATGGAGATGGTGTCGTCGCCCATGTACGCCACGCAGTCCGCATACCCCTTTGCAATAATCAGGCTTTCAATCTGCGCCTCCGCCAACGCTGTCTCGACCAACGTACCGAGCTGCGCGGAGGTCTGGCTGTAGCTCTCTGAGGTCGTGTCGTCCGTGTAGGCCATGGTCTCCTGCAGGAGCGTCACCGCGTCGTCGCGCGCCTCCTGCCGGCTCAGGCGCACATCCGCAAAGTATTCCTCCGTTGACACGTCCGTTGTCAGCCCCTCGTTCGCGGCCTGCACCGCAGGCTCCGCATCGCCGCTCATGACGAGCGTGGTGTCGCCGAGCAGCTGGCTTTCATCGAGCGTCTGCGCCAGATCGACTGCGTCCGAGCCCTTCCCCTTTTGGTTGACAGACCAGTTCAGATAGATCCCCGCACACACAAACAGCAACACCGTCGCCACAATGGCGTTCCGTTTCCAGATTTTCATACGCTTCCTCCTACTCCCGTTTTACGACCGAAATCCGGTCGGTACCAAGGCCTGTCAGGCAGGCCACTGCTTCTTTGATCGCAAGCCGCACCTGTGCGCTGTCGGCGCCGTCGCAGACAACGAGCGCCCCGCGGCAGCGCGGATAGATCGTTTTCACTGCCACGGGTTCTCCGCCGCCGCTGCCGGCAAGCACAGCCTCCACCTCCTCTTCCGTTCCACCGTCGGCATCCTGCTGGATGCGCGACTGCATCTGATAGACGGTCTCCGTGTCCGTCTCGTATGTTAAGACAACGTCCACCTCCCCTGCTCCCTCAATTTGCCCGAGCACGCGCACAAGCTGTGCCGTCAGGTCCGTCTGCTGCACGGCAGGCAGGGCCTGCGGCGTTTGCTTCTCCTGTTTTTTCTCCGGCCAAAGCAGCAGAACCACGCCGACCAACAGGACAAGGCCGACATAGCGATATTTCCGGCACGCCGACCGGAATTTTTTTCCGAACTCTTTTGGGATTGTCAGCTTTCGTTCCACGTCTGTGCATCCTCCGGAATGGCCAAATCGGCGCTCATATAGCTGCGCAGCGCCTCGCGCTGCTCCTCCGTCCACGTACCGATGAGTACGGCGGCGCATGGATAGGGGTATTGCGCATCAGCTTCCACCTCCACCTGTACTGTCACCCTGCATCCAAGCTGTCCGGCTTTGTCCAAAATATATGCTTCGGTCTTATCCTTTATGATGGCCGCGATCAGATCGCGGTTATCCACGGATATCCCCGTCTGCGCCGCATCCGCGTCCATCCACAGGCGGCTCATCTGCTGCGCAATATCGGCAAATGAGATCGTGCGCAGCGGCGCCAGCACAACCAGGATCAAAATCAGTCCGCCGGTCAATCCGGCTGCCCGGCGCATCCGCTGCCCCGGAATCAGCGCCTGCGCCAGTGAAATCAGCAGTGCGGCCGAAATGATCCCGAGCAGATATCCCCTTACGTGTTCCATCATACGCCGCTCACCTTGATAAAGCAGACAATGCCCATCAGCAGCATCAAGCTGCACGCACAAACCATTGCGAGCAGCAGCCCAACGGCGGAGGAAATCGTCTCCATGTGGCGCACGACCGCCGGTTGTGCCAGCGTCCCGCCGAGCGCAGTCGCCGCCTTCAGAAGCAGATACTGGATGCCGACGCGAAGAAACGGTGAAATACAGATCGCCAGCACTGCCAGCATTCCAAAGGTTCCCACGGTGCTCTTGACTAGGCTTGCACTCAGCAGCACCGTCTCGGAGGCGTCAGCAATCATGCTGCCGACCACTGGGACAACACCGGAAATCGCGGCCTTCGCCGTCTTTACCGCTGCCGCGTCGGCTGAGCCGGTGATGATCGAGCTTGCCGCCATATATGCAGAGTAGAGCAGCATAATCGCCTTCAGCGCCGCCCCTGCCAGCCATTTGAAGAAGCCTGTCAGTTTGCCGAGCAGCACATGGCCGAACGCGGCCTCCGCTGTGGAGAGCGCGATCATCGCGTACAGCATCGGCAGAAGCAGGTGCTGCATCAGCCGCATCAGAACCGAATAGAAAAAGCTTGTCCCGGTATACAGCAGGCCCGCGCTGGACGGCGCACCGCTCGCCGTTGCCGTTGTCGCCAGAACGGGCAGCAGCAGAGACAGGAAATCCGCTGACTCTGCGATCATTCGCTCCCCGAAGCCGATCAGGCTTTGCAGCCCCGCGACGGAAACCGCGGAGATCCCAAGCGCGCACACAATCGCGGAGGTTCGGTCGGCAAAGCCGAACTGCGTCACAAGGCCGCTGAGCAACGCAATCACCAAAAGGCTTGCGCAGCTGGCCAGCGCTGTGCGGAACATCCCGTCTCCCTCTGCCAGCGCTGCGGTCAAAATTCCGGCAGCGCCGCCCAGATCGGCATCCGCAAGTGTCGCGCCATCCATCAGATCACGCGCACTGTCGGGCACGCCCTCCTCCAGCGCATACGCGCCGTAGCGCGCCAGCGGGTCCTCCTCCTGCGCAGAAGCTGCCGTACAGAGCAGCAGCAGTGCCGCCACGACCAAAATGACACGCCGCATCAGCTGCCTCCCATCAGATCCGTCACCAGCTCCAGCACCGCCTGCATCAGCGGCAGCGCGATATAGATCGCCGCGACCGTTCCCAGCAGCTGCACCACAGAGCCGGCTGTTTTGTTTCCTGTGTCCTCGCAGACATTCCCCGCAACGCCGACCAGCAGGCCGATTGCGACCGTCTTGAGCAGCGGCGCAAGCACCGGGCTGGTAATTCCGGCCGCGCTTTGCAGCGTTTGCAGGAACTCCAGAACAGGCGTGAGCAGTGCCGAGGCCAGATACAACATGGCCCCGGCACAGGCCAGCGTGACCAGAAGCGCAAATGCGCCGTCATACTTGCGCAGGAACACCGCCAGCAGCGCCCCAAGAACGGCGATGCAGGCTGCCCGCACCACGTACTCCATCGCTAAAACCCAAAGAGCTTTTTGACCAGCTCAAACAGATCCGCAATCTCCTGTACCACAATCATCAGCACAACTACCAGCCCTGCCAGCGTTGTCATGGTTGCCTGTTCCTCCCGTCCTGACCGCACCAGCACCTGATTCAGGATCGAGACAATGATCCCGACCGCGGCAATTTTAAAAATGAGGTCAATGTCCATCGCTATACCAGCAGGATTGCAATGGCGAGGCCTGTGCAGATCCCAAGCATCCCATAGCTCTTGCAGCGCGCCCGCTTGTCCGCCTCCAACTGGGACAGAAGCCCCGCTACACGGGACGCCGCCAGCCCCAGCGCGCGCTGCTGCCCCTCGAGATCATAGCGGCCCAGCGCGGCCCCGAGATCGCTCAAGACGCGCCGCTCCTCCGTCCCCCAGTCCGTCACGGAAAACGCGGCGGAAAATGCGGCGGGGACGGAACGGCATGTTCGCTGCCCCAGCGCAATCCCCGCCGTCTGAAAGAACCGGCGCACCTTTCCCGCCGACGCTTCGGCCAGCTTGCAGAACAGCTCCGGCAGCGGCGTCAGCTGGTAGCAGATCTCGTTTTTCGCAAGCTCCAGCGCCGTTTGCAGCCCCTGCAAGGCATGTACCCGCGCCCGGACGCCGGATGCCATGGACAGCCCTGCCGCGGCGGACGCGCCGGTTACAAGCAGGAACCCAATCAGCCGGATCAGCATAACGACTCCACCTTCCATCGCCGCTGCGGCTCCATCAGCACCAGCTGCCGGAAAACCTCAAGCTCCATCAGTTGCCGGTACAACGGCCGTTTCCATAATTCATCCCTGCAAAACGCGTGCGCCGTTGCCGCGAACTGAA
Organism: uncultured Oscillospiraceae bacterium; assembly: GCA_964652075.1. Lineage (GTDB taxonomy): Bacteria > Bacillota > Clostridia > Oscillospirales > Oscillospiraceae > CAZYZQ01. Next base: position 8,417 of record CAZYZQ010000028.1, read on the forward strand.
CGCCGCAGAATGAGGCCTGTCCAATCGCTTCCAGATCACAGGGATCCGTGATCTCATCAACCGCAATCCACTGCGGCCGCATGACGCGGATCAGCAGCGAAATCCCGTCTGCCTTCCTGCAATCCGCTACAACATCGGTGCAGCGGCCCACATCCAGCTGTGGCACGCCCTCCTTGAGCGCCGCAATCTCCCCCCGGCTGTCCACAACGCCAAAGCGGACGCCCTGCTCCGAGGTCTGCCGGATAAAGTCCCGCAGAAGCGTCGTCTTCCCGCACCCAGGTGGCCCGGCAATCAGCATGGAGCCACCCGCAGCATCCAGCCCGTCCGCACATCCGGGACAGGCGCGCGCAATGCGGATTGCCAGAGAGGAAACGCTGCAAAACGAGCGGATCTTCCCGTCGATACAGACGGCTTCGCCTGCTACGCCGATCCGGTGCCCGCCGGGCAGCGTCAGGTACCCCTGCTTCAGGAAATCAGCCGCTGCGTAATTTGAAAACCCGGATGCCAGATCCAGAATCTCCCGCAGCTGCGGCTCCGTGACCGGATGGATCCCCCGGAACGCGCGCTCTCCGCCGTCCAGCAGGACAGTGGGAATCTGCCCACAGCGCAGGCGTATCTCCTCCACGCGTGCCAGCTCGTCCGCATCCAGAAACAGCAGGCTCGCCCGCAGCGCATCCGGCAGAAGCGGCAGGATCTGCGTTTGCCAATGTACCATATCGCGCCTTCACTCCTTTGCATCGATCAGTAAAGCATATGCGCCGGCGCGGCCGGTATGCCGCAAAAAAGAGCGCCCCGTCCGATAGACGGGGCGCTCGCAAAAGCGGAATATCAGGCTTTTCTGGCCTTTTTGGCAGGATGCTTTTTCTTGCCGCGCATCATGAGGTTCCACATGGAGCCGGAGATGCAGACGGAGGAGTAGCAGCCGGACAGGATGCCGATGGTCAGCGGGAGCGCGAAGTTGCGAACCGAGCTGACACCGAGGATCAGCAGCAGAACAATCGGGAACAGCGTCGTGACCGTTGTGTTGATGCTGCGCCCCATCGTCTGCCAGATGGACATATCGACGACCTCGGCAAAGGGCTTGGACAGGAACAGCTTCTTGTTCTCGCGGATGCGATCAAACACAACGATGGTCGCGTTGATCGAATAGCCCAGAATGGTCAGTGCTGCCGCAATGAAGTTGATGTTGAACGGGATCTGGAAGATCACGTACATACTGAGCATGACCAGCAGGTCATGCACCAGCGCGATGATGGCCGCGATACCGGAACGGAACTCGAAGCGAATTGCAATATAGACGAGAATCAATACAATCGCAATGACAGAGGCCAGCACAGCCGCGCGCCGCAGATCGCTGCCGACAGAAGCGGAAACATAATCGCTCTTAATCGGCGCCTCGCCCTCGGGGAGGGAGTATGCCTCGGCAACCGCCTCGAACACCTCGTCGCGCTGTGTGGTCGTCAGTTCCTTGGATTTGATAATAATCTGTGTGCCGGAATCGCCCGCCTTTGTCACAGACGAGGGTGCAAATCCGACGGTGTCCTGGAAAATATCCTCCACATCGCTGCAAAGGCCGCGATCGACATCCGTGTGCATCTCAAACTGCATGGTGGTGCCGCCGACGAAGTCGATATCGAAGTTAAAGAGCGTCACGCCAAACGGCTGCAAGACGAGCGCCACGAAGCCGACAATCACCAGGACGAGTGAGATGATGCCGAAGACTTTAAAATGCTTTGTAAAGCTGAACGTCCGATTCTGAAACATCGTAACTCCCCCTCTCTCAAGCGCCGTAGGCCTTGGCGTTTGTGATCCGCAGGCCTATGGCAGTCTTCATCAGGATACGGGTGAGAAGCAGCATGATGATCATAGACAGAATCGTGCCGATGAACAACGTCTGCGCAAAGCTGATAATTGTGCCGGTGCCCATCGCCCAGAGGACGACAGCGGCAATCAGCGTTGTGATATTCGCATCGATGATTGCAGTCACCGCGTGCTTGTAGCCCGCGTCAACAGACGCGCGCAGCGTCTTGCCCGCGCGCAGCTCCTCGCGCACGCGCTCGTAGATCACGACGTTCGCGTCAACCGCCATACCAATCGTCAGGATAATACCCGCAATGCCCGGCAGGCTCAGGTTGATATGCGCAATCGAAATAATGACCGCGAACACAGCGCCGTACAGCACCAGCGCGATGCAGGAGATCACGCCGCACACGCGGTACATGATAATCATAAAGATCATGACGAGAATCAGCCCGATCAGGCCGGCCAGCAGGCTGGTCTCCAGGCTCTTCTCACCCAGCGAAGCGCCGACCGCCGTCAGCTGCACACACTCAAGCGTGAACGGCATCTGGCCTGCCGCGATCAGCTCGGCAAGATACTTTGCGCTGTCCGCCGTGGCGTTCATGCCAAGCGTGATAATCGCGCTGTCCGAGTCGATGCCGGTCGCCGCGTACTGTGTCTTATCGACGAACGGCTGAGAAATCGAATTGCCGTCCAGCACGATATCCAGATAGTTATCGCTGCCGGAGCGGTTGGCAACCGCCTTCGTCGCCTCGGCAAATTTCGACTGGCCCTCCGAGGTGAATTCCAGCACGACATGGTGCGTGCTGATGCCGGTGTTATCCGTTGCGCTGTACTCATACTTCGCGCTCTTGATGTCCGAACCGGTCAGCCAGACCTTGCCGTCGGCATCCTGGAAGGTGATCTCCGCCGTCGAGCCGAGCATCTGGACAGCCTGCTCCGGATCGTCCACTGCGGGGATGTCCACAACAATGCGGCTCGAACCGGACTTCGAGACCTCCGCCTCGGTGTAGCCCAGCGAGTTCAGGCGCTGACGCAGCATGGATACCGCGCTGTTCATGCCCTCCGACACGTTCTCCGCGCCCTCGGGGATCTGCGCCTCGTACGTAATTTCCGAGCCGCCGACCAGATCGAGGCCCAGAACGACGCCGTCCGCCGTCTTGTCAATCTTGAACAGCCCCAGATTCAACCCGCACAGCGCGGTTGTCAGGAACAGCGCAAGGACAAGGACGACAACGACCAGAGTGATGATGCTTTTTTTCAAGTTGTCTCCCACCTTTGTTCGTTGGTGTTTTGCAAAAACTTCGATTATTATACGCGCTTTTGCTTCATTCGTCAACCTAGACTTTCAAATCGACCTTTTCTGTGCTGAGAAGCTCCGCATAACGCGCGCGCATCGGCTCGACGCAGCTTTCGATAAACTCCGTCACCTGCTCCGGGCAGCGGCCGATATAGTTTGCGGGGTTGAGGTTGGCTTCAATCTGCTCACGGGTCATGCCGAACGCCGGATCAGCCGCAATGCGCTCCACCAGATCGTTCGCACGTCCCTCTTCCTTCACCTCGCGGCCTGCGGCCAGCGAATGGACGCGGATCCGCTCGTGCAGCTCCTGCCGGTTGCCGCCCGCTTTGACGGCGTCCATCATGATGTTCTCAGAGGCCATAAAGGGCAGCTCCTCGCGCACATGCTTTTCAATGACCTTCGGATAGACCTTCAGCCCGTCGGAGACGTTCAGGTAGATCTCGAGAATCGCGTCAACCGCCAAAAACGCCTCCGAGACGGCGATGCGCTTGTTGGCGGAGTCATCCAGCGTCCGTTCGAACCACTGGTTATAAGCCGTGAATGCCGGATTCTGCGCATCCGTGATCACATAGCGCGCGAGCGAGCAGATGCGCTCGCAGCGCATCGGGTTGCGCTTGTACGGCATGGCGGACGAGCCGATCTGCTTGGCCTGGAACGGCTCCTCGATCTCCTTCATATGGCTGAGAAGACGCAGGTCGGTTGCAAATTTGCCCGCCGACTGCGCGATGCCGCTGAGCGTTGCCAGAACGGCCGCGTCGACCTTGCGGGTGTAGGTCTGGCCGGAAACCGGCATGACATCCGCAAAGCCCATCTCTTTTGCGATTTTCGCCTCAAGTGACTTAACCTTCTCGTGGTCGCCGTCAAACAGCTCCAGAAAGCTGGCCTGCGTACCGGTCGTGCCCTTTGAACCGAGAAGCTTCAGCGAGTCGATGCGGTACTGCACCTCCTCCAGATCAAGCAGCAGATCCTGAATCCACAGCGTCGCGCGCTTGCCGACCGTCACCATCTGCGCCGGCTGGAAGTGCGTATAGCCAAGCGTCGGCAGCGCCTTATACTCGTCGGCAAACTTCGACAGCCGGTCGATCAGATTCACCAGCTTTTTGCGCAGCAGCAAAAGCCCTTCCCGCATGATGATGACGTCGGTGTTGTCGCCGACATAGCAGCTTGTCGCGCCGAGATGGATAATCGGCATGGCCTTCGGGCAGCTGGCGCCAAAGGTGTGGATATGCGCCATAACGTCGTGCCGCAGCTCCTTCTCCTTCTGCGCCGCCAGGTCATAGTCGATATCATAGATATGCGCTTCCATCTCGTCAATCTGCTCCTGCGTCACCGGCAGGCCCAGCTCCATCTCCGCGCGTGCAAGCGCGATCCAGAGCTTGCGCCAGGTGGAGAACTTCATGTCCGGCGAGAACAGATACAGCATCTCCCGGCTCGCATACCGGGATGAGAGCGGGCTTTCGTAGGTGTCAAAGGGCATCTCATTACCTCCTCAAATATTGCAAAGAACGCAAGAAATCGTGCTGTACACAAATTTCTCGTGTACAGCACGAATTATACTTCTTTTTTCCCGGAATTTCCACCCTATATTTCAGGATTTCAGGAATTTTTCCAGCCGGTCAAGGCCGTCCCGGATGCAGTGCATCGGCGCGGCATAGCTCCAGCGTACAAAATACGGCTCGCCGAACGCCGTACACGGCACAACAGCCACAAGTCCCTTCTCGAGGAATTCCTTTGCAAATACGTCGGCGTCCGTGATCTCAACGCCGCCGATGGTTTTGCCGATCACTTTGGTCAGATTCATCATGACATAGAACGCGCCCTGCGGCTTCAGGCAGGAGACGCCCTCAATGCTGTTGATACGCTCGACCATATAGTTCCGGCGCTCCTCAAACGCCTTGCGCATCTCCTCGCGGCAGTCCTGCGAAGAAGTCAGCGCCGTCACAGCGCCCCACTGGGCAAACGTCGCGGGTGCGCCGGTCGAGTGGCTTGCAAAGCGGCTCATGACGCCCGTAATCTCCTTGTTCGCCAGCGCCCAGCCAATACGCCAGCCTGTCATGGAGTAGGACTTGGAAACACCGTTGATCAGGATGGTGCGCTCCTTGATCTCATCGCCCAGTGCGGCGAACGAGACAAACTTGTTGTCATCATAGACGAGCGCATAATAGATCTCATCCGAAATGACATACAGGTCATGCCGCAGGCAGACGTCCGCAATTTCGCGCAGCTCCTGCTCGGAATACATCATACCGGTCGGGTTCGAGGGGTTGTTCAGGATCAGAACCTTTGTCCGATCGGTGATGGCAGCTTCCAGCTTCCTGGCCGAGAGCTTGAAGTGCTCCTCCTCCGTGCAGTTGACGACAACACTCTTGCCGCCGACAATGGAAACCATCTCGGTATAGGAGACCCAATACGGCGCGGGGATCACAACCTCGTCGCCCGGATTCAGCAGCGCGCAGAGCGCCAGATAGACATTGTGCTTCGCGCCGCTTGCGATAAACACATTTGCAGGCTCATAGGCCACGCCGCAGTCGGCCTGCGTCCGGGCACAGATCGCCTTTTTCAGCTCCATGAGGCCGGAGGCGGGTGTATACTTCGTTTTATCCGCATGCAGCGCGTCGATCGCTCCCTGTGTGATGTGCGCGGGCGTCGGGAAGTCCGGCTCGCCTGCGCCGAAACCAATCACGTCAATTCCATCTGCCCGCATGCTCTTGTAGAGCGAATCAATGGCCAGAGTTGCAGATGCATGGGCAGCAGATGCAAGTGAAGAGAGTTCTTTCATTCAAATTCAATCCTTCCGTCGATTTTCGATCCTCCCCATTATAGGCAGTTCCGGCAAAAAAAGCAACCGATTTTTTCTTCTTTTTTCCGGAAATCTCAATTTTTCAGAAACTTTGTCGAGTTTTCTGCAATTTCATGAATTTCATCTTGCATTTTTGTATGAATTGAATCATACAAAAACATGCATTTTTGGAAAACATGAAGGCTTCATTGCAAAAGGGCGGCGCCCCTCCCGGAGCGCCGCCCTCTGTGATCCTGTGTTACAGCTTGCCAACGATCAGCTCGCCCATCCTCTGCGTGCTGACCGGCTCGCCTTCCCCTGCGATATCCGCAGTGTGCCAGCCCTCTGCCAGCACCGCGTCAACCGCACGCTCAATCGCGGCGGACTCCTCCGGTAAATCGAAGGAGTACTTGAACATCATCGCAACCGCGAGGATCGTCGCAATCGGGTTCGCAATCCCCTTGCCCGCAATATCGGGCGCGGAGCCGTGGATCGGCTCATACAGCCCCGGCGCGCTGTCGCCCAGCGACGCAGACGGCAGAAGCCCCAGAGAGCCCGTGACCTCGCTCGCTTCATCGGACAGGATATCGCCGAACATGTTCTCCGTGACAATCACGTCGAACTGGCTCGGATCGCGGACAATCTGCATGGCGCAGTTATCCACCAGCACGTCCGTCAGCTCCACATCCGGGTATTCTTTGGCCAGCTCATGCATCGTCGCGCGCCACAGGCGGGACGTCTCAAGCACATTCGCCTTGTCGACCGATGCAACCCGGCCATTGCGCTTGCGCGCCAGCTCGAACGCCAGACGGCCGACACGGCGAATCTCCATCTCGTTGTAGGTCATGAGATCGGAGCATTCGATGCCGTTCTCCGTCTCGTAGCGGTCGCGCTTGCCGAAGTAGATGCCGCCGATCAGCTCGCGCACCATCATAATGTCGATACCCTTGAGCGCCGTCTCGCGTTTGATCGGTGAAGCATCCACCAGCGCCGGACGCAGCGTCGCATGGCGCAGGTTCGCGTACAGGCCGAGATCCTTCCGGATCGCGAGCAGTGCCGTCTCCGGACGCTGCTCCGCCGGTTTGTCGGGACCCCACTTCGGCCCGCCAACTGCGCCGAGGAGTACCGCGTCGCACGCCTTGCAGCGCGCCGCTGTGTCGTCCGGATACGACTTGCCGATGGCATCTGTCGCACAGCCGCCGAGCAGCAGATCATCATAAGTAAAGGTGTGGCCGAACTTCTCTCCCACCCGGTCAATGACGCGGATGGCCTCATTTACAATCTCCGGGCCGATGCCGTCGCCCCGGATCACAGCAATCTTAAAATCCATTCTGTTTCCTCCCGGCTTATTTCGCCAGTCCGCGCGCCTTCAGGCTCTTCAGAAGACCGCCGGCTTCAATGATCCCATTGACAAAGTCCGGGAAAGCCGCTGCCTGATAGGTCTGGCCCTTTGTCTCGTTTGTGATGACACCTGTGGAAAAATCCACGGAAATCGCGTCGCCGGCCTCGATGGCATCCGCCGCCTCCGGGCATTCCAGAATCGGCAGGCCAATGTTGATGGCGTTGCGGTAGAAAATGCGGGCAAAGCTCTTGGCAATCACGCACTTGACGCCGCTGGCCTTGATCGCGATCGGCGCGTGCTCGCGCGAGGAGCCGCAGCCGAAATTGAAGCCCGCGACAATGATATCGCCCTCCGCCACGTTCTCCGCAAATGCCGCGTCAATATCCTCCATACAGTGCTTTGCCAGCTCTGCGGGGTCCGGCGCATTCAGATAGCGCGCGGGAATGATGACGTCGGTGTCAACGTTGTCCTGATATTTGAAAACCTTAGCCATGGTGCTTCCTCCTTTACGCCAGATCGTCCGGCGAGGCGACACAGCCCGCAATCGCGGATGCGGCGGCTACCGCCGGGTTGGCCAGAATAATCATCGACGAGGTCGGCCCCATGCGGCCGACGAAGTTCCGGTTCGTCGTGGACAGCGCCCACTCGTTATCCGCCAGCACGCCCATGTGGCCGCCGAGGCACGGGCCGCAGGTCGGCGTCGAGACGGCGCAGCCGGCCTCGATGAAAATCTTCAAAAGGCCCTGCTCCATGGCCTCCAGATAGCATGCCTGCGTCGCCGGAATGACGATGCAGCGCAGGCCCTTTGCAACCTTCCGGCCCTTGAAAATCTCAGCCGCCTGCTGCAAATCCTGAATCCGCCCGTTCGTGCAGGAGCCAATGACAACCTGCTGCAACGGCTTGCCCTTAACCTCGTCCACCGGCTTCGTATTCGACGGCAGGTGCGGCAGCGCGACAGTCGGCCGGAGCGTATTCAGATCAATCGTAATCGTTCTGGTGTACGCCGCGTCTTCGTCCGCCGTGAAGATCCGCGGCTCGCGGTCTGTCCGGCCCTTGAGATAGTCCAGCGTCTTCTCGTCCACCGGGAAGATGCCGTTCTTCGCGCCACATTCAATCGCCATATTGGAGATGGTAAAGCGGTCGTCCATCGTCAGATCGGCCACGCCCTCGCCCGTAAATTCGAGGCTCTGGTAGAGTGCGCCGTCGACGCCGATCAGGCCGATCAGGTGCAGGATGATATCCTTGCCGCTGACATACTTCTGCTTCTTGCCTGTCAGCACAACCCGAATTGCGGACGGCACCTTGAACCAGGCCGTGCCGGTCGCCATGCCCGCGCACATATCGGTCGAGCCGATGCCCGTCGAGAACGCGCCGAGCGCGCCGTAGGTACACGTATGCGAATCGGCGCCGATAATCGCGTCGCCCGGAATCGCAAGCCCCTGCTCCGGCACGAGCGCGTGCTCAATGCCGACACAGCCGACGTCGTAGAAATGCGTAATGTCGAACCGCTTTGCAAACTCGCGCACGACAGCGCAGAGCTGCGCAGATTTGATGTCCTTGCACGGCGTCGAGTGGTCGAGCACCAGCGCAATCTTTTCCTTGTCAAACACCTGTGTAAATCCGGCCTTGTCGAACTCCGAAATCGCGACCGGCGCGGTGATGTCGTTACCCAGTACGAGGTCGAGCTTCGCCTCGATGAGCTGGCCAACCTGCACACTGTCCAGCCCGGCGTGCGACGCCAGAATCTTCTGGGTCATGGTCATACCCATGAAATCTCCTCCTTATGAATCAGTTTTCTCTATTATGCCATATAGCGGCGCAAAAGATTGTAAAGCGCATTACAATTCAAAAAAGAAAATGGCAGAAGTTTATTCCTCCGCAATCTGCCGCGCGAGCGCCAGCTGGTCGCGCACCCGCACACAGCGGTAGCCCGTCTCCACACAGCTTTCGAGCTCGTGCAAAATGCGGTTGACCGTAACTCTGCTCGTGCCAACCGCAAGCGCAATCTGTTCCTGCGAAATCTGCATAACTCCATCTGTCCCGCAGCCAGCCAGAAGATACGAGATCACGCGCTGCTTCGCCGACAGGAACGACATCTGCGACACGTGATCCGAAAGCAGCCGCACCGTCTCCGAGAGATAGCGCAGCAGGTCGAATGCAAGCTCCGGCTGCGACGCGATTGCCGCCGCTACCTGTGTGCGGTTCAGGTGGCGCACCGTGCAGGCCGTCAGTGCAATCGCCGTGGAGACGCGCGGCTGTCCATCGAAAAACGACGCCTCGCCAAAGATTGCCCCGGCTGCATACTCCGCCAAAAGCTTTTCTTCGCCGTCAAACGATGTTGTGACGCTTTTGACGGCACCCGACACCAGATAATACAGATAATCCGGCGTCTGCCCTTTCAGATAAATAACACCGCCCTTTGGAATCCGCTGCTCTGTCCCAAGTGTTGCAAACGACGCAAACGACACTGGAAACGGTGCTGTCGTTGAAAAAACCTGCGAGCCCATATCGTCCTTCTTCCTTTATTTTTCTACGCCATTCTGCTTGACATACTCTGCAAGCTGCTCCAATAACGACTGGTCTGTCAGATGGTAGATCAGGAATCCCTCTTTATCCTCCAGGCTTGTTGCCATAACGCCGCCCCCTAACAAGTGCAAAGAGCATCTGTGGTTTTCTGTGTCTCCCCACTCCAGCCAAATAATTGCAGAATAATTGATATCTCTCTTTCCGGGATAGACGCGCTGAGTCGGCCATGGAAGCAGATTCCGGAAATCGGGCCGGAACTTCATCTCATTCAACAGCGCTGAAATATTCCCAAAATCAGGGTCATCCGGCGATGGTATCTCCAGCTCATAAGTAAAAATCTTCGGTTCCTGATTTTCTTCCCCAGCCTCATGGAGCATAACATATATCGTAGTAAACCCGGATTCATCAACAGGCACGATATCATGCAAAGGCTTTGCGTAAAAGCGCCAAACTCCCAGCCCGATGGCGATAAGCGCCACCACAACAACAACTACGATTGCGATTACAGACTTTTTCGATCTTTTCATGCTTGGCAGCCATCCCTTTAAACTGAAATTTACCATATCCTCATAGAAAGTATAACAGGTCGTCGGAATGGTGTAAAGAGGAAACAGGCAAACTCCTCAAAAAAGTTTACCTGTTTTGGTATGTCAGAAAATCTTCTCAGCGCAGCCGCGCCTCGGGTGACTGCTCGATCATGGGGCTTTCCAGCTTCTCCCGCCACTGTGCCGGCGCGGCCCAACGGACGGCGTTTTCGATAATGCGAAGCACATTGGCGTCGTGATACGATGGGAATGTCTCATGGCCGGGTTGGAAGTAAAAGATCTTCCCGTTCCCACGCGTCCAGGTCGCGCCGCTGCGGAACAGCTCGCCGCCCCGGTACCAGTTGGCAAACAGCAGATCGTCCGGCTTCGGAATATCAAACGGTTCGCAGTAGACCTCCTCCTGCTCCAGCTCAAAGTAATCCGGCAGCCCCTGCGTGATTGGATGAATTTGATTCATCTTGTAGACGCGGGTGAAGTCGACCTCCCGCCATTTCAGGTTGCCGCTCGTTCCGAGCAGATACCGGAACGGCTTTGACAGGTGCGCAGAATGCAGCGCAATGAATCCCATCCCCCGCTGGACGCGCGCTACAATTTTGAATGCCAGTTCATCCGGCAGCGCATGATGCGCCACGTGCCCCCACCAGATCAGCACGTCCGTACGGTTCAGCAATTCATCCGGCAGTCCAAATTCCGGGTCATACAAAGTAGTGTAGGTGACATCCATGTCCTCGTTTTTTCGCAGATAATCACAGAGCGTCCACATCAGGCCGTTTGGGTAAGCTTTCTTCACATTGGCAGCGGACTGCGCCGCCAGTTCAGGCATCCGCTTCAGCATCTCCGCGTCCATTTCAGGCGGCGCAAATTCCGGGCGGAACTCTCCGCGTTCCTCAACGGCCTCATACCAGACTGTTACATGGATCATTTCCGTTCACTCCCCTTTTTCCCAAAAGCACATCTGTATTGTACCTGCAATCGCAGCTGCTGTCAATGATTTTTACCCTATTGAGGTAAATAGAGCCAAACAACGAGCCATTTATCACCATACAACAGTAAGCCTGCATGGATGCCTTGACATTTTCTCCCGTTTCCGATATGATGGCCATAACCGATGCCGGACACCGGCAGCGGTCAATTTGACAGAAAGGATGATCTATTATGAAGGGAATGACAATCGCGCGTGTTCGGAGGGCTCACGCCCGATAAATCAGCCCTCCAATTTCATTTGGAGGAATTATATGATCACCTTACAAGTAATCGATGAACACAATGTGATGAAGGCCTTCGCCTTGGATCACAAGCCGGAACAGCGTGGTTTTGTTGCCGATCCGGCGGAAATTCTGGCATTTTCCTACGCCTACCGCCGTCAAAGTGCGGTGTGCTGGGGCATCTATGCGGAAAACCGCATGGTGGGACTGGCTCTGCTTTGCGACCTTCCGGAGGGACCCGCCTGCTATCACCTGATGGAGCTGCTGGTGAATGGGCCGGACCAAGGGAATGGCTATGGAAGCGCCGCGCTGCGGCTCATTCTGGCCCATTGCCGCCGGGAGCGGAAATTTCCCCGTGTGGAAGTGTGTGTGAAACAGCGCGACGCCGCCGCCATCCACATCTATGAGAAAGCGGGCTTCCGGGACACGGGCCATATCGACCCCGCCACCCCGGACAGTCTGATCCTGGCCTATGAACTGCCGCCGAACTTTCAGGGAGAGGTGGAGGTCCGCCTGACAGGAGAAGCGGATCTGGAAAACGTTCAGCGGCTCTGGGCAAGCCCGGAGGTCATGCGCTTTGTTGGCTTCCCGGAGGGGCTGCACCAGAGTATAGAGCAGTTGCGAACCGAGTGGCTCCCCTGTGTGCAGAATCCGCCCAGCATGCAGCACTACAGCGTATATGCACAGGGAGTCGGCTACTGCGGCGAGAGCTTTTACCAGGTGGACGAAACCGGCCTGGCCTGCATGGACATTAAACTGCTGCCCTGTGCCCGTGGAAAGGGCATTGCTTATGCAGCCCTCTCCTATGCGCTGGATCAGGCGTTCCGAGTGGGAAAAGCGGAGCGGGCCTATGTGGATCCCCATCCGGAAAACCGAAAGGCATTGGCACTGTATGCGTCGCTGGGCTTTCTGCCCGCCGATCGCCCGGCCCATTTGGAGCCATGGGACTCCACCTATTTTGAATTAAGCCGTGCCGCATGGGAGGCCCGTCAGGGAAATTAGGGAATCTATGTAAAATAGCTTATTTTGTTTTTCGGTTCTTTGCGATTCCTCATAGGCCGCACCGACTAACCTTTGCGGATCAACATTTTCCAGCATAGCAAGCCCTCCATGATATGCTTTTATCAAGTATATCATGGAGGGCACATTTCATATCCAGCATCTGTCGAAGTCCGTCGTCTTAGGCCACCGCGCGAGCCCGGCGCAGCGGGTCGCGTGGGGAAGCTCAGAAAACGCCGACCGGTCGATGCGCCGCCGCCAAGCGGCAGCACATGACCCTTCGGCGTTTTCTGAGCTGGCACGCCTGAGAGGATTCGAACCTCCGACCTACCGCTTAGGAGGCGGTCGCTCTATCCAGCTGAGCTACAGGCGCTTATTTTTTACATATTCTACTTCTCTTTTCCGTCCCTGTCAAGTTTCATTCATCAAATGGCGCTCCCACGCATAGACTGCTGTATGCAAAGAAAAAAGGAGGCGTCATCATGGAACCGATCGCAGCGCCGCCCAAAGGCGATATCGACGATTACATCTACCAGGATGCGGAGCCGCGGGTCAGTGATCGCTGACACGGCGAAACGGCGGGCAAGCGGTGCTTGTCCGTCACTTTTGCGTTCCGGGCCGCGTTTTCCCTCTTTACAGGTGCCGGAAAAGTCGGTATAATAAATAGAAAGTCCGATTACAACTGACAGAAAGTGGAATTATTATGCTCATTGAATTTGAAAACTACAAACGCCAGCTGACGCAGCTCAAGCCGCAGCTGGACAAGCTGGAAACCGCGCTGGATCTCGAGGCCGCCCGCAACGAGCTGGAGCGCCTGCACGCGCAGGCGGAGTCCGACGGCTTTTGGAATGATGTCGCCACCTCGCAGAAGGTCTCGGCAAAAATCAAGCAGCTTGAGGGCAAGGTTGACCGCTACAACGCCATGCAGAGCCAGTGGGAGGATCTGATGACGCTGTGCGATATGGCGCTTGAGGAGAACGACGAGTCCATGCTGGATGAGCTGACGGAGGGCTATGCCAAGCTGGAACAGGATATCGAGTCCACCCGCCTTGAGACGCTGCTCACGGGGCAGTATGACAACAGCAACGCGATTCTCTCGTTCCATGCCGGCGCGGGCGGCACCGAGGCGCAGGACTGGTGCGAGATGCTCTACCGCATGTACACCCGCTGGGCTGAGCGACACGGCTATACCTATAAGATTGTAGACTATCAGGACGGCGACGAAGCGGGCCTCAAATCCGCCGATATTGTGATCGAAGGGCCGAACGCCTATGGCTTCCTGAAGAGCGAGAAC
>CAZYZQ010000029.1:0-10485 GCA_964652075.1 uncultured Oscillospiraceae bacterium
CCTGCTGACCGACTCGCAGGGCAACAAGATGGGCAAGACGGCCGGCAACGCCGTCTGGCTCGATCCGAACAAGACAAGCCCCTACGAGTTCTACCAGTACTGGCGCAACGTCGGCGACGCGGACGTCATGAAGTGCATCCGCTGGCTGACCTTCCTGCCGCTCGAGCAGATTGACGAGATGGATCACTGGCAGGACGCGCGCATCAACGAGGCCAAGGAAATTCTCGCCTTTGAGCTGACCAAGATGGTTCACGGCGAGGAGGAGGCGCAGAAGGCGCAGAACGCGGCCAGAGCGCTCTTCACCGGCGGCGGGGACGACGCGCATATGCCCACGACCGAACTGACGGCCGACCAGCTCACAGACGGCGCCATCGGGATTATGGATCTGCTGGTGGCCTGCGGCCTGTGCGCCACGAAGAGCGAGGCGCGCCGGCTCGTCCAGCAGGGCGGCATCACCGTCAACGAGAAGAAGATCTCCGATATCGGCGCGCAGTTTGACGAAGCTGCCTTGAAGGAAGGACTGAAGATCCGAAAGGGTAAAAAAGTGTTTCATAGGGCGGTTCTGGCCTGAGCGGCAGACAGCGTTCCCAAGTAAAACGGCGATAAAATACGACCCAGCCAGACATGTCTTGCGTCTGGCTGGGTCGTTTGCTGTTATTTACGCGATTTCCAGCGCAATCTTCATCATATCGGTGAAACAGGTCTGGCGCTCCTCTGTGCTGCACTCCTCGCCGGTGAGAAGACTGTTGGAGACGGTACAGATGCACAGCGCGTTTTTTTTCAGCCGGGCCGCAACCATGTAGAGCGCGGCGGACTCCATCTCCACGGCAAGCGTACCCATCTTCTGCCAGTCAAGCGTGGAGCTTGCGTCGTCGTAGTAGCGGTCGCTGGAGAGAATGTTCCCCGCGGCGTAGGCGATTCCCATCGTCTCGGCCGCTTCGACAGCCCTGCGGAGGAGAGAAAAGCTCGCTGTCGGCGCATACTGACCGGGCAGCGAGAACTGCGCGGCGTAGTTCGAGTCGGTACTCGCGCTCATGCCGAATACGACGCTGCGCAGGGGCACAGTTGGGCTGATGGCGCCGGCCGTGCCGATGCGGATGATATTTTCCACGTCGTAGAACGAGAACAACTCGTGCGCATACAGGCCGATGGAGGGCATCCCCATGCCGCTTGCCATCACGGAGACGCGTTTACCGTGATACAGGCCGGTGTAGCCCTGAATACCGCGCACGTTGTTCACAAGCACGGCGTTTTCAAAAAATGACTCTGCGATAAATTTTGCGCGCAGCGGGTCGCCGGGCATCAGAACGGTGGGGGCGAAATCGCCGCGGTTTGCACTGTTGTGTGGGGTCATATTGAAAGCCTCCTTTTTCCACAGTATAGCACGAAAAAAGCCGCTTCGCAACGGCGAAACGGCTCACAGCCGGCTTAAAGAACGTCAAGCAGCACAAGAAAGAGGAGCGTAAACGTTGCCACGACCAGCACGGCTGCAATCAGCAGCCCGGCGCGGAAGTGCGCGGTTTCATTCTCAGACTTCGGCAGCAGGCGCGCGGCGCGCAGTGCGCCGACAAGAGGCTTATAGAGCAGCAGCGTCAGGCCGGTATTGATGCCGCTCTTGACAAGGTTAAACGGCAGGATCACCGTCGGCAGCATGGCCGCGACAAAAGCGCGCGGGGCGCCGAGATAGAACGGCGTGATCACGTAGTTCCACAGCAGCATCATGACGGTCATACAGACCATACCGGCTACGAGACCGAGAATAGCCCCCTTCATGCTGCGCGCTTTTTTATAGATCAGGGCGGCGGGAAGGGCGAAAGCGCAGGTAGATACGACATTCATCAGAAAGCCGTACAGGCCGGTGGAGGAAATTGTAAACATCTCGATCAGCGAGGAGACGATGGAGATGAAGGCCGCAGCGATCGGGCCGTAGATGAACCCGCCGATGGCGACAACGGCGTCCTTCGGGTCATAGCTCAAAAAGCCCTGCACAGCGGGGATGACCTGGCTGAGCAGCGCGGCCACATAGGCCAGCGCGCAGAGCATGGCGGTGACGACGAGACGCTGCGTCGTCATGGAACGGGAGGTGGGTTTTGCGAGCGTTTTGGTTGACATAGGGCATTTCCCCTTATAATAAATTAACACCTGAAAGACAAATGCCTTCCAGGTGTTACATTTACATGGGAAAAATGCAAACACATCTTCTTCCATCCAGACTATACTGTTGGTCCCGGAGTTGCGCCGGGTCAGCCTCAAAATGAGGGTCGCGGACTGTACCGCCAGTGGGGAATTGCACCCCGCCCTGAAGACATCACATTCAGTTGTCGTGACTATTGTAGCACATCATTTTGAAATTGCAAGGGGGAATTTTTCATGCTATACTGTCAGAAGGAAGATTGGCGTCCGTACCCTCCTGTGTGGGTGCTGCGGGATCCGGCGCGGCGTCCTGCGTTTTGGATGCAAAGCCGGAGATTCCGCCACCCTCCCACTGGCAGCAGACATCGCCGCCGATAATTCGGTTTTTGTAGATCAGCAGCGTCGCGTGTACTTCACCGCGCGCGTCCGGGTAGTTCGTAACCTGATAGACATACTGTGTCGCATCCTTGCCTGCGTAGTCCGCAAGATGGAACCCCTGCGATTCCTGTAGCGCAAGGTATTGCCGCAGAACTTCGTTCTGCTCTTCCGGAATGTGGACGGTCTGGGTGTTGATCGGCTCTGTTTCCGCCTCCCAGCCGTAGGCGGAGAGGAACGCCAGACGGTCCTCGTTCGAGGAGATATCTGTGACGCGGACGCCCTCCGGCGTTTCAGCTTTTCCGCTGCCGCGCACCAGCAGCACCAGCACGACAACCAGTGCGGCCGCGGCGAGCACGGCCAGTGCAACCTTTCGCTTTGAGACCTTTGCTGTAAAAATCATCATCATTGTCACCCCGCAGAGAATTCGTACTACAGCGTATTCACGCGTGTGGAAAAATAGACCGGAGGTTCCGTATGGTAAGATTGGACAAGCTTCTCTCCGATGCAGGCATCGCCTCGCGGAAGGAGCTGAAGGAGATGATCCGCGCCGGGCGCGTTTCGGTGAATGGCGCTGTCATCCTGCGGCCGGAGGAGAAGGTGGACGAGGTGGCCGAGGTCTGCGTGGATGGCGCGCCTGTGCGCCGCAGGCGCCGGATTGTGGCGATGCTACACAAGCCGGCCGGCTACGTGACCTCGACGGACGATCCGCGCGATCCCACGGTGATGGAGCTGCTTCCGCCGGAATACCGGGCGATGGAGCTGTTTCCGGCCGGGCGGCTCGATAAGGAAACGGAGGGGCTGCTGATTTTGACGAACGACGGCGCGCTTGCGCACCGCCTGATCTCGCCGAAGCACTGTGTCGAAAAAATCTATTATGCGGAGCACGAAGGTGAGGCAGGCCCGGAGGACCGGAAGGCGTTTGCAGACGGGCTGGTACTCGCCGACGGGCTGCACTGTCTGCCGGCAGAGCTTGAACCGCTCGGCCCTGGGAGAAGCAGAATCACGGTGATGGAGGGGAAGTACCATCAGGTGCGCCGGATGATGGCGTCACGCGGGCTGCATGTGTCATATCTCAGGCGCGTACAGGAGGGCAGCGTTTTATTGGGCGATTTGCCGAAAGGTACACTGCGCGAGCTCTCCGACGCGGAAATTGTTGCGCTTTTCCCAAAAAACCGCGAAAAAACTGTGAAAAATGCCCAATAGGAATTTTCAACAAATTTCAAGGGGATTTTTGAAATAAAATGTCTCAAAAGACTTGAAAAATCCACAAAGAAGCGGTACAATTTATATGGTTATTTGTGCATTGCGATTCACAGAAAGAGGAGAGTCAGATATGTCGATTCGTGTTTTTCAGAGTGTTCTTGTGCAAATGAAAGATGCCACCGATCGGATGATCGGCGTCGTGGATTCCGAGGGCAGCGTCATTGCCTGCACGGATACCGCCATAATCGGCACAAAGTGGGACAGCGTTGTGGTGAAACTCAACAATACGACGGACCCTGTTGTGATCATTGACAAAAAGACGTTTAAGCCGTTGGCAAGCTGGAGCGCCAGCTTCGACTACGCCGTTTTTGCCGCCGGTGACGACGAGATTGCCCACAGCTTCTGTGTCATGGCGTTTGTTGCGCTCAGCGGCGCCAAGGCCTACTATGAGGAGAAGCACGACAAGGCTACGTTCGTAAAGAATATCATTACGGACAATATTCTGCCCGGAGATATCTATATCCGCGCCAAGGAGCTGCACTTCGCAACCGATACGCCGCGCGTTGTGTTCCTTGTTCGCCAGCTGGAGCATGCGGATGTGGCGGCCGTCGACGTTCTGCAGAGCCTGTTTTCGGATAAGCAGCAGGAGTTTGTCATCAGCATCAACGAGACGGATATCGCCGTCGTCAAGCAGGTTTCCGCCAACGTGGAGAACGCGGAGCTCAATAAAATCGCGCAGAATATCGAGCAGACGGTCAAGGCCGAGCTGTTTATCAAGACAATCATCGGCGTCGGCACCGTCGCGAACCACCTGCGCAAGCTCTCCGACTCTTATAAAGCCGCGCAGACCGCGATCGAGGTCGGAAAGGTCTTTGAAACAGAGAAGACCGTCATGAACTACGACAACCTCGGCATCGGCCGCCTGATCTATCAGCTCCCGACGACCCTGTGTGAGATCTTCCTGTCTGAGGTTTTCAAGAAGAGTTCCATCGAGTCGCTCGATCAGGAGACGCTCTTTACGATTAACAAGTTCTTTGAGAACAATCTGAACGTGTCTGAGACATCCCGCAAGCTCTTTGTGCATCGCAACACGCTGGTCTATCGGCTGGAGAAGATCAAGAAGCTCACCGGCCTCGATCTGCACGAGTTTGACGACGCCATTATCTTCAAAGTTGCGTTGATGGTAAAGAAATATTTGAATTCGAGAGATAACAAGGCCGGCATCTGAGCAGATTGCCGGCCGCCCATGTGTTCTCCCTGGAGGGATCTTATGATTGAACTGAAAAATGTTACCGAGTCCTACGAGCCGGGCACACACGCGCTGCGGAATGTGTCGCTGAAGGTCGAAGACGGCGAGTTTGTATTTCTGGTCGGCCCGTCCGGCGCGGGAAAATCGACCATTATCAAGCTGCTGACAGCCGAGCTGCTGCCGACGAACGGCAGCGTGTTCGTGAATGGATATAACATGGAGCGGATGCGCCGTTCCAAGATCCCCTATATGCGCCGCACCATCGGCGTCATCTTTCAGGACTTCCGCCTGATTGATAACAAAACAGTCTATGAAAACGTCGCGTTTGCCATGCGTGTGACGGGCGCGTCGGCCAAGCAGATCCGCCAGCGCGTCCCATATGTGCTGGAGCTGGTCGGATTGGAGAACAAAAGCCGCCGCCATCCGCACGAGTTGTCCGGCGGTGAGCAGCAGCGTGTCGCCATCGCGCGGGCGCTGGTCAACAACCCCAAGATGATCATCGCAGACGAGCCGACCGGCAACCTTGACCCGGCCCGTTCGCTTGAAATTATGATGCTGCTTGAGCAGATTAATGCGCTGGGAACGACCGTCATGGTGGTTACCCACGAAAAGGAGCTGGTCAACCGCTTCTCCAAACGCGTCATTGCCATCGACGAGGGCGCGATTATCAGCGACGGAATGGACGGATACTATCTATGAAACGCAATAATATTGGATATCTTTTCAAAGAGGGCGTCCGCGGCATTTTCCTGCATGGGCTGATGTCCTTTGCCGCCATCTGTGTGACGGTTGCCTGTATGGTGATTATGGGCACGTTTGCGCTTGTCATTCTCAATATGAATGAGCTCATCATCTCGCAGGAGAATGAACTGGAGATCCTCGCCTTTGTGGACGAAACGTACCCGGAGGCGCAGGCCAGAAGTGTCGGCTCGCAGATCAATATGATCCCCAATGTCGCAAATGCGACGTTTGTTACGCGCCAGGAGGCGCTCGATAACTTTATTGCAAAGCAGAACGACGCGGCGCTGTTTGAAGGGCTCGACGCATCCACCTTCCGCGACCGGTTCGTTGTCACACTTGTCAACAACGATCAGATGCAGGATACGGCCGCACAGCTGCGCGAGATTGAGGGGATTGCGGACGTGGAGGTGGAGAAGCCCTACGCGCTTGCCAAGGGCTTTGCAACGCTCCAACAGATTCTGCGCGTTGTCTCGACAATCATCATCGCCGTTTTGCTGGTCGTTTCACTGCTGATTATCTCCAATACGGTCAAGCTTGCCCTGTATGACAGGAAAGAAGAGATCGCCATTATGCGCATGGTCGGCGCGACGAGCGGCTTCATTCGCTGGCCGTATGTGATCGAGGGACTGATTATCGGCATTGTCGCCGCTGCCGCCGCATTCTTTATTGAATGGGGACTGTATGACCTTGTTGTGGTGCGGGTGCAGCGTATGGACACGATGCGGATGTTTGTCAATCTGGTGCCGTTTGCGGATGTCAGAGTGATGTTCGGCGGCGCATGTCTCATCACAGGATTCCTTGTCGGTGTATTCGGCAGCCTGATGTCGATCCGCAAGTTCCTGAAGGTCTAAAAGGAGCGTTCTATGTATTCCAAGAAAAGAAAACGGATTGTATCTATTGTTGCCGTTTGCCTTGTCGGTGCGCTGCTGCTGTCCCTGATCGTCGGCGGGCTGTCGCTGATGGTCAGCGCGGAGCCCTCTTCCAGTGAGATTCAGGAGCAGATCGAGGGCGTTGAGGGCGAGGTCAGCGAAAACCGCGAGCAGCAGGAGGCGCTGCAGGCGCAGGTGGATACGCTGACAGAGCAGATTGAGCAGACGGTCGCGCAGAAGGCGGAGATCGATCAAAATATCGCCGCAACGCGCATTCAGATTCAGGAGACGGACGATCAGATCCAGATCCTGAACGGGGAGATTGCAGAAAAGCAGGCGCAGCTGGACGCCGCACTGGCGGATTCGGCCGACCTGCAGACCCGCTACCGTGCCCGGATTCGCAGCATGGAGGAGACCGGCTCGGTTTCCTACTGGTCTGTACTTTTCAATGCGGACAGCTTTTCAGATCTGCTGTCGCAGATCGACATGATTCAGGAGGTTGCCCGCGCGGATCAGGAGATGTTGGAGCAGCTTACGGCGCAAGCGGAGATTGTGGAGCGCGAGCGCGCCGCTCTGGAGGCGTCCAAGGTGGAGCTGGCCGAGCAGCAGGCAGAGCTTGCGGCGCTGCAGGAGACCTTTGAAACGCAGCGTGCAGAACAGAGCCAGCTGATTGTGCAGCTCGGTGAGCAGTGCTCGCAGATCACGGCCGAGATGCTGGAATATGCAAATCTGGAGGAGGAGCTGCTCGAAGAGCTGGCGGGGCTTCAGTCCCAGTATGAAATCACCAAGGCCGCAGAGGAGGCGGAAGCTGCCCGCAAGGCAGAGGAGGAACGCCGCCGCCAGCAGGAGATTGCGGCAAGCAGCACATCCAGCAGCGGCAGCAGCTCCGGCTCTGTGCCTGTGGCGAACGCAAGCGGCTTTATGTGCCCCGTCTCCGGCTACTACATCACGGACGCCTTTGGCTACCGTTGGCACCCGATTTACAACGAGTACCGCTTCCACTACGGCGTTGATATGGCGACGAGCTACGGAACGCCGGTCTATGCCAGCAAGAGCGGAACCGTCTATATGGCGACCTACAACGACGTGAACGGAAACTATGTGAAAATCGATCACGGCGACGGTACAGAGACGTTCTATCTCCACTTCGACCATTATACCGTCTCGGTTGGGCAATATGTCTCGCAGGGGGAGATCATCGGCTATGTCGGCTCGTCCGGCGCATCGACCGGGCCGCATCTGCATTTTGAGCTACATGTGAACGGCACGGCAGTGAATCCAATGGACTATGTGTCCTGATTATGGACTGCTCCTGCGGGAATTCCCGGAGGAGCAGTCAGTTTGAGAGGTGTGTGCATGAATCGGTTTTTCAAGGCGCTGACCGTGTTCGTTGTGGCGCTCTTTGCCGCAGGCGTGACCTTTGTCATCACCTATACGGAGATGGAGAAACGGCAGGAAGTGACCGTCAACTATGTGGTTGAGACTTCCGCGCTTTCAGAAAAGGTGAACGAGATTGCAAAATATATCAACCGCTACTTCGTCGGAGATGCCGATGAGCAGACGATCAACGACGCCATCAGCGCCGCGATGATCGCGTCGCTCGGCGACCGCTGGAGCTACTATATCTCCGCGGCGGACTGGGAAAGCTACATGGAGGGCATGAACAACGCCTACGTGGGCATCGGCGTCACGATCCAGCAGCCGCAGGAGGGCGAGGAAGAAAAGGGGTACGAGATTGTCTCCGTCACCGCAGGCGGCCCGGCCGAGCAGGCGGGGTTGGTTGTGGGGGACTGCATCATCGCCGCGGACGGGGAAACCGCCGTCGGCATGGATCTCGATACGTTGAAAGAACGTGTCAAAGGCCCGGAGGGTACGCAGGTCACGCTGACCGTACGCCATGCCGACGGCACGGAGGAGGATATTGTGGTCACGCGCGCGACAGTCGATACGGTTGTTGTGTCCTATGAGCTGCTGGAGAGCGGCGCGGGGCTGATTACGATTGAAAACTTCGATGCAAACTGCGCCGACCGCGCGATTGCGGCAATTGAAGATTTGGTGGAGCAGGGTGCAACCGCACTGATCTTTGATGTGCGGAATAATCCGGGCGGCATGAAGACGGAGCTCGTCAAGCTGCTTGATTATCTCCTGCCGGAAGGCACATTGTTCCAGAGTATTGATTATCGCGGCAAGGAGACTACCGACACCTCGGACGCCGCCTGCATCGAGATGCCGATGGCGGTGCTCATAAATGAAAACTCCTACTCTGCGGCGGAGTTCTTTGCAGCGGCGCTGCGGGAGTATGACTGGGCGGTTCTGGTGGGCGCGCAGACCAGCGGAAAGGGCTATTATCAGAATACGTTCCAGCTCTCCGACGGGTCGGCCATCGCCATTTCGACCGGGCAGTACTTCACGCCGAAGGGAGAGAGTCTGGCCGGCGTCGGCCTGACGCCGGATTATCCGGTTGAACTGTCGGAAGAGGCGTTCTGGAATCTGTACTACGACCGCCTGCCGCGTGAGGAGGATGCGCAGCTGATTGCCGCGCTGGAAGCGCTCAATTTGGGCGATTGACTTGACAGCACCCGGCTTTTCATCTATAATTGCTCACAAATCCCGCTTGAATAATCTATGGAGGAATCGACACGATGGCGAAAGAATATAAACTCACGCAAGCCCGGCTGCACGAGCTGGAGGAAGAACTGATCTACCTCAAAACAACCCGGGAAAAGGAAGTGGAGGAGCTGATCCGCGAGGCGCGCTCCTTTGGCGACCTGTCCGAGAACAGCGAATACGACGAGGCAAAAAACCAGCAGTCCAAGCTCTATGGCCGCATTGCCGAGGTCGAGGACATTTTGCAGCATGCGTCCGTGATTGACGACACCGAGGAGAATACCGGCGTTGTGACGCTTGGTACAACGGTGACAGTCCGTGATGTGGAATTTGACGAGGAGAGCACGTTCGTGATTGTCGGTTCGCAGGAGTCCGATCCGGGCGCCGGCAAAATTTCGGATGACTCGCCGCTCGGGCGCGCCGTTGTCGGACATGTGGCGGGCGACGTAGTCGACGTCGAGGCGCCGGTCGGCACCGTGCAGTTCCAGATTGTCAAGGTCGAGCGCTGAGCAGCACAACATAGGAGGAAACAACGTGGCAAAGGAGCAGAATCAGGAGCTGAATGTGACCGATCAGGTGAAGATCCGGCGCGAAAAGCTCGCAAATTTGCAGCAGGGGGGGAACGATCCGTTCCTTTTGACAAAATTTGATTTTAACTATCTCACAGGCAATTTGAAGGCGCAGTTTGATACGCTGGAGGCGGAGGGCACGGAAGTGCGCCTGGCGGGCCGTCTGATGAGCAAGCGCCCCATGGGCAAGGTCAGCTTCTGCGATATGCAGGACAGTGCCGGACGTATCCAGCTCTATGTCCGCAAGGATGAGCTGGGCGAGGAGGCATATAACCACTTCAAGAAGTTTGACATTGGCGACATTGTAGGCGTCCGCGGTACTGCGTTCCGTACGCAGCGCGGCGAGATGTCGGTGCGGCCCACAGAGGTGACGCTGCTTTCAAAGTCGCTTTTGCCGCTGCCGGAGAAGTTCCACGGCCTGACAGACCGTGAGACGCGCTACCGCCAACGCTATCTCGACCTGATGGTCAATCCGGATGTGAAGCGCAACTTCATTATCCGCTCGAAATTCATCCAGTATATGCGCAAATTCCTGGATGACCGCGGCTATATCGAGGTCGAAACGCCCGTGCTGAACACGCTGGTCGGCGGCGCTGCCGCACGTCCGTTTGTGACGCACCATAATACGCTGGATATCGACATGTACCTGCGGATCGCAACGGAGCTGCCGCTCAAGCGCCTGATTGTCGGCGGCATGGATCGCGTCTATGAGATCGGCCGTTGCTTCCGCAATGAG
>CAZYZQ010000029.1:10495-22024 GCA_964652075.1 uncultured Oscillospiraceae bacterium
AGGGCATGGACCCGAAGCACAACCCCGAGTATACCAGCATTGAGCTGTACGAGGCCTACACCGATTTTCACGGCATGATGGAGATTGCCGAGGGGATCATCTCCGGCGCGGCCAAGGAGATCCTCGGCACCTATCAGGTCGAATGGATGGGCGAGCAGGTTGATCTGACGCCCGGCTGGCGGCGTATGACCATGATCGAAGTGGTCAAGGAGTATGTCGGCATCGATTTTGGCGCGATTTCCGATGATGCGGAGGCTGTGGCTGCGGCCAAAGAGAAGGGCGTCGAGCTGGCGGAAACGGCGGATAAGACGTGGGGCAACGCACTCTATGCCTGCTTTGACCAGAAGGTGGAGGAGCATCTGGTGCAGCCGACGTTTATCACCATGTATCCGGTTGAGGTCTCCCCGCTGACGAAGCGCAGCCCGGAGGATCCGCGCCTGACGGAGCGTTTTGAACTGTTTATCTGCCACAGTGAGATGGGCAATGCCTATTCTGAGCTGAACGACCCGATTGACCAGCGCCAGCGCTTTGAAAAGCAGCTGGAGCTGCGCGCGCGCGGCGATGATGAGGCCGAGATGCTCGACGAGGATTTCCTGACCGCACTGGAATACGGCCTTCCGCCCACAGGTGGCATGGGCATTGGCGTTGATCGCTGCGTCATGCTTCTGACCAATACCGACACCATCCGCGAGGTTATCCTGTTCCCAACGATGAAACCACTTGACTAATAAGAAATTAATGGCCGGACTGACAACTTAGTCAGTCCGGCCATTTTGCATCTGTGGATAAGAAAAGGACGATGCTTTCTGCGTCGTCCTCAAAGAAATCCTGCCCTTTACCTATTTTGATTGCGTTTTCTGATAAATTCATAGTCCTCTTCCGTCAGCACAAGCTTTCCATATTTCTCCTCTTTCTCGATTGAATTTCATATTGACAGCAGGCGGACATCCACCTCTAATAAAAATAGGGAAGGGGAGAATAAAATGGCAGAATTTTGCTTAGATTGCTTAAATAAAATGGATGGGACACAGCTCAATGAGTCAGATGTCGTTTTACTTGAGGATTTTTGTGAGGGATGCGGGAAAGTTGTCCCATGTGTTGTTCGTTATCGTTCACCGTTGGAAAAAATGTTTTGGAATTTCCGCCACAGAAAAAAGTTGATTAAATCATGATCATCCCAAAGCACTTGACGCAGTAGAAAATGAAGAAAGATGTTTGGCCATCTTCAAATGAGAACGGAAAAACCCGGCACACAGGAATGCCTGTGTGCCGGGTTTTTGAGCTATCCGTTTGGCTCAGCCGTTATACGGGGTGATATGTGCGACCTCTCCGGTGCGATTGGACTCATAGATTGCTTCGATGATCTGCACGACGGGGATGCCCTCCTCACCCTTGATGAACGGATCGCGGTCCTCGCGAATGGCGTCAACCCAATCCTGCAGCTGGACGTCATTGGCTTCTGCCTCGCCGATGTACGGCTCGCCGCCGGCAATGATTTTGAACTCGGGGGAGAAGGTTACCATCTTATCCGCGACAATCTGGTTGACCCGCACAGCGCCGCCGGGGCCACCCATATCGGCACCGCCCTTGTTTCCGACGATTGTCGAGGCGCTGGACATGCCGAGCATATTGATCAGCCACGCCGCTTCCAGATAGATCGTCGCGCCGTTTTCCATCGTGATCAGGGCAAAGCCCGTATCCTCGACGTCGCAGTGCTCCGCATCCCAGCGGCCCCAGGTGTTTCCGCCGAACTCGTAGCGCATCTTATCCAGCGTCACGCCGCGCACGCTGACCGGGCGGAAGTTGTCCATCAGATACATGGTCATGTCCAGCGAGTGAGGCGCGCCGTCAAACAGGACGCCGCCGCCGTTGCGCGCCTTCTTCATATAGTCGCCCCAAGTGGGAACACCTCTTCTGCGGGCATCCAGCGCTTTGGCGAAGTAGATTTCTCCGAGCGTGCCGTCCTGCACCAGCTGGTGTACAAACTGAACCTTGCTGAAAAAGCGGCGCTGGTGGCCGATGGTCAGTTTCACGCCCGCTGCCTTTGCCGCTTCGACCATCGAGATGGCGTCCTTTGAATTTGTCGTCAAAGGCTTCTCACAGAAGACGTGTTTTTTCCCGGCAATTGCCGCCATTGCCATCTCATAGTGCAGCGCGTTCGGCGTGCAGATATGTACGACTTCGATCTCCGGATCGGCGCACAGTTCATGGTAGTCGCGGTATTTCTTCACATTGGTCAGCTGGAACTTCTGCGCAGCGCTTTCCATCCGCTCCGGCAGTTCGTCGCAGATTGCGACAAGCTCTACATCAGGGGAGCTGCACAGGAAGGGCAGATGTTTCCAATCCGCAACCCAGCCGCATCCAATCAGTCCGCATTTCAGTTTTCTCATGATTCCAGTCCTCCTTGAATTTTATGGTTTATAGCGATTGAAACCAGGCCAGATCCTCCCGGATCCCCAGTTTCGGATCGCTGTTTCGACTCATGCCCTCAAAGGCAACCCATCCCCGGAAGTCCATCTCGACCAGCCTGCGGTGCAGCGCCGGATAGTCCACAAGCCCCTGCCCGTAGGGTACCTGACGCAGCTGGCGGCCGTCTACGGTTGCGTAATCTCCATCGCCGCCGACAAACTGCATGTCCTTGATATGGACGCCGATCAGCCGGTCGGCAACACAGTCCAGAATTTCCAACGGATTTTCGAGCATCGGCAGGCAGTTGCCTGTGTCCAGCGTAAATGTCAGCTCCGGCACGGCTTCCAGCATCCGCAGGATCTCGCCGTTGCTGCAATACGGCGTCTTTATAAATTGCAGCGTCTCAGTCGTCAGCTGGACGCCCTTCTGTTTGGCGTATTGTGCGCTCTCGCGCATTCCGCGCAGCATCTGCTGAAAGCCAGCCTCACGGCTCATACCGGATGGAAGCCATGTGTAGGCGGGCATAATCAAAACGGATTCCGCACCGGCATCGGCAGCCTGATCGATGGTCTGACGTACCTCATCCGTCTTTTGCGCGAATTCCGCATCCGACGTTGCACAGCAGAAGGGGGCAACGATATTGATGCAGGAGAGCGCCATTTCGTGTTTTGCGAGGATGGCACGCACTTCCGGGCCCGGAAGCTCCAGAAGCTGGCTCATCATATCAATTCCCTGATACCCTGCTTCTTTTGCCAGCACGACCAGGTCTTCAAAACGCAGGGTTCCGACGGGACATGGGACGCCGTGGGCTTCCAGAAACGTGCGAAGCTCCTCCGCGGAGGCGTTCGGCGCGTCTTCATAGCCCAGAGCCTGCGCCTTTAGCACGTCGCCAAAATAGGGGGTTTTTGTTTTCAGCTCTTTTCGCAGGATTGATGACATCAGTGCATATTTCATACTGCTTTCCTCCTTCGTCTCTATTCTAGCCGTGGGAGGGCCGGCCCGCGCGCCAGAAAAGACAACGAGCGGTTCCAATTGTGCCGCTCCGAAACCATCCGGCTGCGAACGTTCAGAATTTGGAACGGACGCACTTAGATTGAACGAGCTTGCATTGCAGCTGAGATTGTTATATACTATAATCGAATAACAGGAGAAAGGTGCAGCGTTCATGAATGTACTGCAAAGTCTGATTGTATATTATAATTCACTGCCTCTGGATAACACCTATCGTCTGATTGCGCAGGAGATCCTGTGCCATCTGGATCAGATCCCCAATATGAACGTGTATGAGATTGCAGACATGGCCGCCTGTTCCCGTACCACTATCTGGAGGATGGCGCAGAAGCTGGGGTACCGCTCTTTTTCGGAATTCCACCATGCGCTGCGGGAAGCGGTGGAACAATATAACTACTACAACAGGCTGATTCCATGGGAGAAGGCGCAGTCGCTGGAGGGAATCATCTCCGGGTTCGCAGAGGAGCTTTATGCGACAGCAGGGGAATTAAAGCATATGGCGGAAAATCCTGCCACGATATCCAGAATTGTGCAGCTGCTGCACGGTGCGGATAAAGTGGCATTTTACTTGCAGATGCAGGCACAAAATGTCAATTATCTACAGGAAAACCTCTCAATCACAGGAAAGCGAACCTCAAAGTTCAGCCTGCATCCGGATATACAGGAGGATACGGAAACGCTGACAGAGCAGAGCGTGGTCTTTGTAACGACACTGGAGCATGTGGAAGTGAGGAGTATGGATACCATTTTGCGAAGGATCCGCCAGAAAGGCAGTACGATCATAATGGGATCCGGCCCATGCGCCAAATATAAGCAGGTCGTCGACTATTTCCTGTTCCCGGATTACCAGAGCCGGAGCGGACTGCGTTCGCTGTTTGAAAACACCATGCTGGTGCTCAGTGAAGAATATCGGAGAAAATATATCTGAAAAACCATGGTTCCAAATTCGGAACCATGGTTTTTTCATAACAGGTTTGGTTTGCCGCCTTTTTCTGAAGTTGCCGCGATTGCCCACATCATTGAACCCCAGATGATAACATGAACCCATAGAGCAATATCCTTTTTCTCAGGCAGCGTGACAGGCGGGCACGCAGCATTTCCCGTCAATTCAAAAAAAGGAGAAAAAACATGAAAAACCGACGGAGAATTTTTGCAGCACTTCTGACAGTTGCACTTCTGCTGACATTACTTGCAGCGTGCGCAAAATCGGACGGCCAGACGGACACTCCGGTGGAAGCGGAAACGCCGGAAAACAACGAACAGCCGGCCACCGCGCCCGAGCAGACGCAGCCGGAAGAGCAGGAACCCGATCAGGGCGAGATCACGGAAATCACCGTGACATACCTTGATATGTACAACAAGGGCGAGACGGCCGGACAGATGGTCGCCGCCCTGAATGAGATTACCGAAAAGGAAATCGGCGTGCATGTCAATTTCGAATTCTGGGATATGGGAAGCTTCGGCAACCAGATGACGCTCGCTTTGAGCGGCGGCACACAGATCGACCTTGTCATGGTGTCCCCGTTGACTGGCTCCAACTACGCGACACTGTTGGCAAACGGCTCGCTGATGGATATCTCCTCCTATCTGAAGGAGAACTATGCGTCCGATATTATGGCGGCAGTTGGCGACCAGCTGGGCGCCTATACGATTGGCGACGCAATTTACGGCGTCCCGCCGCTCCGTGACACGGCGGTCAGCAGCTTTATCGTGATGCGCGCGGACGTGCTGGATGAGCTTGGAATGCGGGAAAAAGCGGAAAACATGACCACATGGGCCGAATTTGAAGAGATTTTGCGCGCTGTGAAGGCCAATACGGAGCTGTCTCCGATTACGCTTGGGCGATATGTATAAGATTCTGAGCTTCAACCTCTGGGAGTTTGAAAGCTTTGCAGACCGCGGCGCGTTTGCCGACGGCTATTGCTATGACGACCTCGGCGATCCGCTCGAAATGATCTGCGCGTCCCTGGACGGCAACGTGACCTATACGGATTCGTTGTCCACGCAGGAGGAGCACTTCCAGATGCTTGCGGATTGGGAAGCGGAGGGCCTGATTTATCCGGATTCCGTGATCACGGATCAGTTTGGCACGACGCTGATGCAGACCGGCGTCGGCTTCTCCTTCTGCAAGACAGGCGAGGGGCAGGTCAAACAGGACACGGAAAGCCAGGTCGGCTATGAGGTGCTCTGCGTGCCGATCATGCAGCAGCTTCTGGCCACCTCCGCTGTAACGCACTGGGGCTCTGCGGTCGCCGCAACGTCCAAGGAGCCGGAAGCGGCGATCCGTTTCCTGAACCTGTGCTACACGAATGGCGATGTGCTGAACCTGATGACCTATGGCGTCGAGGGAACCGACTACGTTTTGACGGACGACGGAGAGGCCAGCTTCGACAGCGCCACGTTCCAGTGGCATGGCATGGACTGGCCGATTGGCAACATGTTCCTGACCTATCCGATTGCCGGCTGCGGCGGGGACTTCCGCGACCGCAGACTTGAGATCGTGAAGGCAAATGAGCAGTCGCCGTTTATGGGCTTCTCTATTGATACGAGCGCGCTCAGCACGCAGATTGCACAGATCACCTCCGTGACCTCGGAGTACCGCAATTCGCTGCGCTGCGGCCTGTATACGGAGACGTTCTATCGCGACTACATCAGCGCGCTTGAGACAGCCGGGATCGAGGCATATGTGTCTGAGGTACAGGCACAGCTTGATGCCTGGCTGGCAGCGAACGGCGGCTGATCCGAAAATATGGAAGCGGCACACGGGGACTTCCCGTGTGCCGCTTTTTGCTGTTTGTAAGAAAACCTTAAGATGTTTTCGCGTTGATTCTTAAAGCGGGGAGGCGGTATGCTGTAGAGGAAAAAGCCGGGAATTTGACAAATTCTTGACGGTTCATTTGACCGCTTCTTTGACAGGTTGCGGCTAATATAAGTCCAGAATTTCCGGCGGAAGCAGCCTGGAGGAGTGCAATATGGAACGATGGATCGATATTTTGGCGTTTGTCTTAAAGTTGTTTACTGGTTATACTGCTTTGATCGGCATCTTTTTTCTTCTGCCGCGCAGGGCGCTGCCCCGGGCTGCGGCGAAGACACGTTTTGCCGTCCTGCTGGCCGCGCGAAATGAGGAACAGGTCATTGCGCGGACAGTCTCCCAACTTCTGCGGCAGGATTACCCGCGCGAGCTGTTTGACATCTTCGTCATTCCAAATAATTGCACGGACAACACAGAACAGGCCGCGAGGGCGGCAGGGGCAAAGATTATCCCGGTCTGGGGAACGGTGCGGAACAAGGGCGACGCACTGCGCTGCGCGTTTACGAGCCTGCAAAACAAAGGCTACGATGCGTTTTGCGTGTTCGATGCGGATAATCTGGTCGACCCCGCGTTTCTGGCGCGTATGAACGACGCGTTCTGCGCGGGCGCACAGGTGGCGAAGGGGCGGCAAACCGCGATGAACCCGCACGACGCGTGGATCTCAGGCTGCTATGATATCTATTTTGAAAACTTCAACCTTCTTTACAGCCGCCCGCGTGCAAATATCGGCCTCTCCGCGAAGCTGGTCGGCACGGGATTTGCGGTGAGCGGCGCTCTCCTGGAACGCCTCGGCGGTTGGCACACCGAGACAATGGCGGAGGATGCCGAGTTTGCGTCGCAGTGCGCGCTGGCGGGGGAGAAGATCTGGTGGGTGCCCGAGGCCGTGACGTATGATGAGGAGCCGGTAACGTTCCGGCAGTCGCTGGTACAGCGGCGGCGCTGGAGCAGCGGCGTCATGGAAGTTGCCGGACGTTATCTGCCGCGCCTCTGGCGGGGCGTCTTTTCCCGCAGCTTCCGGTTCTGTCTTGATTTTGCAGTCTATCTGTCGATGCCGCCCGTGCAGATTCTGGCGCTGATTCCCGGCGCGTGGAGCCTGCTCTGCGCAATTCGCGCAGAGAGCTGGCTCATGCTCGCGATGACGCCTGTCCTGTTCTGGGGCGGAATGACGTTGACAGCGCTCGCAACTGCCCTCCTTGGCCGGCGGAAGCTCCGGCCTCTGTGGAAGTCAATCCTGTTATATCCGCTCTTTATCGCATCCTGGTACCCGCTGCATTTTCTGGCACTGTTCCATAAGACAAAGGTCTGGAAGCCGATCCCGCATGTCGGGAAGCGGGAAAAGATCCCCGGGATATGATGCCGGACGGTCGCAAAAAATGGGAATATCCAGCGCTCTAAAGGGAAACGGCGTGACAAAAGTCACGCCGTTTCCCTATTGGTTGTACCAAAGAGAACAGGCGGCCCTCCGGGAGGAGAGTCGCCTGTTTTTCCTGTTTATTCCACAGATTTCAGGGATTCCGCCATGTTGATCTTTTCCAGCCGGAAGTACATGAAGAAATTCACGACGAGGGCAAAGACAAAGGTCAGGCCAACGGCAATGCAATAGCTGGGGAACGCAATTTTTGTCGCGAATGAAATCATGTCGATGCGGATTTGGTCCATCACATAGGCGTGGAGCAGAATGCCGAGCGGCAGGCCGACGATAATTCCGAACGCGGTGAGCACGATGTTTTCTCGGAAAACATAGGCGGCGGTTTCAAGGGGACGGAAGCCGAGGACTTTCAAGGTTGCGATTTCGCGCAGCCGCTCTGCAATGTTGATATTGGTCAGGTTGTATAGGACGATGAACGCCAATGCGCCCGCACAGGCGAGTACGAGAAGCACGATATAGATCAGGCTGTCCAGCATGCTGTCCACGCGGCTCTGCATATCGGCGTTGACAGAGACGTTTGTAACGTCGTCCGCGTCCATTGCAATGGCAGCGGAGGCGTGTACATCCCAGCCTTCGCCGCGCAAAACCTGTGCGCTCTTTATTTCCGGGACGTAGCCCCAGCCTGCTTTGCAGCTTTCCGGCGTTGTATAGAGATAATTGTAGATATAGTTGTCATAGATACCGCAGACCGTGAGCGTCATGGGGCGCATATTTCCGTCATAGACCGTGACGGAATCGCCGACCGACAGGCGCAGCGAAGCTGCAAGGCCGTTGTTGATCAGCGCCTCGCCGGCTTCCGGCATTTCGAGGGGCTGGTCGCCGTCGTGAAAATCAAGATACCCGGTCATGGGCGCGTCTGTGACGATCATATGCACCGTTTTTGTCTGATTTCCCGCGCTGACGTCCGCGGAGAGGGCGCTGAGGAAGATACAATCGGAGATTGCGTCGCCGCAGTGCGCGCGGAACGCGTCCTGTGCCTGCTGTGACTGTGCTTCGGAGAAAGTGACGTCGTAGTCGTAGAGGGTGATCTCGCCATACTGATCCTCGCACACGCCCTGAATGGAATCGTTCAGCCCGAGACCGGTGAGCACCAGCGCCGTACAGCCGCCGATGCCGACAATCATCATAAATAGCCGCCTGTGATAGGAGAAAATGTTGCGCGCACAGACCTTGTGCAGAAATTTCATCCTGCGCCAGATGGGTGTCAGATACTCCATCCAGATCTTTTTCCCGGCGTTCGGCGTCCGCGGCCGGATCAGCTCGGCGGCGACCTCACCAAGCGCGCGATAACAGGAGAACCAGGTCGCGGCACACATGCACAGCAGGAACGCCGGAATGATTACCAGCGCAAGCGGCACATCCAGAGTATATTGAATCTCCAGCGGAATGGTATACATAATGCCATAGACGCGCCACAGGACGAACGGGAACAGCCAGCTGCCGAACAGGTACCCGAAGAGGCTTCCCAAAAGGGTGGCGGCGCCGGAATAGGCCATAAATTTTGCCATAATGGCGCGGCCGGAGTAGCCGAGCGCCTTCAGTGTGCCGATTTCCGTGCGCTGATCCTCCACCATACGCGTCATGGTTGTGATACAGACAAGCGCCGCAACGAGGAAAAAGAAGAGGGGGAACACGCGCGCAACACTTGCAACGATATTGGCATCGCTGTCGAAACAGACATAGCCGATATTGGTATCCCGGCCCAGTACATAGACGTCCGGCGGCAAAAAGTCCGCCAGCTCGTCACGCGCGTCGGAGAGGGCCGCAGCGCCGTCTGCCAACTCGGCCTCGGCATCCGCAAATTCCCGATCAGCCTCTGCGCGCGCGTCTTCCAGCTCGGCAAGGCCGTCGGCATATTCCGTTTCGCCGTCCTCCAGCTCCTGCCTGTGGTCCGCGATTTCCTGCCGCGCCTCGGCGGTGCTGCGCTCGAACTCGGTGCGCGCCGATTCAAACGCGGCTTGTCCGTCATAATATTCTGTCCAGCCCGCGTCCAGTTCCCGGCGTGAAGCGTTGAGCTGCGCCTGTCCGGCGTCAAGCTGAACGCCCCCCGCATCCAGCTGCTGCTTTGTTGCATCCAGCTGCGCCTTTGCACTGTTCAACTGCGCATCGGCGCTGTCCAGCGCCGCGTAGCCCTCGACCGCCTGCTTGAGGGCAGCGGCGGATTCTGCACCGACTGCTGCGGCGACGGCCGGGTCATTCAGCGCCTGCGCGGCCGCTGTCGCATCCGGCAGACCGAGCTGCGCGGCAAGCGCGTTTAATTGCGCATTGAGCGTCTCGCGCGGCATTGCAGCCTCCAACGCCTCACGCTGTTGGCCAACGGCGTCTGCCTGCGCCTGATAGTCAGCCAGCGCGGCGTCATACTGCGCGCAGCCGGACTCCCATTCGTTCCGCTGCTGTGAAAGCAGTCGCACACCGTCCTCATACGCCGCTTCGCCGTCGTAGAGCGCCGCGAGCGCGTCCTGAAGCTCCTGTGCGCTCTGCGCAAGCTGCGTCTCGGCGTCGGCGGACTGCGTTTCCAGCTCCCGCTCCGCTTCCGTCAGCTGCGCCCAGCCGTCATCCAGCTCTGCGCGTGCATCCGCCAACGAGTCCTCGGCATCGGCAATCTCGGCCTCTGCGTCAGCCTTTTGCGTCTCGTATTCGGACAGGCCGTCCTCATACTCTGCCTGCGCGTCCGCCACCTCCTGCTGTGCGTCGGAGAAAAGGCGGTCGTAGCGTGTGTTGGCGAGGCTTTCGCCCAGTGTGGTGATCCCATCCGTTGCGGCGTCAATCTCATCCTGATAGGTGTCGGAATAGACCTCGCCCGCAGTGGGGATGGTAAGATACAGATCCGAGTCGTAGTCGGCCGAGAAGCTTTCGCGGGGCAGGAGGGCGAAGCCCAAAACGGTACCGGTGCCAAGGCTGGTGCCGCCGCGTTCATAATTCATGAAGATCGGGGAGGACGCCAGACCGACAATGGTGTATTCCGTGCCGCAAAACGCATCCGCCACATCCTCCGGATTGTCAGGGGAGAGATGAAGGGTTTTTCCCAGATCGGCCTCCGTGAAGACCATGGCGTCGGCAACGCATTCGTCCGGCGCTTCCGGCAGCCGCCCGGCCGTCAGAACAGGGCGGTTGACGCGCTCCGGCAGTGAGAGGAACTTCACAACATACGTCCGTTCCTCGTCTTCCGGTTCAACAAGCGCATCCTGCGTCACGCAGCCCTCCGCATCCTGCACGCGCGCATCCGCGCGCAGGAGCTGTGCGGCGTCCGTGTCGAAGCCGACCGTACTCACCAGATGAAAGTCAAACATGGCCTGTTCGTCAAGGTAGCGCTGTTCCGTATCCAGCATCGCGGCCTTTGTGACACGCAGTCCGGTAAAAAATCCGACGCCCAGCGCAATGATGGCAAAGAGCGCCAGAAAGCGTCCGAGCGATGCGCGGATCTCGCGCAGGAGCATTCGTTTCAGCATGAGATCACCACTCAATCTCGGATACGGGGGTGACCGTCTCATTCTGTACCACAGAGCGGATGGTGCCGCTCTGTACGGAGATCACACGGTTCGCCATCGCAGTCAGCGCCTGATTGTGCGTGATGATGACAACCGTCATGCCGGTCTGGCGGGCCGTGTCCTGCAGCAGCTGTAAAATTGCCTTGCCGGTCACATAGTCGAGCGCGCCGGTCGGTTCGTCGCAGAGCAGGAGCTTTGGGTTCTTTGCCAGCGCGCGGGCGATGGCGACACGCTGCTGCTCGCCGCCGGACAGCTGCGCAGGGAAATTGGAGATGCGGTCAGCCAGCCCGACCTGCTCCAAAACGCTCTTTGCATCCAGCGGGTCACGGCAGATCTGCGCCGCCAATTCGACATTTTCAAGCGCCGTCAGGTTCTGGATC
>CAZYZQ010000030.1:0-21748 GCA_964652075.1 uncultured Oscillospiraceae bacterium
TCTACTTCCGCCAGCGCATCAAGCGCATGATCGTCACCTCCGGCTACAACGTCTATCCGAGCCAGCTGGAAAACATCATCGACAGCCACGAGAAGGTGCTGCTCTCGTGCTGCATCGGCGTACCCGATCCGTATAAGATGCAGAAGGTCAAGGCCTTTGTCGTCCTGCGCCCCGGCGTCGAGCCGTCGGACGCGGTCAAGGAGGAGCTGCGCGCCTACTGCCGCGAGCGGATTGCGAAATACGCGATGCCGTACGACTTCGAGTTCCGCGACGAGCTGCCCAAGACGCTGGTCGGCAAGGTCGCCTACCGGAAGCTGGAAGAGGAAGAAAATGCCAAACGAGCGAACTGAACGGATCTGGGAGCTGGACGCGGCGCGCGGCTTTTTCCTGCTGTGCATGGTCGTGATCCACTTCATCTATGACCTGACGGCGTTCGTCGGCATCCCGATCCGCGAACCGGCGATCTATGTGTTCATTCAGCAGAACGGCGGCGTGCTGTTCATTCTGATCTCCGGCATCTGCGTGACGCTGGGGCACCGCAGCGCGCTGCGCGGCGGGATTGTGCTCGGCTGCGGGCTGCTGATCACCGCCGTGACATGGGCAACCGACCGGCTGGGCGTCACCGAGGGCGCGCTGATTGTCTTCGGTGTGCTGCACCTGCTCGGCATCTGTATGCTACTCTGGCCGCTGTTCCGGCGGCTGCCGAACTGGGCCTTGGCCGTGCTCGGTGTACTGTTGGCGTTCGCAGGGTATGTCTGCGCGCGCTTTACCGTGGCCTGCCCGTATCTGTTCCCATTCGGGCTGACAGCGCAGGGCTTCGCCTCGGCGGACTATTTCCCGCTTTTGCCGCACCTCGGCTGGTTCCTGATCGGCGCGGCGCTCGGGCGGACGGCTTACCGCGAGAAAAAAAGCCTGCTGCCCGCTCTGCCGAAGGACGCGGCCGTGATCCGGTTTTTCCGCCTGTGCGGCAGGCAATCGCTGCTGATCTATCTCCTGCACCAGCCGGTGCTGTTTGTGCTCGCAATGGGCATTGGGCGGCTGGTATCCTGAATTTTCACAGAAAAGAGGACTTTCATGCTGCCATACGAGGGCATTTATTTCTTCGCGGACGTCGACGGGACGCTGCTCACGCAGAAAAAGGAGCTGCTGCCCGCCGTGCGCGACGCGCTGTGCCGCTTTGTGGACGGCGGCGGGCGCTTCGGCCTTGCGACCGGGCGCAGCCCGCACAACATTGACTTCTACCGGGAGCTGCTGCCGTGCAACGCCCCCTGCATCTTCTTCAACGGCGCGGCGATCTAC
Organism: uncultured Oscillospiraceae bacterium; assembly: GCA_964652075.1. GTDB lineage: Bacteria > Bacillota > Clostridia > Oscillospirales > Oscillospiraceae > CAZYZQ01. Next base: position 1,300 of record CAZYZQ010000030.1, read on the forward strand.
GACTACGACACGCAGCGCTATCTCTACCGCCATCCGATGCCGAAGCAGTGGCTTTTGCGCGCGCTGCGCGAAAGTGTGGCGCTGCTGCCGGACGTCTGCGCGCAGATTTTCACGGAGCACGCCATCTATGAGGTCAACCCGAACGGCGTCATAGACCCGTACCGCGCGTTTGAGCCGTTCCCGGTCACCCACTGCGCGCCGGAGGAGATCCCGGAGGACTGGATGAAGCTGGTGCTCACGCACCATGACGCGGCGCTGCTCGACCGGCTCGAGCAGGCCGTGGACGCGGGGCCGTATCTTGACGCGGATCTGCGCATCTGCCGCTCCGGCGAATTCTACTTTGAATTTCTCGCCTCGACCAAGGGCGACGCGCTGACGGCGGCGCGGGGGCTGTTTCCGGATACCAGACGCTTTTTGGCGATGGGCGACTACATGAACGATCTGGACATGGTGCGCCGTGCCGACATCGGCGGCGCGCCTGCCAATGCGAACGAGGCCGTCCAACAGGCGGCCGATCTATGCACCTGCGACTGCGACCACGGCGCAGTCGCGGAATTCCTGCAAAAAGCAGTTTTTGAGCGCACTTGAACAGGCAGCCCGGGCATTACGGCCCGGGCTGCTTTCCTTTTAGACCGGATCAAGCTGATTGTCCTCATATTCTGTTATCATGGTCCTCCTTTCATTGTGTTTTTGGTAACTGTCTGCTAGGATCAAATCACATTTCGGGCCGCCGTTTTTGCGCAATCTGCTCTAAAAGGAGGAAACAAAAATGAAACACCTGTCCAAGCTTCTTGCTCTGCTTCTGGTCGCCTGCATGTGTCTGACCCTGCTGGCCGCCTGCGCAAAGGAAGAAAAACCTGCCGAGCCAAACACCCCGGATGCAGCCGGTACGCCGGGTGCGCCGGAGGAGCCGGCCTCCCCCGATGAACCCGCGACGCCTGAGGAACCGGAAGGCGATGATGAGGGCGACATTGTCGACATCACCATGGCAATTCTCGACATGAAGGGCACGAACGGCGAGGTTCATGAGAAAATTGAGAACGCCATCAATGCCATTGCCGGCCCGGAAATCGGCGTCAATGTCCACATCAAATTTATCGGCGTCGGCGAGTACCCGACACAGATTTCCCTGATGATTTCCGGCGGCGAAGTCCTGGACCTCGTCAACATCGTCCCGCTGGGCGGCATCTACTTCAACGACATGTACGCCAACGGCCAGCTGATGGACATCAGCTCCTATCTGGCTGAGGACTATGCCGCGGATCTGATGGCGCTGATGGGCGACTACATCGGCGCATACAGCTTCGGCGGCAAAACCTACGGCGTGCCGACCTACCGCATCTACACAACCGACATGTACCTTATCATGCGCAAGGACATCCTCGAAGATCTGGGTATGGTGGAAGCCGCCCAGAACGCCGCAACGCTCACGGAATTCGAAGCCATCTTTGACGCCGTCCGCGACAACACAGACCTCTACCCGCTTGGCGGCATGCGAAATATCGCGCCCGTAACTTCTTATTACTGCCTCGCCAGCGAAAATAAAGCGGACGCTATCGTCTGGGACAACCTCGGTGACAACCAGGCCCTGCTGTTTGTCGACAACGACGGCAATATTTCCAACGCCTATTGCCATGAAGCGTTCAAAACGCAGTGTGAGCGCGTGGTGGAGTGGGACCAGAAGGGTTATATCTGGCCGGACACTCTGACCAACAACGAGCACACCGATACGATCATGAAGCAGAACCTGATCTTTGCCAAGTACGACGGTTCCGAGTTCGGCGTTGAAACCGCGAAGAAGGAGTCCACAGGTTACGACGTCGTCGCGAATAACGTTGCGCCCGGCATGGTCACAAACTCCCTTCTGATTGCCTTTGGCATCGGCGTTCCCGTCACAGCCGAGGAGCCGGAAGCCGCCGTGAAATTCATGGATCTCATGTACAAAAACGCCGAGATCATGGATATCCTGACCTGGGGCATTGATGGTGAGGATTATGTCCGGCTTGATTCGGGCGAAATCACATATCCCGACGGTCTGGACCCGAACAGCGTTGAATACCACAATGCCGACTACCTGATCGGCAACCAGTTCCTCGATTCTCCCTGGGTCGGCAACGGCGGCGACTTCCGCGCCCGTGCGCTCGAGGTCAACGATAAGGCCGCGATTTCCCCGTATCTGGGGTTCACGATCGATGTTTCCGGTCTGGCCAATGAAATTGCCGGCATCTCCGCTACCATTGACGAGTTCCGTCCGGCACTGACCTGCGGCCAGTACACCGAAGCGCTGTATCAGGACTTCCTCGAGAAGCTGGATATTGCCGGCGCACAGACCTACATCGACACCTGCCAGCAGCAGCTGACCGACTGGATTTCCAACCGGTAAGCTCAAAAATTCTCATATTCACACCCCCGGCAAAGCCTGCGGGCCTTGCCGGGGCTTTTGCCGCTCCGTGAAACGCCCTTCCCGCAACAGGCGGCGCTGCGGCAGAACTCCTGCAAAAATCATATTTTTGCCGTTCTGAACGCGCAGACGCCGTATATCCGCCCCGTTCACTTTCTTTTCGGTCGCGAATATTACTCATAAATTCTCATCATTTGTCATCTTTGCTTTTCCATGGTTGCACCTTTTGCAAAATTCTGCTAGGATTATATTAGTTTTGGGCTGCCTGTTTGGGCAGCTTGTAATCCGAAAAGGAGGAAATGCACTATGAAACACCTGTCCAAGCTTCTTGCTCTGCTGCTGGTTGCCTGCATGTGCCTGACACTGCTCGCCGCCTGCGCAAAGGAAGAAAAGGCCGACACGCCGGCTGAGCCGGATGTGGAAGCCCCGGAAACCCCGGATGAGCCGGACACCCCCGAGAAAACCGATACTCCCGACGAGCCGGAGACGCCCGACGAGCCGGACGAGGACGAGGATGACGAGGAAGTCGTCGAAATCGTCATGTCCATCCTCGACATGAAGGGCAACCTCGGTGAGTGTGCCGACAAGATTGAAGCGGCGGTCAATGAGATCTCCGTTCCTGAGATCGGCGTCAGCGTCGATATCCGCTATCTGGGCTTTGGCGACTACGCCACGCAGGTCTCCCTGATGATCACCAGCGGCGAGACCTTCGATCTGGTCAACATCGTCCCGCTGAGCGGCATCTACTTCAACGACATGTACGCCAACGGCCAGCTGATGGACATCAGCTCCTATCTGGCTGAGGACTATGCCGCGGATCTGATGGCGCTGATGGGCGACTACATCGGCGCATACAGCTTCGGCGACGGCATCTACGGCGTCCCGACCTACCGTATCTACTCCACGGATATGTTCGTTGTCATGCGTAAGGACATTCTGGAAGAGCTGAACATGGTGGAGCTGGCTGAGAACATGACCACCTGCTCCGAGCTGGAGGAGATCTTCCAGGCCGTCACCGACAACACCGATCTGTACGCTGTCGGCGGCCAGCGCTACATCCCGCCCACGACCACTTACTTCTGCGTCGCTGAGGAGAACTTCGCGGACTCCATCGTCTGGGATAACCTGGGCGACAGCCTCGGCGCCCTGTTCGTCGACGAAAACGGCAATATGTCCAACGCCTATGCGCACCCGGCCTTCAAGGCGCAGTGCGAGCGCATGGTCGAGTGGGATCAGAAGGGCTACATCTGGCCGGATTCTCTGACCAACGATGAGCACACCGACACGATTATGAAGCAGAACCTGATCTTCTCCAAGATCGACGGCTCTGAGGTTGGCGTCGAAGTCTCGAAGAAGCAGGCTACCGGCTATGATGTCGTCTGCCCGAAGATCGCTTCGGGCATGGTCACGAACTCCCGTCTGGTCGCCTTCGGCCTCGGCGTTCCGGTCACCTCCAACGAGCCGGAAGCGGCGGTCAAGTTCATGGACCTGCTCTACAAGACCCCGGAGCTGAACACGATCCTCGCGTTCGGCATTGAGGGTGAGGACTTTGTCACCCTGCCCAGCGGCGAAATTGAATACCCGGATGGCGTGGACTCCAACTCCGTCGAATACCACAACAACGACTACCTCGTCGGCAACCAGTTCCTGGTGGCCCCGTGGAACGGCCAGGGCGGCGACTTCCGTGAGTACTCCCTGTCCGTCAACGAGTCTGCTGAGATCTCCCCGTATCTGGGCTTCACCATCGACACGAGCAATCTGGCAACCGAAATCGCCGGCATCTCCGCCTGCGTCGACGAGTTCCGCCCGATGCTGACCACCGGCGGTTACACCGATGAGCTGTATCAGGAGTTCCTCGACAAGCTGGATGTCGCGGGCGCGCAGACCTACATCGACACGCTGCAGGAGCAGCTGACCGGCTGGCTCAACAACCAGTAAGCATCTTTCTCGCACAAGGACATTCTCATATCCCACCCGGCATGGCCTGCGGGCCATGCCGGGTTTTTCGCGTTGGCGGCGGCGCGACTGGGGCGGTTTTCGCGCTTCCTGTCGCGCCGCCTGCATTTAGTAAAATATTTTTACCGAATTTCACCCAGACCCCTTGAAATGGGTGAAGTTGTTCGGTATAATAGAGACAGCAGCGGGATACGGGCTGCGAATTGTTGTGATTTTCTCCAAACCCTTTGGGCAACTTTCACAAAAGGTCGCTGCACGTATTCCTTTTTTCCGGGTAAGCTGGTAAAATAGATCAGTAAAAAAGCGTTATCCCCAAAATATCACACAGAAAGAGGTTAGGAGTATGAAGAACTACAAATGCGACGTAGCAGTCGTCGCGGGCGGCGCAGCCGGCCTGTCCGCTGCCATCGCCGCAGCGGAAAAGGGCGCATCCGTCATCGTGCTCGAGAAGAGTGCGACGCTCGGCGGCTCGGCCAACAAGCACGCCGGCCTGTTCGCCGTGGAATCCGCCGCCCAGAAGCGCGCCAAGGTTTCCATCACCCGTGAGCAGGCGTACACAAAGATGATGGACTATGTCCACTTCCGCGTCGACCCGCGTCTGGTGCGCGAGTTCGTCGTCAGCGCGCCGGATACCGTCCGCTGGCTGGAAGAAAAGGGCGCGCACTTCACAGTTCCGGTACGCAGCTTCTCCTCTGCGGAGCTGACATGGCTTGACTCCGATGCGCCGCTTGCCAAGACGCTGGTCGCCGCCGCGCAGGCCGCGGGCGTGCAGATCCTGACCGAGACCGCCGCAACCGAGCTGATCGTCACGGACGGCAAGGTCACCGGCGTGAAGGCCGGTGACGAGGTCACGGTGGAAGCAGGCGCCGTTGTAGTTGCCGCAGGAGGCTTCGCAGGCTGCCCGAACGCGGTCAAGGAGCTGACCGGCTATGTCGACGGCGAGACCGTCGTCCTGAAGGCCCCGGCCACCAACACCGGCGACGGCCTGAAGATGGCGCACGCCGTCGGCGCGGGCAAGAACCGCACGATTCTGCATATGGCCACCGCGATCCCCTGTGATCAGGTCTCCCCCGCCGTCGACGCGATCTTCCGTCAGCCGAACCTGCTGGTCAACGTGCTGGGCGACCGTATCATGGATGAGGAAGTCTTTGAGAACGGCTCCTGGACTGCCAACCAGATTGCGCAGCAGAAGAACGGCTGCGCATGGATGATCCTCGGCGAGGATCTGATCCGCGACTACCAGAAAAACGGCCTCGACGTCTACGGCTCCGACTACGCCGATATCGACGTGTCCTCGTTCTTTCACGACTTCACAGACGTCTGCGGCGTTGTCGTCAAGGCGGACTCCATTGAGGAGCTGGCCGAGAAGATGGGCTGCGAGAACGCCGACAATCTGGCCAAGACACTCACCGAGTACAACAACTACACTGCGGCTGGCCGCGACGGCTACTTTGGCAAGAGCTACCACAGCCTGAAGGAGATCAAGGCGCCGTACTACGCGGCGAAGTTCCTGCCCTCTGCCGAGAGCTCGCAGGGCGGTGTGCGCGTGAACTGGCATCTGCAGGTTCTCACGGACGACTTTGACCCAATCCCCGGCCTCTACGCCGCCGGTCAGGACTGCGGCAATATCTCCGACGACACCTACATGTCCACGATGCCCGGCATTGAGATGGGCTTCGCCATCTACTCCGGCAAGACTGCCGGCGAAAACGCCGCAGCCTGCGCCAAGGCTTAAGAAAGGAACGGTACAAACGCTATGAAACAGCTTGAATATGCTGACATTGTTGTCATTGCCTCCGGCCCTTCCGGCCTGGCGGCCGCCATCGCGGCGGCGGAAAAGGGCGCATCTGTCGCGGTGCTTGAGAAAAACTCCACCGGCGGCGGCGCGGCCAACATGGGCATGGGCCCGCTCGGCATTGAGACGAGCATCCAGAAAAACGATCTGATCTCCATCCGCAAGGAAGAGGCGTTCAAAAAGTTTATGACCTACACGCACTGGCGCTCCAACGCACGTCTCGTGCGCGAGTACCTGTACAAGTCCGGCTCCACGATCGAGTGGCTGCTCGACATGGGCGTCGAATTTGAGGGTGCGTTCAAGTACTTCTCGCAGGAAGGCGCGGAGGCCACCTGGCACGTCGTCAAGTCCGACACGGGTCGCCACGGCGGCGGCGGCGCTGCGACCATGATCCGTATCATGACCGAGCGCGCAACGGAACTGGGCGTGCAGTTCTACTACGAGACCCCCGGCACGGAGATCATCCAGAACGACGCCGGCGAGGTTGTCGCCGTTGCGGGCGTCGACAAGAACGGTGAGGAAGTCGAGATTGAGTGCGCGGCAGCAGTGATCTGCACCGGCGGCTTCGGCTCCAACGCCGAGATGATCAAAGAGCACATCGGCTTCACCTGGGGCCCGGAGCTTCGCTCCTTCCGCGTCCCCGGCTGCGTGGGCGACGGCATCAAGATGGCTTGGAAGGCCGGCGCCGCCAAGACCGAAATGGCCATTGAGCAGGCCGGCGGCACGATGCTCGACGGCAACTACACCTGCCTGGCCGTCACGGCCGAGCAGCCGAACCTGTGCGTCAACATTCAGGGTGAGCGCATCATGAACGAGGCGTTCCTCGGCAACTCCACCTTCCGCTCCAACATCTGCTCGACGCAGAAGGGCAAGCACGCCTACTCGATCTTCGATCAGTCGATCATCGACCTGTACATGAAGCAGGGCTTCGACGTCATCAACATGGTCGGCCGTCAGCTCTTCCCGACCGGCTTCGAGGCGGACGTCGCCTCCGCCGTTGAGACGAAGGACCCCGGCTTTGCCGTCGCCGACTCCATTGAGGAGCTGGCAGAGAAGGTCGGCTTCGACCCGGTGCAGCTGCGCAAGACCATCGAGGAGTACAACGCCATGTGCGAGACGCACGACAGCCTGTACTTCAAGGATCAGAAGTTCATGCACCCGATCGTCGGGCCGAAGTACTACTGCGTCACGATGGTCGCAGGCGGCTACGGCACGCTGGGCGGCATCAAGATCAACGACAAGGCCGAGGTCATCGATCCCGACTTTGCGCCGATCCCCGGCCTGTACGCGGCGGGCACTGACACCTGCACGATCTACGCTGACTCCTACGTCTTCATCCTGCCCGGCAACACGATGGGCTACGCGCTGAACTCCGGCCGCATCGCCGGCGAGCACGCGGTGCAGTACGTCACCGATCTCTACGCCCGTCTGGACGCCGAGGAGGCCGCGGCGGAATAATCGCCTGTTCCCCAATATCCCCAGCGGGAGCGCGCACGCTGCGCGTTCCCGCTTTCTGAAAACCGGGCACCTCTCCGCCTGCCGGGCGCGGCGCCCCGCTCCCCCGTACTGATCCGGGCCGCACCCGGAAAAATAAATTGAGAAATGGAAAGAAAAGGAAGTGGAATCATGGGCAATACCGTGAAACTCACGATCGACGGCCATGTGTTGGAAGCGGCAGCCGGCACCTCCGTGCTGAACGCAGCGCTGGACGCGGGCATCTACATCCCCCACCTGTGCTACCACCCGAATCTGCCCGCCGAGGGCGAGTGCAAGCTCTGCGTGTGCCACATCTCGGGTCACGAGGGCATGACCACCGCCTGCACAACCCCCGTCGAGGATGGCATGGTCGTCACAACCGACGCGCCCGACCTCAAGGAGGCGCGCTGCCTGTCCGTCGAGCTGATGCTTGCAAACCATCCCGAGGACTGCACGACCTGCACAAAGTACGGCAACTGTGAATTGCAGTCGATCCGCCAGAAGCTGGGCGTCTCGGACGAGCGCCTGCGCAAGGGCAAGATCAACAACTACTTCTGCGGCGACAACCCGCTCTACAACCGCGACCTGCGCCGCTGCATCCTCTGCGGCCGCTGCGTGCGTGTCTGCCGCGATGTGCGCGGCGTCGGCGCGCTCGACTTCACGACCGATGAAAACGGCGTCGTGTCCGTCATGCCGATCTCCGGCGACGGCTCGATGGCCAACTCCGGCTGCCGTTTCTGCGGCGCCTGCGTCGAGGTCTGCCCGACCGGCGCGCTGCTCGACAAGCCCGAGCGCATGGAGAAGTACCCGACCAAGGAGCAGGCGCTTGTCCCCTGCCGCGCCGAGTGCCCGATCCACACGGACGTGCCGCGCTACCTCGCGCTCATCCGCGCGGGCAAGTACGACGAGGCGCTGGAGGTCATCCGCGAGGTCAACCCGTTCCCCGGCTCGCTGGGCCTCATCTGCATGCGCTTCTGCGAGAAGGCGTGCCGCCGCGGCGACGTCAACTGCGCCGTCAACATTCGCGGCATGAAGTACCTGGCCTATAAGAACGGCGGCAAGACTTGGGAGTCCCAGGTTGTCACCAAGCCGTCCACCGGCAAGAAGGTTGCCGTCATCGGCGCGGGCCCCGCCGGCCTGACCGCCGCCTACTACTTACAGCTGCAGGGCCATCAGGCCACGGTCTTTGAGCGCAACCCGGTCGCGGGCGGCATGCTGGCCGTCGGCATCCCGAAGGAGCGCCTGCCGCAGGAGATCGTCGACGACGAGGTTGCCGACATCCTCGCCACCGGCGTCAAGATCGAGTACAACAAGAACATCACCGACGCGAAAGCGCTGCTGGCCGACTACGACGCCGTGATCGTCACGGTCGGCACAAACACCGGCTCCCGTATCCCGATCCCCGGTCACGACTTTGAGGGCGTGTATACGGGCGTCGAGTTCCTGCGCGCCCATGCGCTGCACGAGCCGTGCCCGATGCCGGAGTCCGTTCTGGTGCTCGGCGGCGGCAACGTGGCCTTCGACGTGGCGAACACCGCCTATCTCGAGGGTGCGAAGACCGTGTACATGGCCTGCCTCGAAGCCCGCGACGCAATGACCGCGTCTGACGACGAGATCGAGGAGGGCCTCGAGAAGGGCATCCAGCTGCACAACGCCTGCTCCTTCAAGCAGATCACGCGCGAAGAAAACGGCCAGCTGACCTTCCACTACAACAAGATCGCCTCCATGAAGAACGAGGGCGGCCGCTTTATCGTCGAGGAGGTGCCGGATTCCGCCGGCTCCATCACCGCCGACGCCATCATCTTCGCAACCGGCCAGCACTCCGGTTTGAACGCGGAATTCGGCGTCGAGCTGGGACGCGGCAACCGCGTGGCCACGAACAACGCCATGACGAGCGTGCCCGGCATCTTTGCCGCGGGCGACTGTGTCACCGGCACGGCCTCCGTTGTCGGCGCGATCGCGGGCGGCCGCGAGGCGGCAGTCCACTGCGACATCTTCCTCGGCGGCGACGGCCAGATCCTGCGTCCGCTCGCACCGGAGACCGAGTACGACCCGCATATCGGCAAGTACGAGGATTTCGCAGAGCTGATGCGCTTTGAGAACATGGACGACGCGCAGGCGGCCAAGGAGGCCGAGCGCTGCATGCAGTGCCATCTGCGTCTCAACATTGAGCGCGTACCGTTCTGGAATGAATACCAGATTCAGGAATAAGGAGGAATCGACATGAAGTGTTCCAAAACGCTGGCAGATGCGAAAATCACTGCCTTCACCGGCGGCGACGGCGTGTGCGTCGTCGACTGGGCTTTGAAAACTGCGCGGGCGATTCGCGCTTCCTCCTGCGGTCAGGGCGTGTTCTGCCGCGGCGGTGTCCAGCAGCTCGACCTGATTATCACCGATATTGCCTCCGGCCTCGGCCGTGAAAACGACCTCGACCTGCTGCGCGAGATTGCAGGCGCGATGGTGCAGTTTGCCGACTGCGAGCTGAGCCGCGAGGGCGCGCGCATGATTCTGGACAGCATCGCAAACTTTGAGTCCGACTGGGTCATGCACATCAAGCGCAAGAAGTGCCGCACGCTGCGTTGCAACAAGCTCGTCCGCTTCTACCTCGATCCCGTGACCTGCCACGGCTGCGGCAAGTGCCGCATCCAGCTGCCCGCCATCTGCGCCGTCGGCGCCGTGCTCGGCAGCGAGGGCGAGATCCATATCATCGATCCCGACAAGTGCGTCCGCTGCGGCAATTGCGAGGCGGACTGCGCGGCGGTCAAGCGCGTCGACCCGAAGGGTGTTGCGCCGAAGGTGCCGGAGAAGCCGGTGCCGGTTGGCAGCTTCTCGGCCGGTCCCGCGGCCGGTTCCGGTCTCGGCGGCGGCCGTCCGACGGGCCTTGGCGGCGGCGCACGCCGCGGCCGCCGGTAATTGGGCTGTTTCAACAAAAACCGACCGCTGAATTTTGTGGAAAAACACCCCTGCGATTAGCATAGACAAACCGCGCTCTATTTGATATACTGGATTTAGTAAAATGAGCTTCCAAATATGGCCGCCGCACGGCGGCCATATTTGGCGTCAGGCACTTAAAGGAGGAAGTTACATGAAGAAAATTCTCGCTTTGAACTTCGGCCGCCCCAAGCAGACCTGCGATATGTTCCTGAACAACGCAGTGGAATCCGCCCGGGCTGCCGGCGCGGAGGTCGAAGTCATTCAGATGATGACCAAGAAGATCGGCCGCTGCCGCGGCTGCGGCGCCTGCTCCGGCGGCTTCAAGGCCGGCAAGTTCAACACCCCGGTCTGCATCTTCAAGGACGATTTTCAGGAAATTCTGGAAAAGTGGCTCGATGCGGACGGCGTGATCATCGCCTCCCCGGTCTATGTCCTCGCGCCCTGCGGCCAGTTCTTCGATTTCTTCCATCGTCTCGGGCCGGCCTGCGACCGCGCCGTCGCAACGCACCGCGACCAGCAGCGTAAGGCCGCCGGCCAGCCGGATATCGACCAGCGCCTGCTCAAGCAGCGCTATGCCGTCTTCATCTCCGTCGGCGGCTGCCCGTGGCACCACTGGGTCTCCTACGGCCTGCCGGCCATGCATGTCGGCGCGTTCTCGCAGACCATTAAGGTCGTCGCAGGTGTTGATATCCATGCCTACTACAAGAGCCCCGAGCGCAAGGAGATGTTCGCGGTGCAGTGCACCGAGGCGGGCAAGGCGCTTGTCGAGTCCATCGGCGTCGATCCGGCGCAGGTCGCCTATCTCGGTGATCCGGGCTACTGCCCGACCTGCCACGGCCGCACCTTCACGGTCATCCCCGGCACGACCAAGCTGGAATGCCCGGTCTGCGGCATCACGGGTGACCTGAGCATTGTCGGCGACGAGGTCAAGATTGCCTTTACGCAGGAAGCAATCGAGCACTCCCGGATGCTCTTCGGCGGCATCGAGGATCACTACATCGAGCTTCACAGCGACGAACTGTAAAGGAGGAGACTGCAATGAAAGTATTAGGTTTGAACTTCGGCCGTGCAAAGGGCGGCGTGGGCCGCGCTTTTCTGGAGCAGGCCATCGCGGGCGCGCAGGAAATGGGCGCCGAAACCCAGATCATCGACATGGTGAATCTGACCATCGGCCGCTGCATCGGCTGCGGCAAGTGCTCCTCCTCCAGCCGCAATGACGGCGCTCCCTGTGTGGAGTGCGTCATCAAGGACGATTTCCAGATGGTCCGCGACGCGATCTATGAGTCCGACGGCATCATCGCCTACTGCCCGGTCTACTGCATCAGCCCGGTCGGCCAGTACAAGAACCTCGTCGACCGCCTCGGCCCGGCCAACGACTTCGGCCAGACCATGAAGGAGCACATGAAGCGCCGCTCCCTGACCGCTGACCCGAAGAACCCCGGCATGCTGGCCCCGCACGATCAGGTTGACATGGTTCCGTTCGACAAGCGGAACTTCAAGCACCGCTCCATCGGCTACATTTCCCTCGGCGGCGCGAAGGATCATCATTGGGTCTCCCTCGGCATTCCGCTGATGAAGACGCTGGGCTTCCCGATCGGCGCGACGTTCGTCGACTACTGCGACTTCCACGGCATGGGCAAGATCTTCGGTGAGCCGGGCTACAAGGAGAAGATGTACGACCGCGCCAAGGAGCTGGGCAAGAATGTGGCGGAGTTCGCGAACAAGCATCCGCTGCAGATCCAGTACCGCGGCGATCCCGGCATCTGCCCGATGTGCCACAGCAAAATGGTGCAGTTCCGCAACGGTACCACTGTCGATTGCCCGGACTGCGGCATTGAAGGCAAAATCTCCATCGAGAACGGCGAGATCGTCGTCAACTATCCCGTCGAGAACTGGGATTACTCCCGCTACACGATGGGCGGCCTTGTCGAGCATTGCAGCTTCGGCATGATGCAGCCCGCACCGTACTAAACCGCAGCAAAGGGGCGCCTGCCTGGCAGGCGCCCCTTTTTCCGGCATTTTGCTGTATTGACAGCGGAAAAATTGTGGAAAAAATGATTGGAATGTCTCTTTTTCTTTCCTCGTTTTTGTGCTAGAATGGCTGAGAATCAGATATCATCCATGGAAAACAATTCGCCCAAGGAGGGGAATCGATGAGACGGAATCGCAAAAAGGCGCGCAGGCCGATCCCCTGGCCCGGCTGGGTGCGCCACACTGCGCAGTGGCTGGACGAGCGGCCGCTGGTATTTTGCCTTGCGCTGGCAATCATCCTGACGTTGGCCATTGAGATCCTCGCGCGGCGCTCGTTCGGGGAGGCGTTCGTCTTTCTCGGCACGAACCCGCTGATGTTCTGCGTCAACGTGCTGATTATCTTCGCCATGCTCTGTATCTCCCTTGTCATCCCGCGCAAGCGCTATTTTGTGATCACAGTCGTCAGCGTGATCTGGCTGACGCTCGGCATTGTGGAGTTTGTCATCACAGACTTCCGCGTCACGCCGCTGACCTATGCCGATCTTGCCGTAATCGGGGATGTGACGGACATCTTCACGGTCTATCTGAAGCCGTGGGAGCTGATCCTGATCGGCGTGTGCATTGTTCTGGTCATCACGGCGCTGGTGTTCCTGTTCCGCTATCTGCCGAACCGCCAGCCGCGCTGGGTTTCGGCGGGCATCACGGTCGGCGCCGTTGCGCTGGGCGTGTTCATCGTGTTCTTCGGCGGCTCGCAGGCCGGGCTGTTCCCGGAGAGTATGCCGAACCTGCACGACGCCTACGACCAGTACGGCTTCCCCTACTGCTTCTCGTCCAGTGTCGCGAGCCACGGCATCTCCAAGCCGGATCAGTATGACGAAAGCGTCGTCTTCGAGGTCGTGCAGGAGATCGACGACGGCGAGGAGCCGGAAATCTCCCAGTACGCCAATATTATCATGGTGCAGCTCGAGTCGTTCTTCGACATCAACGAGCTGACCACCGTCACCTGCTCCGAAAACCCGGTCCCGAATTTTCAGGCGTTGAAGGCCAGCTGCCCGTCCGGCTATCTGACCGTACCCGTCGTGGGCGCGGGCACCGCGAACACGGAGTTTGAGGCCATCACGCAGATGAGCACGCACTATTTCGGCACCGGCGAGTACCCCTACAACACCATTATGCAGACAAACACCTGCGAAACAACCGCGTATCTGCTCCACGAGCTTGGCTACTCCACGCACGCGATCCACAACAATACCGGTACCTTCTACGACCGCAATCACGTCTACGCCAATCTCGGCTTCGATACCTTCACCTCGCTGGAGTACATGAACGACATTTCCTACAACGCGCTCGGCTGGGCAAAGGACGCATGTCTGATCCAGCAGATCCGCGATGCGCTGAACAGCTCCGTGCAGAAGGACTACATCTATGCGGTCTCCGTACAGGGCCACGGCCGCTACCCGCGCGAGGTGATCGACGAGAACCAGCGCATCACTGTGGAGGGTGTCAGCGATCCGGGCATGAAATGCGCATATGAGTATTATGTGAACCAAATTGCTGAGATGGACGCCTTTATCGGCGAGCTGACCTCGACGCTCAAGCACTACAGCGAGCGCATCATCGTTGTGTTCTACGGCGACCACCTGCCGTCCTTGCAGATCGAGTCCGAGGATCTCGTCTCCGGCGACCTGATGAAGACGGAGTACGTCATCTGGACGAACTACACGCTCGAAGCGGAGGACATGGACCTTGCGGCCTATCAGCTGACGAGCCGGGTTATGGAGCTGATGGGCTACCACAACGGCCTTCTCACCAAGCTGCATCAGGGCCGCGACGCGAACGACGACTACCTGCACGAGCTGGAGCTGCTGCAATACGATATGCTCTACGGCGACATGGTGTGCTGGGACGGCGTCAACCCCTATCTCCCCACGCAGCTGCAAATGGGCGTCCTGCCGATTGAGATCACCAGAACCAGCGCCGTCGGGCAGGCTCTGTTCGTCACCGGCCGGCACTTTACGCCGAGCAGCGTCGCCTATATCAACGGCGAACAGGTCAATACAACCTTTATCAATTCCAGTACACTGCTGCTGTTATGCGACCCCCTGATGGAGGGCAATGTCGTCACCGTCTCTCAGGTTTCTCCGAAGGGCATTGTGCTCAGTACCACAGACGGCTACGTCGTCACAGAGGCAGACCTGACGCCGACGGACGAGATCCCAACCACGGCGGTCTCCGAGGATTCGCCGCAGGATGAATAAGGAACAGGACGAGAGGCCCACCCTCTCGTCCTGTTTTTTTGCGCGTTGTGAGACACATTCCCCTGTTTTTGCGACTTGACAGGTGTGAGGACTCACAAAGGAGGCAAGGCCATGGAGGAAATGCAGCTGCTCCGGCAGCTGAAACAGCAAAACCCGGCGGCGCTGGAACAGGCCATCCGGCAATACGGGGCCTACGTGGCGGCGATCATCCGGGGGCGCGGCCACGCGCCGGAGGATGTGGAGGAGCTGTCGGCAGACGTCTTTTTCGCCCTTTGGGAAAATGCCGCAAAGATCGAAACCGGCAATCTCCGCGCCTGGCTCGGCACGGTGGCCAGAAATAAGGCGGTGGAGCGCTTCCGGCGCTTCCGGCAGCCGCTGACGCTGGAGGAGGATATCCTCCGGGTCGAGGACGATCTCTGGCAGCAGCTCAGCGCCAAGGAGCGCGCCGCCATGGTGCAGGAAGCACTGAATACGCTCTGCCCGCAGGACCGGGAGATCTTCTTCCGCTACTACGATCTGGGGCAAAATGCCCGGCAAATTGCCGCCATCATGCAGATGCCCCACTCCACCGTCCGCACCCGGCTGAGCCGGGGCAGACAGACATTGAAGACATATTTTGAAAAAGGGGGAATGTTAGATGTATCTGCGATATGAGGAACTGCTGGACTATGTAGATCCACCGGAGCTGCCGGTCGAGCCGCTCTCCCCCGACAGTCAGGAAAGGATCTGTGAACTTACCATGAAAAAAATCAACGCGCCAACCCAGCACCGGAAGCTGAAAAAGGCCCTTCGTTGGGTGACGGCGGCGGCTGTTCTTGTTCTGGCGCTCTGCGGAACCGCGCTCGCCGCGGTGGAGAATGGCTGGTTCGGCTTTGACCGGATCTTCGCCGGGCAGCCCGCGCTGATCGACGACGGCGTGACCGCCTATTCGCCGGAGGAGAATTACCCGACCACGCTGCCCGGCTATACCGAGGAGGAGCAGGCCATGATCGAGGACGGAACCATGTTTGTACCGGAACAGGCGGAGCTGGCGGACACCGGCGTCTCCGCCTCCACAGAGGACTTCCAGTTCACGCTGGAGCAGATGCTGGCCGGCGAGGACGTCCTCTACGCGATTGTCCGCGTGGACGCCCTTACCGAGGCCGGAACGAACTATCTCGCCAGCGCGTCGTTTGACTGGGAGCCAAGGCAGGAAAACCGTTTTTCGCTGCTTGTACGCAACAACGCCGATGGCCTTCCCCGCGAGCGGGAGCTGAACAACGGCGCCATGGACATGGATGTGCTGTCCGTTGAAGACGGCGAGGGGCGGTTCCTTCTGAGCAATACCGGCGGCCGGTTCGCCGAGGGCGACCCGATCCTGTTCACGTTCTCCACGAACGAGGAAAACTATGAGCTGTTTGAGGTGCCGCTGGGCAAGCTGCTGGACAGCAAGGCGACCGTCGCGCTGGATACCGGCGTCTACGAGGGCAAGGGCTACCAGTTCGAGATCATGACGGTGACCCCGATCTCCCTGGAAATTAACGGCACCTATACAGGCTCTACGAATCAATGCAGTCCTGAGGTGGTCATCACCCTGAAGGATGGAACCAGCTTTGCGCTGTCCAGCCCCGGGACTGACAATCAGAACGCACCCTACGGCGAGTACGGCAGTCTGTACCATGCCGGCACGGCAAGCGTAGACGACGATGCAGAAGTACGCGAAACGTGGTCCTTCTCGAAGCTCGTCGACCTCGGCGAGATCGAAACGATCACCGTAGACGGCGTGGATTATACGCTGGAATAATACCAAGGGGTGTTGCAGCATTCGTGTGCTGCAACACCCCTGTTTTTCTATTTCCGCAGACGCGCAAGTACGGTGTCCAGTGCCTGCTGGGCGTCGGGCGTCTCCATGCCGCCGTAGCGCAGCGCGTTGCAGCAGGCCGTGGCCGCTTCATAGTCTGCGCCGGTCAGAATCGTGGCCTTTTCCAGAATCTCCAGCGGCGTATCGCTCGGCGCGATCGCAACGCCGTGCAGCTGCAAGCCCGTGACGGACAGCCGCCAGCCCTTGAGAAAGCGTTCCCGCCCCGGCGGGAGCTTGCCCAGCGCGCGCACCGCGCGGCGGTAGGCGCGCAGACGGTCTGGTGCCGCTGTCTCCGGCACCGGCGCGCCCTCGGCGTCGATGGCCTCCTCCACGTCGATATAGCTCTCATTCTCATCCTGCCGGAAGAGCCGGTCAAAGCGCTTGCGGCTGCGCAGCTTGCGCAGAATCCGGTGCAGCAGCGGCTCGCGCCGCACTCTGTGGCGGCGGGCGCGCAGGAGCTTCCAGAGCGCAAACACGGCAATCACCGCGACAACCAGCACCAGAAAGCCGATCTGCAGCCCCGGATGCGCGGCCCCGGCCGTCTCCGCTTCCTCCTCCACCAGCGCAGACTCCTCCTGCGAAACCGCCTCGCCGCGCAGCGACTGCATCAGGTCACCGGTCGGCTCGCGGAGGATCTTGAGCATCACCCAGTTGAAAAACCGGATCATCGCCGCAATCAGCAGCCCGAACTGCCGGAACACCCAGCCGCACACGGGCATCAGCACACCGCGCCCCAGCACCAGCAGCACGGCGACGACGCCGACGCAGGCCAGCAGCAGCAGATTGAGCAGGCGGCTCTTCGGCGGCAGCTCGGAGGCCGCGTGGCCGCGGCGCTGCATCAGGCCGTCGATCGAGGCATAGTTCCGGTCGGCCGCATAGCAGCAGCCGCACAGCAGCAGCGGCACAATCAGCGTCTCACAGCCCGCGCCGCGCAGCTGCAGGAGCAGGCCGCACAGGATATACACCAGCGCCAGTACGAAGAAATCGCGCGTCCTCGGCGCGCGCGTGCCAAGCACGCGGCACAGCAGCCACGAGAGCAGCGCCAGCACGCCGCACAGAATGGCGGGCAGCAGTGGCGCAAGTGCAGCCCCCCAGAGCGCAGCCCAGACCGCCACACCCGGTACCGGCGCCGCCGCCTGCAGCAGCGCGCGCTGCCAGCGCTTTTTCGGTTGGAGCAGCACCGCCGTCAGGCCGAACAGCTCCGCCAGCGCCAGCACGAGCCAAGCACCGGCCCGGTTGCCGTGCAGCAGGTGCAAAATCGCCATACTGACCGGAAGCACCGCCGAGAGCGCCGCCGCCGCGCAGGCCAGCGCCAGCACACGGCGCAATGCAACTCGCTTCACAGGCTCTCACGCTCCTCTCCCTGATAGACGAACACGTCGAGATCGTCCGGCAGCTCCGACTCCGCGACAGCAGCTATGCAGAGAATCCGCACATGCGCGCCCTGCGCCTGCTTCTCGCGGGCGAAGTCGAAGATCTGCGGTTGGAGATAGCTTGTCACAATCGCCAGCTCGCTGCAATCGAGCTTCCGGCAATTCTCCTGTAAAAAGGTCGGGAACGAGAGATTCGCGCCGTCCGGCAGGCGGGCGAGCAGGCGGTGCAGGTCGAGCACGTGCTCCTCTCCCCCAAATTCCTCGGTCACAACGCACGCCTCGCCGGAGATCGCGGCGTTGCAGGCAAAGCGTACGGGCACGCCGATCCGGCGCGCGTTTTCAAAGTAGCCCGCACAGGCCCGGATGGCCGTCTCAATCCGTGCCGCGTGGACGGCGCGGCCCGTCTCAAACGGCTCGGACTGCATGTTGAGCACAACCAGCAGGTTCTCTTCCGCCGTACACTCCAAATCGCGCACCATCAGCTCGCCCGTCTTGGCCGTCGCGCCCCAGTGAATCCGGTTCAGCGCGTCGCGCGGTGTGTAGGCGCGGACGCCCGCGACCTGAAACGGGTCTTCGAGATAGTGGCGGCGCACCACGATATCGCCCTGTACGCGCCGCGCCGCGCGGTAGTCCAGCTCCAAATCGGCAGGCTGCGGCAGCACCGCCAGCGCTGTGTCTACTGCGACCTCGCGCGAGGTCGCGCGCAGGCCGAGCAGGTCTGTGGAGAGCAGAATGCATTTCCGGATGGGGTACACGCCGCGCTTGCGGCAGGTGATATGCCAGCTGCGGCGGATGCGTTGATACGGCCGCAGGAGGAAAAATCCCGTGACAAAGCGCTCCCGGTCGGTCACATAGGACTGCCCGTGCGCGTAGTCCAAAAACTGCGACGTGGCGATCTCGGAGCGCAGCCACGGCAGCGGCAGCGCCTTGCGGTTGGAGACCGTCTCAACGAGATGGACCGTCTGCCCTTCCACGGCCTCGGAGACGTCGAAGCGGCAGTCATAGTCGAGCCGCCGGAGCGCCCGCCGCGCAAACAGCAGGGCCTGTGCCGCTGCAAGCACCAGCAGCACGCCCAGCACATATAAAAGTGCCATCTCAGTTCGGAACGGGGACGGTGGCGAGAATATCGCGCACCAGCTGCGCCGCCTCCGTGCGTTGGCTGCGCCCCGCAGCCTTGAGCAAAATGCGGTGGCAGAGCACGTCCTCCGCGACGTGCTTCACATCGTCCGGCAGCACATACGCCCCGCCGCGCATCGCGGCACAGGCCTGCGCAGCGCGCTGCAAAGCCAGCGAGCCGCGCGGGCTGACGCCGAGCCGCACGCGCTCGTGCGTCCGCGTCGCGGCAACCACCGCCAGAAGATACTGCTTCACCGCGTCCGAAACCGCAACCTCCCGTACCGCCTGCTGCGCCGCCAGCAGCTCCTCGCGCGTCACAACCGGCGCAAGCGTGTCCAGCGGGTCCTCGCGCGCCTTGCTGCCGAGCATTGCCAGCTCGCTCTCCCCATCCGGGTAGCCGACGGACAGGCGCATCAGGAAACGGTCGAGCTGCGCCTCAGGCAGCGGGAATGTGCCCTGAATTTCAATCGGGTTCTGCGTCGCCGCGACGAGAAACGGCGCCTGCAGCGCCCGCGTCTCGCCGTCCACCGTCACCTGCCGCTCCTCCATGCACT
Source organism: uncultured Oscillospiraceae bacterium (assembly GCA_964652075.1). Classification (GTDB taxonomy): domain Bacteria; phylum Bacillota; class Clostridia; order Oscillospirales; family Oscillospiraceae; genus CAZYZQ01. Next base: position 20,974 of record CAZYZQ010000030.1, read on the forward strand.
CGAGCAGGCTCGACTGCGTGCGCGGCGTGGCGCGGTTGATCTCGTCGGCCAGCAGGATATTCGTAAAGACCGGGCCTGCGCGGAAGACGAAGTTCTTCCCATCAAAATAGTGGACGCCCGTCACATCCGAGGGCAGAAGATCCGGCGTGAACTGGATGCGGCGGAACGTCAGCCCCAGCGACTTTGCCAGCGCCTTGACCAGCGTCGTCTTGCCCGTGCCGGGCATGTCCTCGAGCAGAATGTGCCCGTCCGCCAGCGCGCACAGGATCACCCTGTCAATGACGTCGTCCTTCCCGTGAATCACCCTGGCGATATTCTCCCGCAGCGCGGCGGCCAGCGCCTGCACTTCCATTGCGATCAACTCCTCTTATGTTGTTTGCATTCTTACAAAAAGAATACCATAAAAAGCACAGCATTGCAACAAAAAAATTTCCCGGCCAGTGCGGCCGGGGAATCGTGCTTAATCCCATGTGTTTTTGTAGACGGTGTACATGGTGTCGAATGTCCATGTCTCCAACGTCCCGCTCCGGAAGGGGGCGCCGTCGATGTCCGCTTCGTAGTGAATCTGGTACGTACCGTCCTCGTACTTCCTGCCGGAGTCGCAGACGACCTCGATGGGCTGCAGCTCCGTATCCGGCGCATACCATGCGTCATATTCTTCCAGATACGTCCAGGTAAAGCGCTCGAAGGAGTCCCACGTCGCGCGCGCCCAGTCCTCCGTGTAGGCCGAGAGATCGGCGGCGGAGATCTTCAAAAGCTTCTGCACGTCCTGCCC
>CAZYZQ010000031.1:0-21467 GCA_964652075.1 uncultured Oscillospiraceae bacterium
GACGCTGTTTGACGACGAGAAGAACATGGTGCGGATCGATATGTCCGAGTATATGGAGAAATACTCCGTTTCGCGCCTGATCGGCGCGCCTCCCGGCTATGTCGGCTATGAGGAGGGCGGCCAGCTGACGGAGGCTGTCCGCCGCCGCCCGTACAGCGTCGTGCTGTTCGACGAGATCGAGAAGGCGCATCCGGATGTGTTCAATGTGCTGCTGCAAGTGCTGGATGACGGCCGCGTGACCGACTCGCAGGGCCGGACGGTGGATTTCAAGAACACGGTCATTATCCTGACCTCGAACCTTGGTTCGCAGTTCCTGCTGGACGGCATCGCCGCAGACGGCAGCATCACGGATGACGCGCGCGAGCAGGTGCAGAACCTTCTGCGGCGCAGCTTCCGCCCGGAATTCCTGAACCGCTTGGACGAGATTGTCTTCTATAAGCCGCTGACGAAAGAGAATATCACCGGCATTATTGACCTTCAAATTGAGAGCCTGAACCGCCGCCTGAATGACAAGCAGCTGCACTGTGAGCTGACGGATGATGCCAAGCAGTTTGTGATCGACGCCTCCTACGACCCGCAGTTCGGTGCGCGTCCGCTGCGCCGGTATTTGCAGCACACGGTCGAAACGCTGATTGCCAGACGTATTGTTGTCGGCGACATCCAGCCGGGATGCACGCTGCTCGTGCAGGTACAGGGTGACGAGTTGACTGTCGCGCCAAAGAGAGCATAAAGCATGACCGAATGCCGGATGTGAACGGAAGGTCGTTGACAGCACGCATCGGTCAGCCGGCGCATGATAAAACAGCAAGCTCTGTGAACGTTACAGAGCTTGCTGTTTTTCCTATACAGCCTGCGGGTTCATGCGCAAGATCTAATTATGGTACGTTTCAAGCAGGTCGTAATATTTACGAGGGATCGGATAACAGGACAATGTTAGTAGATCCTGTCCGCTTTCCTCCGGATTGTCATCGGCTGCATTACGTGCAGCAATATACCAATTTTCTTCCTGTTTCCACAGACAATCTACAAATATTGCTGCAACTGGACAGGTATCAAATCCAACATTTACTTCATGAATTACAACTTCGTTTGGCAAGTCAACGTAACGAACCACTTTTGCAGGAGAAGCCGTGTTCAGATTCTCAAGAATATCTGCCAAAGCGCCGCAAAAGTCCGGATCTGTGATTATTGTGTGCCGCCAAACAACCACAGAGATTTCTCCGGATGTAGGAATTTCGTAGCTGTCCTTGACCATTAAGTATTGATCCAAAAAGCTGCGTATCACAAGAAAGGTATGCGTATCGTCTTCTTTGACTTTATTGATCCGCCATCCATCCCTTGTCTTTGCAATCGTCTTTCCTTCTGAATATTCGCCTGCGCAAAAAATGTACTTCGAGCCATTCCAATAGAGGCAATTCCCCTGTAATCTGCCGGAATGATCCAGGACGATATACCCATTCTTTATTGCAATCAAAACAAGAATGAAAAGCAGTCCAAGTAAAATCGCGAAGATCCTCAAAACCTTTTTCACGGTTTCATCACACCTTCAGGTGTGGCAGAAGCCACGCCTTGCATTTTTGAACCGAAAACGGTTTGGCTATTCAGATGAACCGCCCGAAGATCTCGCTGACCTTGGTGAAGCTGGAGAAGGTGCCAGGGTAGGAGCGGAGAATGCGCATCATGGCGCCGAGCTGGCGCTTGCGGATGATACAGATCAGCACCTCGCGCCCTTCATGGCTGTACATGCCCTCGGCGTCCAGCTTGGTGACGCCGCGTCCCAGCGTACGCAGAAGCATCGCGGAGATGGCCTCGGCTTCTGTAGTGATGATTTCAAATTTGTAGCCGCTCTTCATGCCGGAGAGCAGGAAGTCAACAACATAATTTGCCAGGAACAGGTTTACCAGCGTGCAGAGCGCAGCCTCAAATTGGCGGCCGAACGCGAAAAAGATCAAAAGGACAACGCTCGCATCCATGGCAAAGGAGAGCCACGCCATATTGGCGGATGGGTGCCATTTATGCACCAACGCGGAGATCGAATAGGTCCCGCCGCTGGCGCCGAAACGCCGCAGCATCAGGAAGGAGGCGGCGCCGGTCAGGATGCCCGCGCTGATGCAGGCGAAAATCAGATTGCTGTCTGTGATATAGCAGGGCAGATCCATACGGTCGAGCAGCAGCAGGATGCCGGAATTTGCCAGATTATAGATGGTCAGCATCACGCCGGTGCGGCGGTGGATCAGGATGGCAATCAGCAAAAAGAAGGGCAGATTGAATATAATAAGCAGCAAGGACATATGCAAACCACTCAGCCTTGAGACAACATAGGCGATACCGCTGATGCCGCCGGGGGCGAAGTGGTTGCAGTTGGAGAAGCTGTGATAGGCCAGCGAGGCGAGAAACGCCGCCAGCAGGCAGGTGAGAAGATCCACAGAGCAGGAGAGCAGCTTTTTCGAATTCACGATCAGGCGATCCTTTCTTTTGGTTTCTTACGTGCCATAGAATAGCACCAAATCGTGAAAAGTGCAAGAATTAATTCGCACAAATCGAAATGTGTAATTTTTGCAGGAATTGTAGCAATTACTTCTTCCGATTTCGAAACTGCTGTACGGCAACCAGAATCACACAGAAGACCGTGAGAGAGCCAAAAACAATGATGGTCGTCAACATTTCAAATCACTCCTTATGCAGCAATCATAGCATAGCGGGCGTAAAAAAGGAAGAGCGGATTGAAAAAAGAGGAATCCTGTGCTAGACTGTAAAAGAAAGGGGGAAACATCATGCAATTTGATTTTGAAACCATTATGGACCGCACGGGGACAGGCGCAATTGCGGTTGACGTCATCCCGTTCCAGCTTGAACCGGAGGGAGATGCTGACAGCCCCATTCGGCCCGGCTTCTCGCGTCTTCCCATGTGGATTGCGGATATGAACTTCGCGACCGCGCCCTCTATTTTGGAGGCAATCCACACGCGCGTTGACCATCCGGCATTCGGCTATTTCCGCCCGTCTGACGCGTATTATCAGTCGATTATCAACTGGCAGCGCAGCCGCAATGGCGTAGATGGCCTGACGCAGGCGGAGATCGGCTACGAAAACGGCGTGCTTGGCTGTGTTGTCTCGGCCATGCAGGCCTTTACGGTGCCGGGCGAGGCGGTTCTGGTACATAGCCCGACGTATGTCGGATTCACGGGAATCCTGAACGGCAACGGCCGGAAGATTGTCCACAGCGAGCTGAAGCGCGACGAGCAGGGCGTCTGGCGCATGGATTACGAGGACATGGATAAAAAGATCCGCGAAAACAACATCCATTTTGCCATCTTCTGCAACCCGCACAATCCGACCGGCCGTGTCTGGTCGGCGGAAGAGATCAACGCGGCCATGGAGGTCTATCGGAAGAACGACGTGATCGTTGTCTCAGATGAAATCTGGAGCGATCTGATTCTGAACGGGAATCACCATACGCCGACGCAGTCGGTCAGCGAGGACGCGAAAAACCGCACCATCGCCGTCTATGCCCCGTCGAAGACCTTTAACCTTGCCGGCCTGATCGGTTCTTATCACATTATTTATAACTCCTATCTCCGCGACCGTGTGCGCAAGCAGTCGGCGCTGTGCCACTACAACGACATGAATGTGTTGAGCATGCATGCGCTGATCGGTGCGTATTCCGACACCGGTGCGGCGTGGGTGGACGAGCTGCGGCAGGTTCTGTCGCAGAACGTCAACGACGTGTGCGACTATATCGCGGCACACTTTGACGGCGTCTCGGTCTTCCGGCCGGAGGGGACGTATATGCTGTTTCTCGACTGTGAGCAGTGGTGTAAAACGCATGGCAAGACCATGGACGAGCTGCAGCACGCGGGTATCCGCGTCGGCGTCATCTGGCAGGACGGCCGCGCGTTCGGCGGAGACTGGACGATCCGCATGAACCTCGCGCTGCCGCACAGCCAGGCCATGGAGGCAATGCGCCGCCTCGATGCATATGTTTTCAATGGGTGATGACGATGCAATATCCTTATTTTGATATGCACTGTGACACGCTGACCGGCGCGGCAATTTTTCCGGACCGGAACCTCTGGGACTGCCCGAGTGCCATGGTGGACGTCAGGCGGATGCACGAGGCCGGGCAGATGGCGCAGTTCTTCGCCGTGTTTTTTCCGCCGCGGGAGTGGCTGAAAACCTCGGATGAGGAACACTATGCCAAGTGCCTTGCAACGCTGCGCGACTGCCTTGCCGCACACGGCGATGTGTTGGCGCAGGCTACAGGTGCCGCACAGGTGCGGGAAAATGCCGCAGCTGGGAAAGCCTCCGCAATTCTGACGCTGGAGGATGGGCGCATTGTAGACGGAAAGCTGGAACGACTTGCGCAGCTTCGTGCAGACGGCGTGACGGCCATTGCGCTGACGTGGAACGGAGAGAACTGCTTCGGCACGCCGAACTCCCGCGATGAGGCGCAGATGGCGCGTGGGCTGACGGAATTTGGCCGGGCCGCGGTCGGTGAGATGAACCGGCTCGGCATCCTGATCGACGTCTCCCATCTCTCGGACGGGGGCTTTGCCGACGTTGCCGCGCTGACGCAGAAGCCGTTCATCGCCAGCCATTCCGACTGCCGCGCGCTGTGCGACCATCCGCGGAACCTGACGGACGCCATGATCCGCACGCTGGCAGAGCACGGCGGTGTTGCAGGGTTGAATTTTTGCCCGGAGTTTTTGCGTGAGGGGGCGAAGCACGCGGCGCTTGCGGATCTGACGGCGCACGTCATGCACCTGTACCGGATTGGCGGCGAGGACGTGATCGCCCTCGGTACAGACTTTGACGGGATTGACGGCACATTCGACGTCGGGTCGCCGCTGGAAATGCACCGGCTGTTCGAGTCGCTTGCGCAGGCAGGTCTGACGCCGCGTCAGCTCGAGAAATTTGCTTCCGGGAATGTCCTGCGTGTCCTGGAGTCCCTGTAACGGAAAACTGTACAAAGCATTCCATGATGATTTGTGCATTTCTACAAAAATGTGGCCCCGCCGGTTTTTCCGGCGGGGCTGTTGCACGTCCGCGTGCAAAAATTGCGCCGGAAACCGGAATGGGTAGGGGACAGAATAGGAGGCGCAACCATTATGGATTGGAGTACAGTAAAACGAAAGCTTTCCAGCCGGAAATTCTGGGCGGCGGCGGCCGGACTGGTGTCCGGTATCGCGCTGGCGTTCGGGCTGGATGAGGGCGCGGCATCGACCATCTCCGGCGCGGTTGTCTCGCTGGGGAGCGTGGCGATCTACATGCTGGCAGAGAGCGGCGTGGACCGCGCGCAGAAGCGATGAGAGCGGATCCGAGCAACTACCGTGCGGGACGCACGGCGCAGATCCGCTTCCTTGTTATCCACTACACTGCAAACGACGGCGACACCGCGGCTGGGAATTGCAGCTATTTTGCCGCGCCGGACCGCGGCGCGTCGGCGCACTATTTTGTGGATGAGCGGGGATGGGCGCAGTCTGTCGCGGATGCGGATACGGCTTGGCACTGCGGCGCGCAGCGCTACCGGCACCCGGAATGCCGGAACGCGAACGCGATCGGCATTGAGCTGTGCAGCCGGAAGGACGCGGCGGGGCAGTACTATTTCTGCGAACAGACGGTTGCGAACGCGGCCGCTCTGACGAGAAAGCTCATGGCGCAGTACGGGATTCCCGGTTCGCGCGTACTGCGGCACTATGACGTCACGGGCAAAAACTGCCCGGCGCCCTTTGTGGGGCATCCGGCACAGTGGGAGGCGTTTTTGAAGCGATTGGAGGAGAAGGACGATATGACGAAGGAAGAGGTGCGTGCCGTCATTGCGCAGGTGCAGGCGGAGCAAAACCAGAAGGCCCCCGGCGCGTGGAGCGCGCAGGCCCGCGCATGGGCCGAGGAGAACGGCCTGTTAAACGGCACGACGGGCGGAGAGATGCAGTATCAGGCTCCCTGCACGCGGGAGCAGCTGGCAGCCGTCCTGTTTCGGTTCCGGCAGCTGATCGGGCAGGAATAAAGAAAAGACGCCGCAGCGGTTGTCCCCACCGCTGCGGCGTTTTTATGCGTGAAGATAGGTGTGCAGCGCCTGTACGAACAGGGATGCAGGCGTGGACAGAAGCGGCGCGTGCCAGGCCAGCGCGCTCGCAATGCTGGATTCCACCACAGTGATTTCCTGACACTGTGTTGTAGCCGGATCGGCCTGCCGCGCCAGCGAGCGGGGCAGGATGCTGACGCCCAGCCCAGCGGCGACCGCGGTAAAGACGTCCTGCGGCGATTCAAACTGCCCGGCCAGCCGTGGCGTGAGATGGTAGGTCTGGCACAGGTCGATGATCTCCATAAAGAGAATCGGGTTGCAGGATTCCGAGAGCAGACAGAACGGCGTCTCGCGTAAAGATTGGAACGGGTGCGCATCCAGCGCCATGCCGGCGGGCAGGAGGAAGCAGAGCGTATCTTCGCAGACAATCTCATAGGAGACGCCCGCCTCGTTTGCAACCAGATCGGCGGGCAGGAAGAAAAAGTCATATCGCTGCTCCCGGAGCGCCGTCAGCTGGTCTGTGGGGTTGAGCGTGTTGAGGTCAAGCGCAATTTCGGGATACTGCGCATGAAATGCACGCAAAAACTCCGGCAAAAACGCGGTGCAGCAGCTATCGCCGGCAATGGAAATCCGCCCGACCAGCCCCTCGCTGAGCTGCCGCATGGCGAGCTGCGCCGCATGGTAGGAGTCGAGCATGGCATTTGCGTAGTGCAAAAGCGCGCTGCCTTCGCCGGTGAGCGCGACGTCGCGGTTTGTCCGGCGGAACAGGCGGACGCCGAAATGCTCCTCCAGGTCACGGATGGCGCGGCTCACGGTCGATTGTGAGGTGTGGTTGCGCCGCGCCGCCTCTGAAAAATTCAGGGTGTTGGCAACGGATACAAAGTAGGTAAAAAGGTCAAGGTCCATACGACGCCTCCTGTTGACTTCAAACGCAAAATGTGGTACAATTTAATTATAGCATATGATGATGCAAAAATCAAATAACAAATCCACTTTTTTGCAGAAATTGAAAGGAGAGCCTATGGAGCGGGTTGTCATTACCGGTATGGGCGCGCTGACGCCTGTTGGAAGCACGGTTCCGGCCTTTTGGGACGGCCTGCTGGCCGGAAAGAGCGGGATTGGCCGCATTACGCAGTTTGACGCCAGCGGCCTTGCTGTGCAGGTTGCGGCGGAGATCCGGGACTTTGACCCTGCGGATTATCTGCCGCGCAGCCTTGTGCGCGACACCGACGCGTTCATGCAGTTTGCGTATCTGGCGGCCGAGGAGGCAATCCGGCAGAGCGGCCTCTGCTGCGACAGCCCGCGCGTCGGCGTTGTGATGGGAACGGCCATGAACGGCATTGCGACAACGGCGGCCACGCAGGACGCGCTGAGCCGCGCGGTGCATAAAAAGGTCGGGCCAAAATTTATTCCCAAAATCCTCGGGAATGTCGCGGCGGCGCAGATTGCCATCACGCACCGCATCCGCGGCCCGAGCTATACGCTGAATACAGCCTGTTCCTCCGGCGCGGATGCCATCGCGCTCTCGGCGCTTCTGCTGCAGACCGGAAAGGCCGACGCCATTGTGGCGGTTGGTGCGGACGCGATCCTGTGTCCGCTGGTGCTTTACAGCCTGGCCAATGCGCAGGCACTCAGCCGGGAGCTGGACCCGGCGCGCGTCTGTATGCCGTTTGACCGCCGGCGCAGCGGCTTTGTCATTGGCGAGGGTGGCGGTGCGTTGGTGCTGGAGACAGAGCGCAGCGCGCTTGCGCGCGGCGCACGGATCTTTGGCGAGGTGCTGGGCTGCGGCAATACAAACGACGCCTACCATGTCACAGCGCCGGACCCGTCCGGCGAGGGCGCTGCCTCTGCCATGCGGTTGGCGTTGGCAGAAGCACGGCTGGAGCCGGGACAGATCGGCTATATCAACGCCCACGGCACCGGCACCGTGCAGGGGGACGCAGCCGAGGCCGACGCAATCCGGCAGGTATTCGGCAGCGTGTCGCCGCCCGTCAGTTCAACAAAGGCCGCAACCGGCCATATGATGGGAGCCGGCGGCATCACCGAGGTCATTGCCTGCCTGAAGGCGATCGAGACGGGCCTTCTGCCGCCGACGCTGCACTGCGAGGAGCCGGATGCGGAGCTCAATCTGGTTACAGGCGCGCCGGTGTTAAAGAAAATACAATATGCCATGTCCAACGCCTTCGGGTTTGGTGGGCAGAACGCCTGCGTTGTGGTGGGCGCTTATCAAGGAAAGGACGAATGAAACCATGAGCTATTCTCTAAAACGCCGCGCAAATTACTATGAAACCGACCAGATGGGGATGATCCACCATTCCAACTATATTCGCTGGGTGGAGGAGGCGCGCATTGAGTATATGCGCGCCATTGGCTGTTCCTATCGTGCGGTGGAGGAACAGGGCGTCATCATTCCGGTCACGGACGTGCGGGCAAAGTATCATGTCTCCGTGAAGTTTGACGACGATGTTGTGATTGAGGCACGCATCACGTCCTGTAACGGTGTGCGGTTTGCGCTGGATTATGAGGTCCGTTTTGCGGACACGGGCGTGCTTGCCGCGTCGCTCCACACCGGCCATTGCTTCCTGTCGCCGTCGCATGAGCCAATGGCGATCAAGCACAGGTACCCGGAGCTCTATGAGCGGCTGTCCGCAGCTGTGGAGCCCGCGTTTGAGAAGGCGGTATAGGTGTTTCCCGGGCTGAGGAAAATGCCGCTGCTCTCCGCGAGCTGCGAGACGGTGACGAACAGATAGCCCTGCTTTTGTAAGGATTCGATGATCTGGATGGCCGCATCCACGGAGGAGCGGCGCAGGTCGTGCATCAGGATGATATCGCCGCCCTTCACCCGCTGCAAAACGCGGCGGGTGATGAGCGAGGCGTCCCGTGTCGCCCAGTCCTGCGGGTCGACGCTCCAGAGGATTAAAGGCAGAAGCTCCTCCTCACAGACCTGCGTCATGGCCCGTGTGCAGACGCCGCCGGGCGGGCGGAACAGCTTTGCCTCCTGCCCGGTGATCTGGGCAATCAGGCGCGATGTTTCATCGATGGATTTACGTACATCGCACGCCGAGGCGTGGCCGAGCAGCGTGTGCTCATAACAGTGTACGCCGATCTCATGTCCGCCCGCCGCGATGGCCTCGACAACGTCCGGCATCTGTGCAATCCGGCTGCCGCAGAGGAAAAAGGTCGCCGGAACCTGACGGCGCTCCAGTTCTTCCAGCAGATGCAGCGTCAGCGCGCCGGTGGGGCCGTCGTCAAAGGTCAGCGCAACCAGCTTCGGCGGACTGGAAGGTGCTGCGGGAGTTGCCAGAATCAGGCAAAGGAAAAAAGCAAAACCGGTGCGCAGCAGTCGCTGCGCACCGGTTCTTTGATTGGTTCTTCTCATAGGATTCACCCATTCTGCCGATTATTTGCGGGAAAGCGAGACGGCGTTCAGAATATCGCCGTCCCCCACGGCGTATTGCAGTTCCACCCGGTCGCCGGGATTCAGGACAACGGCAATCTCGGCGCTTGCGGCACTGACACGGTAGAAGGTGTCGGCGCCTTCGAGCTGGAGATAGTAGTACGTGTTGCCGTTCAGCACGGCACTGCGGATCTCCGCGATACGGCCGGAGACCGTCTCATATTGCGGCTGTGCCACTGCGGGCGTCTCTTCAGAGAGATTGTTGGCCGCAAGCAGCGCCTTGTAGTTTTCCTGACAGGCTGCGACGCTGCTGCCGGTTGCGACAATCTGGTACTGGCTGACATTCACCATTGCGTACATCTTGACCAGATTCGACGCGTCCTTCAGCGCCATGAAATAGGTGGGCTGATCGGAGATGTTGAGCAGCAGCGGGAAGGTCGCGACATAGCTGAATTGCTGCACGGCGCCCTCTGCCGAGCTCATGGCGGAGAATTCCTCCGCGCCGGAGATCGGGTAGAACCGCGCCTGCTTTGTGCGCTGGTTGACGAGGATGAATCCGATATTGCCCTGGTCACCGCTGACCGAGGTGATGCCGGTGTAGAGCCACACATCGTCGTTATTTGCAATATAGTTATACCCGTCGGTCGTAATGGTGCAGCCGGTCTGGCCGAAGAAGGCGTTCCAGAACCCATTCTGGAAGCGGCCGTGGTAGTTGTACTGCTCAATCAGAAGCTCCGCGGTGTATACACGGTCCACCCAGGTGGGCACATCCGCTACATCGTAGTATGTGCTCTCACCGGTCACGGCATTCACCAGAACGGCGCCCTTGACATCCTCGCCGCCGAGCAGGCCGATGGTTTTGCGCGTTACCGTGGCAACCCAGAACGGTGTGCCGGACTCATCAATTTCAAAATTGGTGTCAGTAAACAGCAGCGTCGGATAGTGGAAACGGAGATAGCGGTCGATGTCGCGGAAGAAATACTCCGACGGGGAGTAGCGGATGCCTTTTTCCAGACGGTTGACTGTCACCTCCTGTGTCGCCATATCGATGGTCAGGTAGGCGGGAATGCCGTTTTTGTTGTTCTTGACCCATTTGAAGAAGTCCCCGTAGTTCAGGTAGGTTACGCGCACAGGCGTACCGTGGTAGTTGATCTGCGCTGTGGAGTCGGCAACCTCAAACTGACTGACAAGGTCGCTCAGCTCGCCGAGCTTCCGGTTGGCCAGCACGCCGGCGGAATCGCTGTCGAGCAGGGGAATGTGGTCAAAGGAGATCTCGGAAATGTCCTCCGTAAACGCGCCCTCCTCCGGCACAAGCAGGCGGCTGTAGGCGTCGGAGTGGAAGAAAACGGACGAGATCAGCGCGCCGATGATGGCAAAGAGCAGAATCGCGGCCAGTGCAAGCAGTGGAATCAGGCAGTTCCGCCGCAGTGACCGCGCAGCCTCGCGCGGCTCCATCCCGCGCGAGAAGGCGTGCGAGAACAACAGGGTCAGCGCGATGTAGACCAGAAGCAGGACGGCCAGGAACCCGTAGAACGCCCACGCATGCGGATTGATCGGCGGCAGCATGAAATAATAATAGACCAGCCCGACAACGGCTGTGATCAGCAGTTTAATCAGAAGCTTTGGTACGGAGAAGCGGTTCGCTTTCATCGGAATCCCTCCCAATATTTTGTAACAATGTGACAATACCATGATTTGACGGGAATGTCAAGATACGCTACAATAAAAGGAAAGAAAAGAGGGTGAATGCCATGCTGCAATATCGATGCCCCGTCTGCGGCGGGGAGTTATTGCCGGGAGAGAGCGCCTGGCGCTGCGGCGCGGGCCACAGCTTTGACCGCGCACGGCAGGGATATGTCAATCTTCTGCCCGTGACGCAGAAGCACTCCAAACGCCCCGGCGATACCCAGGAGCAGGTGAGCGCGCGCCGCGCCTTCCTGCGTGCGGGCTACTACGCGCCGATTGCGCAGGCGGTCTGCGAGATACTGGCGCAGGTTCTGCCGCCCGACGCGGATGTGCTGGATGCGGGCTGTGGCGAGGGATATTATCTCGGCTGTCTGCAAGAGCGGCTGCCGGGCATTGCGGCAGTTGGACTCGATATCTCCAAGGAGGCCGTCCGCGCTGCCGCAGGACAAAACAAGCAGGCGACGTGGCTCGTCGGAACAGCGGCGCATCTGCCGCTGGCGGATCACTGCCTTGACGCGGTGCTCTCCCTGTTTGCCCTGACGGCGCAGGCGGAATTTCACCGCGTACTCCGGCCGGGCGGCGTCTTTTTGCAGGCGCTGGCGGGGGAGAACCATCTCATGGCGATCAAGCGGATCATCTACCCGGAGATCCTGCACCGGGAAAAAACGCTCATGCCGGAGTTTCCCGGTTTTTCATTGGAGCAGTCGCAGACGCTGCGCTTCCCGGTTGAATTGGAGTGCAACGATGAGGTGATGGCGCTGCTCTCCATGACGCCGCATATCTATCGCATTTCCGCCGAGGGGCTGCATCGCGCGCAGAACACGCAGACGCTGCGGGATGAGGCGGAGGTTGTGCTGAATCTTTACCGCGCAATGCCGTGAAATCGCAGCTTGCTCGTTTACTTTCCCACAATTTCGTGCTATCATACATGAGTATGAGACAGGAGGAGCGTCCATGCTCGAAAAATTAGAAAGTATTGAAAACCGCTATCTGGAGATGGAACAGCGGGCGGCGCAGCCTGATTTTTATAACGATTCTGCCGCCGCGGCGCGGCTTTTGCGTCAGCAGCGTGAGCTGGAGCCGATTGTGACGGCTTACCGTCAACTGCTACAGGCGCAGCAGGAGGAGCAGGATTTGCGTGACATGATGGCAGGCCCGCAGGACGCCGAGATGCGCGAATTTTTGCAGGAGGAGTTCCGTAACGTCCGCGAAAAACAGGAGTCGCTGCAGCAGCAACTGAAGATCCTGCTCCTGCCGCGCGACCCGAATGATGGGAAAAATGTCATCATGGAGATCCGCGCCGGTGTCGGCGGCGAGGAGAGCGCGCTGTTTGCGCATTCGCTCTACCGGATGTACACCATGTATGCCGAGACGCAGGGCTGGCACGTCAGTCTGATGAGCAGCTCCGAGACGGAGCTGGGCGGCCTGAAGGAGGTCGTCTTCGTGATCGACGGCGACGGCGCATACTCCCGGCTGAAATTTGAGTCCGGCGTCCACCGCGTCCAGCGTGTGCCGGAGACGGAGTCGGGCGGGCGCGTGCATACCTCGACCGCGACGGTTGCCGTGCTGCCGGAGATGGAGGAGGTCGACGTCGAGATCCGACCGGAAGATATCGAGATGCAGGTCTACCGCTCCTCCGGCGCGGGCGGGCAGCATATCAATAAGACATCCTCCGCTGTGCGCCTGATCCACAGGCCGACTGGCATTGTGGTGGCCTGTCAGGAGGAGCGGAGCCAGGTACAGAACCGCGAGAAATGTATGCGGATGCTGGCCTCCAAGCTCTATGAGATCGAGGCGGAGCGCCAGAACGCAGAGCTGACGGATGAGCGCCGCAGTCAGGTCGGCACCGGGATGCGCAACGAGCGTATCCGTACCTACAATTTTCCGCAGGGCCGCGTGACGGATCACCGCATCAACCTGACGCTCTACCGGATCGACGCCATTATGGACGGCGACCTGACGGAGCTGATTGACGCGCTTGTGACCGCCGATCAGGCGGAAAAGCTGAGAAAGAGTGAGACAGCATGAATACGCAAGTGTTGCCGGCAACAGATCCGCAGACCGCGTCTGCGGCGGCGGCAATCATCCGGCAGGGCGGCCTTGTCGGCCTGCCGACTGAGACAGTCTACGGTCTCGGCGCGAACGGGCTGGACGAGGCTGCCGTTGCAAAAATTTTTGCGGCAAAGGGCAGGCCGCAGGACAATCCGCTGATTCTGCATATTTCCGAGCCGGAACAGTTGGAGACGATCTGCCATGATATCCCGCCGCAGGCGTGGCAGCTCGCAGATCTGTTCTGGCCCGGCCCGTTGACAATGGTGCTGCCTGTGCGGGAGCTTGTTCCGAAGCGCACGACAGCCGGCCTGGACACCGTGGCGGTTCGCTGTCCGCGCACCGCCGTGACGCGCGAGATCATTCGCCTGTCCGGCGTCCCCATTGCCGCGCCGTCCGCCAACCTGTCCGGTAAGCCGTCCACCACCACGGCGCAGCATGTGCTGCACGATCTGGACGGAAAGATTGAGGCGATTGTAGACGCTGGGCCATGCGATGTCGGCGTGGAGTCCACCATTGTTGATCTGACCGGCGCTGTGCCGCGTCTGCTGCGCCCGGGCGGGATTACCCCCGAACAGCTGCGTGCGCAGCTCGGCGCGCTCGAGATCGACAAGGCGGTCGTTGCGCAGATCGCGGGCGATACCGTTGTCCGCGCACCGGGCATGAAGTACAAGCACTACGCGCCGTCCGGCGAGGTGCTGATTATACAGGGCGCACGCGAGAAGGCGGCGGCTTATATCCGCAGCCATATCGGCCCGGATGACGCGGTGCTGTGCTTTGCAGAGGAGCTTCCGCTCTACGCGGGGCTGCACGCCGACGCCTATGGGCGCGAGGACGCGCCGGAGACGCTGGCGCAGGGGCTGTTTGCGGCGCTGCGCGACCTTGACCGCCCGGAGATCCGCACGATCTACGCCAGATGCCCGGAGGGCGGCGGCGTCGCGGTGGCGGTGCAGAACCGGCTGCGCAAGGCGGCGGGCTTCCATGTGATTTCCGTGGAGGATGCGCGATGAAGGTCATCGGCATTACGGGCGGCAGCGGTGTCGGAAAAACGACCGCGCTGCACTGCCTGCTGGAGCGGGGCGCCTGCATTCTGGACTGCGACCGCATCTACCACGAGATGCTGAAAACGCACCGACCGATGCGCGATGCGCTGCGTGCGCGGTTCCCGGACGCGTTTGGCCCGGCCGGGCTTGAACGGCAAAAGCTGGGGACGCTTGTCTTTTCGGACAAGGCTGCGCTGGCGGATTTGAACGCGATCACGCACCATTATATTGTAGAGGAGCTGCGCGCGCGGCTTGTAAAAGCCCGGCAGGCAGGATGCCTGATTGCCGCCATCGACGCGGCGGAGCTGCATACAGGCGGCGCGGCGGCGCTGTGTGATTTCACGGTGGCCGTGACCGCGCCGACCGCGAAGCGCGTTGCGCGCCTGCAGCGCCGCGATGGGATCCCGGAGGAGGCGGCACGCCGCCGGATCGCTGCACAGAAGCGGGACGAGGCCTATGAGGCGCTCTGCGATTATACATTGGAAAATGACTGCGACACAGCAGAAGAATTTGCCGGGGTCTGCCGTACATTTTTTGATCGGATTCTGCAAGAATATACAATAAAGGAGACGTAAAAACTGATGGAAAGTATCAAAGAACTGCTCTATGAGCCGAAGAACGGTTATGACCGGATCACGCCGGTGCAGGAGGCGGAGATGGAGGCTTACAGCGAGCGCTATAAGCATTTTCTCGATGCGGCCAAGACCGAGCGCGAAGCCGTGACAGAGATGGTGCGGCAGGCGGAGGCAGCC
Organism: uncultured Oscillospiraceae bacterium; assembly: GCA_964652075.1. Classification (GTDB taxonomy): domain Bacteria; phylum Bacillota; class Clostridia; order Oscillospirales; family Oscillospiraceae; genus CAZYZQ01. The sequence goes on from CAZYZQ010000031.1 coordinate 14,952, forward strand.
GGTTTCCGTGCCTACAATGGCTGCGAGCCGATTGCGGCGGGCGATAAGCTCTACCGCGTGAACCAGAACAAGGCCGTCACGTTTGTGGTGGTCGGCGCCGAGACGCTCGACAAGGGCGCGCGCATTTCCGCGGCACATATCGATAATCCCCGTCTCGATCTGAAGCCGAACCCGCTGTATCAGGACAGCGAGATGGCACTGTTCCAGACGCATTACTACGGCGGCATCAAGAAGTACCAGTGGCCGACCATCCCGCTGGCGCTGCACGGCGTTGTGGTCCGGCAGGACGGCACGACCGTGAATGTCTGTATCGGCGAGGATCCCTCCGACCCGGTGCTCTATATCACGGACCTTCTGATCCACCTGTCCGGCGAGCAGATGAAGGCGACACTGGCCGAGGGCATCAAGGGCGAGGCGCTGAATGTCCTGCTCGGCACAAAGCCGCTGGCAGGCGAGGAGGGCGACCGCGTGAAACTGGCCGTGCTGAAGCTTCTGCACGAGAAGTACGGCATCTGCGAGTATGACTTCCGCTGCGCGGAGCTGACCATGACGCCCGCCGGCCCGGCGCGCGACGCCGGCCTGGACCGCAGCCTGATCGGCGCGTTCGGCCACGACGACCGCGTGTGCGCCTATGCGGCCTTTGAGCCGATGCTGACCCTCGGCACGCCGAAGTACACCGCGGTATGCGTGCTGGCGGACAAGGAGGAGGTTGGCTCCATGGGCATCTCCGGGATGCAGTCGGCGGCGTTCGACACGCTGATGGAGGATCTGTGCGACGCGCAGGGCGTGAAGGTGCGCCGCTGCTTTGAGCACTCGATCTGCCTGTCTGCGGACGTGGTCAATGCCTACGACCCGAACTACCCGGAGCCGACCGACCGGCTGAACAACGCGAAGGTCAACTACGGCATGGGCATCTGCAAATACACCGGCTCGCGCGGCAAGGGTGGCTCGTCCGACGCCTCCGCCGAGCTGATGGGCAAGGTGCGCGCCATGCTGGACGGCGCGGGCGTGATCTGGCAGACCGCCGAGCTGGGCAAGGTCGACGCGGGCGGCGGCGGCACCGTCGCGCAGTATATGGCCAACCGGAACATTGAGACGGTCGACGCGGGCGTCCCGGTGCTCTCCATGCACGCGCCCATTGAGCTGGTCGCGAAGCTCGACTGCTACGAGACCATGCTCGGTATGCGCGCACTCTACAACAGCTGATTTAGATATTACCGAAAACAGAAATCCGCCGGGGCCTGTATCACACGATACACCCACCGGCGGATTTTTGATTCGTGCGCAGAGAGTCTGGTTTCCGCTTCGTAGGGAGCGGCGCCCCCGACGCTCCGCCGGAACGCACCGAAAGACAGCACCATCTCCCAGTAGGACATCTCCCGCTAAGCTCCCCCTCCGGGGGGAGCTGGCAGCGCCAAAGGCGCTGACTGAGAGAGGCTGCACCGAAATTTTCCTCTGCACTTCCATGTAGAACATCCCCCGTTTCTTGGCTCTCCACCTTTTAACAGGGTTCCCGCAAAAACTTCTGCTTTTGTGGGCAGAGGAAGAATCAACGTCCCGCTGAGCTGGGCTGCTCGCAGACCAGCGAAGGAAGGACGGCGTATTCCGACGAGCAAGCCAAGAACGGGGGTTGTTCTATCGAGAGTGCGTGTCAGGCCCATTTCAATGCCATACCATCCGGGTGATTTCTTTTCTGTTATTCTTTGATAAAATTACACCCTGCGCCAACTTTCACATTTCTGCACGTAAAAAACGTGAAAATCAACGAGAAATAATGAAAAACAGCAACTTTTCAACTGCGAAAAATGGAAGAAGGGGCATAGAGACAGTTGATAAATCACTGGAAATCCGATATAATTCTATCGGATAGAACCTTACCAAAATTTTACACATTTTGCGTGGTGCGTCATATAAATAATAGAGGCATCTCCCACACGGGCACATAGAGGCGCGCTGAATTCACACAATATCCCAACTGTAGGCAGTTGGTGCTTGTTTTAGGGAAGGAACAAATGTCTCCCAACTAATGTATCATGTAGAATCCGGCTTGACACATTTAACATGAAAGAAGAGTCTAGTGAATGAATAACGTAGAAAGCAAAGCAGACAGCAAAGCAAAGGATAAAGAGAAAACAGGCGTGCCGCATAAGGTTGCAACCGTCATTGCGTCAGTGCTCTGTGTGATCTTCCTTTTGATTTTGATCATCAACATCACGCTGATCATCCGCAGCCGTACGAATCCTGACAAGGTGCCGAGCGTGGGAGGAATCTTCCCCATGATTGTGCTGACGGACTCCATGTATCCGGAAATCCAGAGCGGAGATCTGATCATCTGCCGCACGTCGGACCCGGAGGATATCGCCGTTGGCGATGTGATCGCCTTCTTTGACCCGGCGGGCAACGGCAGCACCGTGGTTTCGCACCGGGTGATCGAGGTGACGCAGGAGAACGGAACGCTTGCCTGGCGGACGAAGGGCGACGCGAACAATGTGGAGGACACCGCGCTCGTTCCCGCCGAGAAGCTTGTGGGCGTGTACCGCAAGCGTATACCGGGCCTGGGCAACGTCGCGATGTTCATGCAGACCACGCAGGGCATGATCCTGTGCGTGATCTGTCCCATCATCCTGCTGGTCGGCTACGACATCATCCGCCGCAGGCGCTATGAGAAGTCCCGCAAACAGGACACCGACGCCCTCCTGCGCGAGCTGGAAGAACTCCGCGCCAAAGAGGCGGCGGAGGGGAAGGAATAAATCCTGCCCCCTGCAAGCACCATCGATAGGACGGCCCCCGCAGGTGGCTCCCTTGCGTAAAGGGAGCCTTTGAGAACGTTTCTTCTCAGATATGGCATAGGAGACGCGCGCACGCGTTTGCCTCCTGAACATAATTGCTTCTACCACGGCTGCCACACCGTGTTGGAATAGTTGCATGCGGCCGCATGGGCGGCTGGCCGGCTGCCGCCACGACAGGTCCGGCCCACCCGGGAAGGGAAAGCCTCATACGGCCAATGCAAATAAAACGAGAAAGGAGATTTACATGAAAAAGAACAGAATGATGCGGCTGGTTTCCGTCCTGCTGATCTGCGTCCTGCTGACGACCAGCATCATCAGCGGAACCTTCGCGAAGTACACCACTGAGGGTAGCGTGACGGATACTGCGCGGGTTGCAAAGTGGGGAATAAAGATAGACGTGACTAGTGGCTTGTTTGCAATGACTTATAATAGTCCCGATACGACTACCCCAACTGTTACGGTATCTTCTTCCGACGACTCAAATTTGGTAGCCCCCGGTACCAGTGGTATTGGCCTTAACGTTAAGGATGCCGTTACCGGCACCCCGAGGTCTCTTACAGCGTGACGATCAAGCTGGATAACACATCTGCTAAAATGCCTAAGCTGAACTACACGCCGAAAAATGAAAGCGTGACTGATTATGAGCCAGCCAAGTTCAGCGTCTATAATGGAGAAACAGAGCTTAAATCGGGAATGAGCCTCAATGAACTAACAGAACCATTCAACAATGGATTGATAGTTTACAAGCACAATGTTAGAAATAAGCAATATACAGTGAATGCTAATCTTAACAGCAATTTCGAAACAAGCAAGACACATTCGTCTAACAAGCCGGACATCAAGATCAAATGGGAATGGGAATTTGAGAATACTAATGCCAATACAGCAAAGCTGAATAATCAATTGGACACCATCCTTGGCGATTTGGCGGCCAAACCGGATGCAACATTCACTGGCACTGGACTTCCCGATTCTATTGGCACCGTTAACGTAGGGAATTCCAGAACTGACGTTCAGCTGGTTTGGACGATCACCGCAACCCAGATCGACTGATCCCAATTTCAAAAATATCCCTCACCCATCCCCAGTGCACGGGGGATGGGTGAGATGTGACGAAACGGAATATTTCCCACCGCGCTTCGTGGCGGCGCGGCGGGGGAATTTCCGGGATTGAAAAACGATAGAGTGAACAGGGAAGAGGAAACAGCCAAATCAGTTTCTTCTTCCGTATTCATTCACACCTGACATTATGATGGGGAGCTGCCATATGCGCAAAAACGGAACACAACAGAATATCCGGCGCACTAGGCGGAATGTCTGGACGATTGCACTGATTTTGGCGATCCTCCTGTCCCTCACGCTGTCCCTGCTCGGCGCGCATCTGCGCAAGCTGTCCGGCAAGGAGCAGAACGTCATCCCACTGTGCTGCGAGGGGGAGCAGGAGATCGGCCGGAAGGGCGGCGAGAGCTACATCCGGATGCAGGAGCGGCAGGCAATGCGGAACGGGCAGACGGGCTGGGAAATTGAGACCAGCGTGGATCTGTTCCAAACCGCCTATGCCAACAAAGACGGCGCGTTCACCGTGCAAAGCGGCGACGGCGAAAAGATCATCGCCCCCGGCACCGCCAACGCCTACGACTTCTCGCTGAAAAACACGACGGATATGTCCATGGACTACACCATGAGCGTGAGGAGCGTGTTTGACTTTTCCAATCGGGAGCTGCCGATGCAGGTGCGTCTGCGCAGCGGAGACCGGTGGATTCTGGGCGGGAGGACGCATGGGTGCAGACCGGCGCGCTGCCCGACGTGAAGGAAACCGGCACCGTGGCGGCGAACAAATATGTTAACTATACCTTCGAGTGGCAGTGGCCCTAGGCGCGGATGCTACGCTGCTGCAGGCCGACCTGAACGACACGGCGATCGGCAACGAGGCAGCAAAGCAGGATGTGGAGTTCACGCTTGAAATCTCGCTGCTGTCCACGTTCACTCCTTACTTGACGCCCGACGAGCCAATGCCGGATCCTGATCCGACTCCGGATCCCGATCCAACACCCAATCCTGATCCGGGTCCGACCCCCGATCCTGACCCAATTCCTGATCCCCTTCCGGACCCCGATCCGCAACCAGATCCCAATCCGAACCCCGTTCCGGGGACTGATCTGCAACCCGATCCGACGCCCGTCCCGGGAACCGATCCGACCCCCAATCCGGGCACTGATCCGGATCCCGTTCCGGGTACAGATCCGGTGGAAGATCCGACTGACAATCCGGGTACAGATCCGGCGGAAGATCCGACTGACAATCCGGGCGACGAACCAGGCACCGTTCCGGGCACGCCTTCGACTGTCGATCCCGGCACAGATCCGATCGACGAACCGGCCATCGAACCGACCGACGAGCCGACCGGAAAGCAACCGGCGCGGCGGTACTGCTGGCTCTGGCTGGTGCTTCTGGGACTGCTTCTGGGCTTCTTGATCTTCCTGCTGCTGTTCTGGCGGCGACCGGTGTATGTCACCGGCTTCGTGCCCGCCGAGGGCGAGCTGAAGCTCGGCAGGAAGAAGGACGAGCTGCGCCCCGACGGACGATTCGTGTTCCCGAGAGTCTGCATGGGCAAGCGCACCTTTGCGCTTGAAGAGGGCGAGTACCGGATCAAGCTGAAGCGCAAGAGAAAGCAGGAGGACGAAAAGCTTCTGGGCATTGCCTTTGAAGAAGCGGACGATCTTCTGACGATCTATATCGGCAAGCGGGTAAAGGCCATCGAGCTGTATCTGTTGCCGAACCTCGTCGTACGGCAGGATGACTGGGCCGCCATTGACAAGGATCACAATATCATCACGCCCCTGGGTGTAAAAGGGCCGGACGATGACAACGAAAACGTGACCCCCGGCGGCCTGCACATCAGCAAGCACGGTGAGCTGGAGCCGGAAGAAGCCATCCCGGCGAAGTGAGAGACATGAAGCGAACGAAAAAAACAAAATCCGCCCTCTGGCGACGGCTCATTCTGGCGGCGCTGGGCGTCATTCTGGGTGTCAACACGTATCTTGCCAACGCAAGAGCGCTGGCGGGCAATCAGATGCCCATGGCATTCGGCTTCGGCGCCGCCGTGGTGCTGTCCGGCAGCATGGGACCGCGCTCCGCCAAGAACGGGGGCTGTTTTATCGAGGGTGCGGTGCGAAATCCACCGCGCTGTTTACAGGTTTATAAATGGCATCGAAAAAGGGCATTCCCGGAAGATGGGAATGCCCTTGTGTATTTCTTGTTTGGAAAGCTTGTTCGCCTGCCGGACTCTTACAGCGTTACCAGCTCATATTCGCGGCTTCCGATGCCGAGGGCGGCAGCGGCTTCCACGGTGTGCACACCGTTGCGCGACTCGATGCGCTCAAGCAGATGGTCGCGGCCGGGATCCTTGGAGGCATAGACAAGGTCGAGGCACGCCTGGTCGATGGCAACCGGGTCGAGCGAGGCCAGAACGCCAATGTCGGCAATCGCCGGATCCTCCGCCACGGCGCAGCAGTCACAGTCGACGCTCATGTTGCACATGACGTTCAGGAAGACCATGTTGCCCTTGAAGTAATCGACAACAGATTTCGCCGCGTCAGCCATGGACTCAAGGAAGGAGTCGTGGTCAGACGTCCAGATCTGTGCCGGGTCGCCCGCGCCGTGGATATAGGCTTTGCCGTGTGACAAGGCGACACCGATGGAGATGTTCTTCAGCGCGCCGCCGAAG
>CAZYZQ010000032.1:0-21069 GCA_964652075.1 uncultured Oscillospiraceae bacterium
GGCCGCGGTAATAGTTGATCCGGATGTTGACGCAATAGCCGTATTTCTTCCCGTGCTCCCACAGGCTCCGGCAATCCACGTCTGTCAAAAGATGGGTTTCGTACATATGTGTTCCTCCTTCTCACGACACGGCCGGGCCGTATCGCACCTTTCTTTTTTATTATAAGCAAGCCTTCCGGTACAAACAATGGACGGGCTTGATATGGTGATGGACAAAACGCACTTTTTGCGCTACAATAGACATGGACACAGCGCGAGGGAGGGACGCATATTGGACATCCTCATCAACAAATCCGCAAAACCGTTCTATGATTATCCGATGCACCGGCACGGCTATTGGGAAATTCTGGTCAACTTTACCGGCTCCGGGACTGCCAAAATCGGCCGGGGAGAATACCCATTCCGGCCCGGGACGATCTTTTTTATCCGCCCCGGCGTGCCGCACAAAAAGACCAGTCAGGAGGGCTTTACTGACGGCTCCGTGTTCCTGCGCGAGTACCTCGCCAGCGATCCGGCGGACGTCTTCTCCTATGAGGACGACGCCAATCACACATTTGCAAAGCTCTTTGATCTGGCCTTCGACATCAAAATGCGCGACGCGCCCAACGCCGACGGGATTGTCCGCTCCCTGACCGACACCATGGTGCAGCTGCTGCAGAGCTGGCAGATGACGCATATCCGCTCCACGCCGGTCGAGCTGTTTGAAAAAACGCTCATTGACAACGTCTCCAACTGCGATTTTAACCTGACGCAGGCTGTCGAGGACACGGGCTACTGCGCCAGCTACTTCCGCCGCCTGTTCAAGGAGACGATGGGCCACTCCCCCGTCAACCATCTGCACTATCTGCGCGTCCAGTTTGCCAAGACGCAGCTGATCCAATACAACGGTATGCGCTCGATTCGCGAGATTGGCCTGTCCGCCGGGTTCCGGGATCCCTATTACTTCTCCCGTGTGTTCAAGAAATTCACCGGCGTCAGCCCACAGCAGTATGTCACCGATTCGCAGACCTTCGACGTGGAGCAGTTCGGAGACCTGTAGCTTAATTTTCATCGTTGTACACAAAAATGCTGCGGCAGATTTGTGTCCTTTGCCCGGTTCTGGTAAACGTTCTGTAAATTATTTTTGAATTTCCCCGGATTCGGGCGAATTGGCTTGCTTTTCGCGGGAAAGTCTGCGATAATAGGTATCGCGGCGCGCGCCGCGGAAACGGAGGCTCCCTATGCACGACCTGTTTAATATGGAAAACCCGTTCATGTCAACCGTCTGGAAGATCATGAACATGATTCTCACCAACTTCCTGTGGGTGATTTTTTCGCTGCCGATCTTCACCATCGGCGCATCGACCACGGCCTTTTATTACACGGTGCAAAAGGTCATCAAGAACGACCGCGGCTATGTCACCTCCAACTTCTGGCACTCGTTCAAGCAGAACTTCCGCCAGTCGACGCTGATCTGGCTGGTGGTCGGCGGCCTGATGTTCATTTTCACGTGGGATATCTCCATTATGAACGACTTTGCAGACGACGGCTATGTCATCGGCAGCATCGCGCCGCTGTTCTACGTCTTTATCGGCATTGAGCTGATCTATTGCATGTACCTGTTCCCGTACGTTGCGCGCTTTCACGCAAAAATCCGGGATATTTACAAGAACAGCCTGCTGCTGATCCTGCGCCACCCGCTGCGGGCGCTTGGCATCATCGGCGCGCTGGCCTTCGGCGTTTTCGTGATCTGGCTGCTGCCGATCCTCATCCTGCTCATGCCCGCTGTTACAATGTGGCAGATCAGCCTGTTACAGGAGCGGACGTTCCGGCTCTATATGTCCGACGAGGACAAGGAGCTGGAGGACAAGCTGAACCTCGTCGGGCAGAAGCGCGGGTGACGGCATGAAGTGGCAAGATATTAAGGACGCGTTGCGCCCCGCGCCCCCCACCTCGGAGGACGAGGCGCGCGCACGGGAATCCGTGCGGCAGATGTCGTTCGGAAAGAAGATCCTCTGGTTCGTCGGCTACCACAAGCTGCTGACGCTGCTGGTGATAATCGGCCTTGGCCTCTTCATCTACGCCTGCGTATGGGTCTCGCAGGACAGGCCGGAGACGGTGTTGTACGTCACGCTTGTGAACCCCGGCGTGGAGGACACGTATGAAGCGCCGGTCTTCCACGAGCTTCTCGCGGAGGGCGACCGCGACATGGCCGACGAGACTGAGCGCGTCGTCATCATGTCTCTGGATATGGACGAGGCCTCCAACGAGGCCGTCTACACCTACCAGACGCTCTACGCGCAGTTCCTTGTCGGCGATATTGACATCTTCGCCGCCGATCCGGACACCTACATGGCTTTTGCGATCAACGACGGCTACTGTGACCTGCGCAAGTGGCTCTCCGAGGAGGAGCTGGCACGCTATGACAGCCTGCTGTTCTACACAGAGAGTCAGGAGACCGGCGAGATCTACCCCTGCGGCTTCGAGATCGGCCCGGAGAGTGCGCTGGGTGATATCTATCCAAACGGTTGCGTCATCGGTGTCTGCGTGCAGGCGAACAATGTCGAAGTTGGCTGGGAAGTGCTGCTGCGGCTGCTCGAAAAAACGTATTAACGACAAACGGAAAAGGCCCGCGCCGAATGGCGCGGGCCTGCTGTTATGTTGTCCGGTTCATCTGCGCAACGAACGCGGCGCGCTTGCCGGACACCTCCACCCACGCGGGGCGGAAGCCCGCTCGGATGGCGTTCCGAACGGATTTCAGATTCGACCAGGCCGCGCAGTAGAACGGCGCCTTGCCCCGCGCGAGAATCTCCAGCGCGAGGCGGCTTGTCAGCGCGCTTGCTACTCCCTGCCGCCGGTGCTCCGGCAGCACATCGATGCCGATCTGCCACATTGTCTCACAGTCGGCTGAGCAGGCCGCGAGGCCGACCAGCCTGCCTCCGTCATACGCACCGACGCCCAGCATGTCGAGCTCCCGCCGCTTCTCGCACAGCGCGTTGCCCCACTCCGGCCGGTACAGCCCGGCAAAGTCGCGCGGCTGCAGAACCCGCACCTCCAGCGCACACGGCCTCTCCCGCAGCACCGTCAGATCCGGCAGGAAGTATTCCGCCATATAACAGACCTTTCCGCCGTTGCGCTCCAACAGCTCGTCCAGCACATGCAGGTTCGGCGTCTCAAAGCAGTGCTCCGGCGGATAGGCGCGCAGATACGCCGCCACCGGCTCACACAGCTCCTCGCGGACAGAGGCGACCACACTGCCGCCGTAGTATACAAGATGGCACAAATGCGGCAGCTCGAGATACCGCCGCGCCCGCGCCTCCGTCTGAGACACTACAACGACCGGCTCCGCACGGAAAAAGTCCTCCGGCGCGCAGGTGCAGTCGATGGCCGACTGGCGAATTGCAATCTCCAGTAATTCCTGATTGTTCATGATCTCCTCCAAAAAACGGGCCGCCCCATCAACGGGCGGCCCGTTTGCAGGATTATGCCTCTGCCGGTTTACCGGTGTAGAGCTGGTAGTAGCGGCCCTTGCGCTCGATCAGCTCGTCGTGCGTGCCGCGCTCGATGATGCGGCCCTGCTCAAGTACGATGATGCAGTCCGCGTTCTTGACTGTGGACAGCCGGTGCGCGATGACGAACGTCGTGCGCCCATGCATCAGCTTATCCATGCCCTCCTGCACGATGCGCTCCGTGCGCGTGTCGATGGAGGAGGTCGCCTCATAGAGAATCAGCACGGGCGGGTCGGCCACCGCGGCCCGGGCGATGGACAGCAGCTGCCGCTGGCCCTGACTGAGGTTCGCGCCGTCGCCGGTCAGCACCGTGTTGTAGCCGTCCGGCAGGTGGCGGATGAACTGATCGGCGTTGGCCAGCCGCGCGGCGGCCTTGACCTCGTCGTCGGTCGCGTCCATCTTGCCGTAGCGGATATTCTCCATGACCGTGCCTGTGAACAGGTGCACATCCTGCAGAACAATGCCCAGCGAGTGGCGCAGATCGTCCTTCTTAATCTTGCCGATATTGATCCCGTCATAGCGGATCTTGCCGTCCTGAATGTCGTAGAAGCGGTTAATCAGGTTTGTGATCGTCGTCTTGCCCGCGCCCGTCGAGCCGACAAAGGCGATCTTCTGGCCTGGCATCGCGTTGATATTGATATCGTGCAGGACTGTCTTCTCCGGCACATAGCCGAAGTCCACGTCCTCAAACTCAACCGCGCCCTCCAGCTCGACATATGTCGTAGTACCGTCGGCCTTGTGGAAGTGCTTCCACGCCCACGTGCCTGTGCGCTCCGGGCACTCCTCGAGCGTGCCGTCCGCGCGCTTGCGCGCACGCACCAGCGTCACATAGCCCTCGTCCTGCTCCGGCTCCTCATCCATCAGCTTGAAGATCCGGACGGCGCCGGCAAGGCCCATCGCCACGCTGTTGAGCTGCATACTGATCTGGGAAATCGGTTGCGTGAAGGACTTGTTGAAGGTCATGAACGAGACGAGCGTGCCAATGGTCAGCAGCTTCTCGCCGCCGAAAATCGCCATGGCCGCGCCTACAATTGCCACAAGCACATAGCTGAGGTAGCCCAGATTGCCGTTGATCGGCATCAGGATATTGGCGAACTTGTTGGCGGAATAGGCGCTGTCGAAGAGCTGGTCGTTGAGCTGCTTGAAATCGTGCTTGTTCTGCTCCTCGTGGCAGAAGACCTTGACGACCTTCTGGCCCTCCATCATCTCCTCAATGTAGCCGTTGACCTTGCCGAGGTCGCGCTGCTGCGCCAAAAAATAACGGCTGGATTTGCCGCCGATTTTTGCCGAGGTCAGCAGCATCACGCCCACCATCAAAAGCGACAGGAGCGTCAGCGGGATGGACAGGTACAGCATGGAGAAGAAGGTGGAAACGACAGAGATCGCACTGGAAATGGTCTGGGGGATCGACTGCGAGATCAGCTGGCGCAGCGTGTCGGTGTCGTTCGTATAGACCGACATGATATCGCCGTGCGCATGCTGGTCAAAATAGCGGATCGGCAGGCGCTCCATCCGCTCGAACAGCTGCGTGCGCACGCGCAGCAGCGTTCCCTGCGAGACTGTGACCATCAGCCGGGTGTTGAGATAGGCCATCACAATGCCCATCACATAGAGCGCGGCCAGCTTGAGTATCGCCGTCAGCAGCGGGCCATAGTCCGAGCTGCCCGACGCAATCATCGGCTGAATATATTGGTCAATCAGCTCCTGCAAAAACAGGTTGCCGCGGACGTTGACAACCGCGCTGCCAAAGATGCAGAGCAGCACAATCAGGCAGCGCAGCTTGTAGCGCTCGAGCACGATCTTCAGGATGCGCCCGAGTACCTTGCCGGGATTCTCCACCTTGGGTTTCGGCCCTCTTGGGCCTCTGGGTCCTGGCATCAGGCAGCACCTCCCTCGTCAAAATCTCCGCCGCCGGAGGTCTGCGACTCGTAGACATCCCGATAGACCTCGTTGGTGCGGAGCAGGTTCTCATGCGTATCAAATCCGTCGATCCGGCCGTCGTCCAGAACGATGATCCGGTCCGCGTTCTGCACGCTGGAGATACGCTGGGCAATAATCAGCTTTGTGGTATTCGGGATCTCGGTCGCAAACGCCTCGCGGATCCGTGCGTCGGTCGCCGTATCGACCGCCGAGGTCGAATCGTCCAGAATCAGCACCTTCGGCTTCTTGAGCAGGGCGCGCGCGATGCACAATCGCTGCTTCTGCCCGCCGGAGACGTTGTTGCCGCCCTGTTCGATATGCGTGTGGTAGCCGTCCGGCATCTTCTCGATGAACTCGTCGGCACAGGCCAGCCGGCAGGCGCGGACGCACTCCTCGTCCGTGGCATTCTCGTCGCCCCAGCGCAGGTTTTCGAGAATTGAACCGGAGAACAGCACGTTCTTTTGCAGCACAACCGAAACCTGATTGCGCAGTGATTCAATGTCGTACTCGCGCACATCCCGGCCGCCGACCTGTACGCTGCCGTCCGTCACGTCGTACAGGCGGGAAATCAGGCTGACCAGCGTGCTCTTGGCGCTGCCGGTGCCGCCGATGATGCCGATCGTCTCACCGGAACGGATCTCCAGATTGACGTTTTTCAAAACCGGCTCGCCGGTGGTGTTGTAGCCGAAGGTCACATTGTCGAAGCGGATCGAGCCGTCCGCCACCTCGGAGACAGGCTGTGCCGGATCCTCCAGTGTGCTCCTCTCGTTCAGCACCTCGGCAACACGCTTCGCGGACGCCGCGGACATCGTAATCATGACAAACACCATCGAGAGCATCATCAGCGACATCATGATACTCATCACATAGCTGAACAGGCTCGTCAGGTTGCCGGTCGTCAGCGTACCTGCCACAATGAAGTGCGCGCCGAACCAGCTGAGCAGCAGGATGCAGCCGTAGACCGCGATCATCATAAACGGGTTGTTCAGCGCAAGAATGCCCTCAGCCTTGCAGAACAGATCGTAGATGTGCCGCGCCTCTTTGGTAAATTTCTTGTTCTCATAGTCCTCCCGGACAAAGCTCTTAACCGTCCGGATGCTCGTCACATTCTCCTGCACACTCGCATTCAGGTCGTCATACTTCCGGAATACCTTCGGGAACAGGTTCATTGCGCGGGACATCACCAGCCCCAGCCCGAGAATCAAAAACAGCATCGCAGCCAGAAATACAAGGCTCAGGCGCGGGCTGATATTCAGCGCCATCAAAAACGCGACAACCAGCATAATCGGTGAACGCACCGCCATCCGCAAAATCATCTGGTAGGCGTTTTGCAGATTCGTAACGTCCGTCGTCAGACGCGTGACAAGGCCCGCCGTCGAGTACTTGTCAATTTCTCTGAATGAATAGCTCTGGATGTGATTGAACATCGCCTCGCGCAGGTTCCGTGCAAAGCCGCAGGAGGCCTTTGCGCCGTATTTTCCGCCGAGGATGCCAAACAGGAGCCCAAGCGCCGCGCATAGCAGCATCAGAAGCCCGACGCGTACCACATGCCCGAAATTGCCCGCCTGAATGCCGTCATCGATGATCGTTGCCATCAGATACGGAATCAGCAGTTCCATCACAACCTCACCGACCATAAAGATCGGCGTTGCAAACGAGGCAGCCTTAAACTCCTTCACCTGGGCCGCAAGTGTTTTCAGCATGGATTTCCTTCCTTTCCAAAATCAGTTGTGATAATTGTAACAGCATTCTAACATCTTGGCAAGACGGCTTTTTGACTTTTTTGTAAATTTTCTTCCGGCCAACACCTTGACCTTCTGTTCGTTACGTATTATAATTGATAGTAAGAACGGGATAGAAAGGTCGGTTCTCATGGAACAGTTGCCTGTTGATCATAAAATTATCGGGCTGCACATCAAATCTCTGGCCAATCTGATCCGCCGCCATCTGGATACCAGCATCTCGGCGACGGGCGCGGTCGCCTTCACCGGTACGCAGGGTATGATTGTGCATTATCTTTTTGCACATCAGGACGAAAAGATTTTCCAGCGCGATGTGGAAGCGCATTTCCATATCCGCCGCGCCACCGCCACGCGCACACTCCAGCTCATGGAGGGGAATTGGCTAATTACCCGTGCCCCGGATCCCAACGACGCGCGTCTCAAGCGCATTCTCCTCACGCAGAAGGCGCTCGACGGCCATAAGGCCTTCCTGCAGTGCCTGCGCAGCAGTGAGGAAAAGCTCCGCGAGGGCATCTCGGAGCAGGAGCTGGAGCAGTTTTTTGCCACGCTTAATAAGATGAAGCAGAATCTGGAGGATGAGTCATGATTGCAGTGGTGACAGATAACACCGTAAAAGACCGCGACGCCTATCTCCCGCTCGCCCGGGCTTTCGCCGCAGACGCCGCCCATGATGCCGGCTGCCGCGGCATGACGGTCTGTATCGACCCCATGCGGCCGGATCACGTTGTGTTCCTCTCGCGCTGGGAGGACGAGGCAAGCTGGCATGCCCATGTCGGCGGCGCCACGTTTCAAAAGCATATCCCCGCCATGGGCGCCTACTACGCCGGCGGCGTGGACACAATCTTAACGGAAGTATAAGCACACTGTGAAAAATCCCCGCTCTGCAGATACAGAGCGGGGATTTCGTTTATTCCTGCCAGGCAAACGGCGCGTCCAACGGCTCGTCCAGCACCTCCGGGTGCTGCAGGATTGCGTCGAGCAGCTTGACGGAGCGCGCAAAATAGAAGCCGTCCGCAATGCGCTCGTCGATCGAGATACCGAGTTCCAGCGCCGGGTGCATCCGGACGCTGCCATCGTCGCAGAAACGCGGCATACTCTGCGCCTCACCGATGATGATGAACACGGAGTTCGTACCCCAGTTTGTCAAATGATGATAGTTCGCGCTCATCCGGATCGAGCCGAGATTGGAGATAAAAACCGTGCTCCGATACGGGTCGACCCGCTCAATGGCGCGCGGCAGATGGCCATGCTCATCGAGCCGGCGCAGCGTCCCGATTGCAAAGCTGATCAGCCAGCCCGGCAGGCTGGTGATGATCCCCATCGTCTTCCCGGTCCCATTCTCCTGTCCCTGGTCGCGCACCTTGTAGACCTCAGAGCAGACGCGGTCATGCACCTGTTCAATGGGCGGCTTCCCGGAGGTTTCATCCATGCGCATCAGCACAAGCGACTCGCCGCCGTTGTCTGTAAATTTGTTCTTCGCAACAAACGAGAAAGAGATCTCATTGCGCGCATAGAGCCGCTTTTTTATTATAAAGCGGTTGAGCAGCGGGCGCATGTAGATCGTCTTTGCCACCGCAGCCGTAATCAGATGGAACAGCGTATATTTATACTGCGGATTTGCCGCGTTCTTTTCGGCAAGGTATTCCTCGGCACGGCTCAAATCAAATTGGCGGTTGAGCACGGCCTCGTTTTCAATGCGATCCCCCAGCAGATAAGGTGTAATCAGGTGCATCGGGTCCGCCTCATGCACGCGGCGTCCGTCCCGCCGGTCACCGCGGCGGCGTTTTGTCTTTTCCATATTCGTCTCTCTCCATACTTTTCTACGGGCATTTTCCGAGATATTTTACCGCAGAATGCGTATTTTTTCAAGATTCTATCAGAATTATTCAGATTTTTCCAAAAATCCACCACAGATTCAGCTGTTTTACCCTATGCTTTTTCTGTATTTTATGGTATGATGTCTCCACATATCACTTCAATGACACTGCATGGAGGACGGTTTTCATGATCATTCGCAACGGCCGGGTTCTGGACCCCGCCACAGGCTTTGATGCGGTTGCAGATGTACAGATTCTCGGTGGAAAAATTGCGGCAATCGGAACCATTGAGGCTTCCGACGATATTGCGTGGGATGCGCAGGGGCTTGTCGTCGCCCCCGGGCTTGTGGATGTCCACAGCCACTTCCGGGACCCCGGCCAGACGCAGAAGGAGGACATTTTCTCCGGCGCGCAGGCCGCCGCACACGGCGGCTACACCACAGTCGTCTGCATGGCTAACACGCGCCCGCCTGTCGACAACTGCGAAACGCTCGGCTATATCCTCGACCGCGCGGCGGCGCAGCCGATCCATGTATTGCAGGACGCCTGTATCACCCTCGGCATGGAGGGGCAGGCACTGGTTCCGATGGAGCAGCTGCTCCGTGCGGGCGCGGCAGGCTTTACAGACGACGGGATTCCTCTGCTCGACCCGCAGCTGGCACGCGCCGCCATGCAGGCCGCGAGCTGCCTGAACACGGTTCTGAGCCTGCATGAGGAGGACCCCCGCCTGATCGGCAAGCCCGGTGTGAATCAGGGCCTGATCTCCCATCAGCTCAGCCATCCCGGCGCGCCGCGCATCTCTGAGGATGTGCTGGTCGCCCGGGACGTGATGCTCGCCGTGGAAACCGGCGCGCGTGTGAACTTCCAGCACCTCAGCTCAAAGAATGCCGTCGCCGCCGTCCGGATGGGGCGCCAGCTCGGCGGCGATATCTGGGCGGAGGCCACGCCGCACCACTTCTCCCTGACCGAGCAGGCCGTACTGGAGCACGGCGCAATGGCGAAGATGAATCCCCCGCTGCGCACCGAGGAGGACCGGCAGGCAATTATTGAGGGCCTGCGCGACGGAACGATCGCGATCATTGCGACGGATCACGCGCCGCACACAGCGGCGGAGAAGGCAAAGGGCCTGCTCGACGCACCAAGCGGCATCATCGGCCTCGAGACGGCGCTGTCGCTCGGCATCATGAATCTGGTCGTCCCCGGCTATCTGACGCTCTCCGAACTGCTGGCCAAAATGACCTGCAACCCCGCCGCGCTCTACGGCCTCGACGCCGGGCGGCTCTGTGTCGGCGGCCCCGCCGATCTGGTGCTCTTTGACCCGGACGAGGAATACAGGATTGAGGAATTCGCCTCGAAGTCGCAGAACTCCCCCTTCCTCGGCGTCCCGCTGCGAGGCCGCGTCAAGGCGACCATCTGCCGGGGCAGTATCGTCTACAAGGCGCAGTAAGCAAGTCCACCCACAGAACCGTTCTGTGGATGATTTTTGCATGATTCGTGACTCGTTTCTTTATCCCGCAAGCTCGTTCACAACCCCGAGAAACACCGGGATCTCCGCCTCGGTGTCCCAGATTGCGTAGACGAATGGGCGGTCGAGGCAGACGACCTTCGGCGGCTCGGAGAGCTCCACGGCCGCTTCATCCGACATCTCCACCGCCGTCGCTGCGGCGGTCTTCGTGCCCTGTGCATCCACTTCGATGAAGGTGCGATGCAGCACACGGCTGATATAGAGGTTGCCTTCCTCCGAATGCCCGAGCGCTGAGAAATCCGCACTCTCCCCGTTAAACGCATCCGGCATCCCCATTGCGGTGAGCGGCCCGGACAACTCCGCATCGTATTCGGTGGAAAACACCGGAATCTGCGTGGAAACCTCCGTCTGCTGTACGGACTCGACAAGCTCCCGCAGTCCCGCGCCGGTTAGAGATACAACGAGTTCATCTGTCCCCGTCCCCTCCCGCGGCAGCAGGCCGATAAAGGCGTAATTTCCTTCATAGTACTTCATCACGCCGGTACAGTCCGCGTTCTCAAGATAGCGCCCTTCAAGTGAGCACAGGAACTGCGCGTCCTCTGTGCCGTCAAACTTCCCATCGCACACCTGATCCTTCTCATAAGGCACCCGCCACGCGTGCTCGAATGCCAGCGCGTTGACCAGATACATGACCGCCTCGCTCGGGATCTCATCCAAAATCGACGGAATCATGCCAGCTGTGTGCGTGTTGACAAACGCGTTGATCTCCTCCACGGTCGAGGCGTCGAACGGCGCGGCGCAGGCGGGCGCGTCGTAATAATCGGCGCAGGTCTGCAAAAACGCGTCCTCAACCGTCAGGCTGTGCTTCTCGTTCCGGAACCAGATGCCGTTTGCGATGTGCAACGCGCCGTCCTCGCTGCGCGCGGACAGATACCCGCCAAGCGCCTCGTTCCAGTCGGATGCGGGCAGGCCGAGCGTACTTTCCATCTGCGCCGCCGTCTCCCCCGCCGCGCCGTTGGCGGTCATGCCGAGGGCGTAGAGAACGGACAGCGGCGAAATGAGCGTGTTTTCACCGGACTGCGCCGTATTTTGCAAAAGCCGCACCGAAAAATCCGTCACGGCAGCGGAAGCCTCTGCGGAAAAGTGTGCGTCGGCCTTCGGCGCTTTGCGCTGAAGCGACGCGGTCAGGTCGGTAGCCGGAACTTTCTGCTGCGGTTGCTGCTTCCCCACGCAGCCCGTGAGCAGCAGGGCTGCCAGCAACACCATAGCAATGATTCGCTTCATATGTATTCCCTCCCGAGATGATGATCAGCGCCAGAAGCCTATATATTAGTTTGTTTTATCAAAAAGGCGCTATGGAAATTCATACCTAATTCCTCAATATAAAGTTTCAAAATTGCCTTATAATTCTTCGTTGATGTGGATAACGTCATATAAGTGCATTGCGGCTTCACCTCATTTTCGATCAGCTGAAAAAGCTTCTTTCCGATCCCCATACCACGATATTCCGGCAAAACATACAGCTCATCAAGGCTAAAACACGGCTGCCCTGTTTCAATATAAGAGGTCTTATGCTCCTGCGTATAAAAATGGCCAAAGGCATAGCCCACAATTTTGCCATTCTCCAAAGCGACTGCCAAAGGCTCTTGCAAATCGCTCCGGGTGTTCACTTCCATTCCATAGCAGCAGTCTTCCTCTTTCCACTTTTCCGACAAGTAGATCAGCTGTTCAACTGTATCTTCATTCAGTTTTCGCAATTCGTATTTCATCATACTTTCTCTGTCCCTTCAGCCGTAGAATGCAGTTTTTGAAAAACCCGCACGGATGGTTGGCCCAACCGTGCGGGTTTCTGTATCTCCGAGGGCGTTCCCTTACAGCTCCGTGATTAGGACGCCCGCCGTACCAGCCGGACGATCGGCAATGATCTTGCCATCATGAAACTGTACGCCCGCCCCGGCCGCACAGCCGGTCGCATCCGGGTCGGCACAATATGGGTTCACAAGGAGCACCGCTTCGCCGCACAGCGCCGCCTGCGCCGCATACTCGTATTTTATCGTTTCGTTCCATTCTTCCGGATCATAATCGCACCATACGGGCCAAAGAACAATGTCCGCGCCCAGCGCTTTCATCTCCTCCGGCCTGCCCTCCGTCCAGAGGTCGCCGCAGAGGGCCGTTGCGAAGATTTTGCCGCGATATTCAATTTTCTCAAACTGCCGCCCTTCCTGATAGTGGCCGTCCGTCTCTGTGAACTCCTTCCAGCCGGCACTGACACGGCGGAAGAGATCGACCACCGCACCGTCCGCGCCAATGAAGATCTGGCTGCTGTACAGCGCGCCGTCGCCGCGCTCCAGAAAGCCGAAGGATACCGCGATGTCGTTTGCTCTCGCCGCTTCGCACATGCTCCGGATCGGCGCATCCGTCAGCGCGACCGCCATGTGCCGATCCGTTTCATAGTCCCAGCACAAGCTGTCGAAGCCCTGCAGGACGGCCTCTCCAAACAGCATGAGATCCGCCCTCCCGCTACACTGTTCCACAGCTTCCAGCATTGCCTGCAAATTGAACGCAATATCCCGGTTCTTTACCGGCGCAGAAGCCAACGCAATCTTCACGGCGAACGTCTCCCCTCACACTGCATCAAACGGGTTTCGTGTTTATCCCTGCAATAGGCACATTTCCTTCTGAATTTTGTCCAGCTCCTCGCGGATCTCGCGCTTGCGCTTGCCTGCAAAGACGCCGAGGCCGGACAGTTCGTTACGCAGTGCGGTATAGCGCGATTGCAGCGCCTCCTTTTTCTCGTCGCGCGCCGTCTCCTCAGCCACGATTGCGCCGTACTCCTCCAGCCGTGCGCTCACGTCGCGGAAGTCCGCCGGGAGCGTCTTCAAAATCTCCACCGCGCCGGCATAGTCGTTGTACTGGCGGCGGCGGTCCGCCTCAAAATAGGCCAGAATCATTTCGTCCTCGTCTTTGTATTGCATCTGGGATTCCTCCTTTATTTTTTCTTCCGAACCAACAGATTGAACCAGCGCTGCGGCACAATGGAGCCGAGCACAATGCCGATGGCGATGGCCAGCGCCGCCTTGAGCGTACTGCTTCCATACTGCGCCGCCACTGTAAAGTCGTTTGAAATCAGGTAATACGCCGAATAATAGATGCCCGCACCGGGCACGAGTGGGAAAATGCCGGACACCAGATAGATTGTCACCGGTGCGTGGAGCTTCACCGCAAAAACGCGCGCGACAATCGTCAGCGCCATCGTTGCAAACACCATGGCAATCGGGCCGGACAGGCCGAACTGCATCAGCGTCACATAGACAAGCCACGCGACAACGCCCGTGATGCCGCACGGGATCCAGTGCCGCGCCGGCGCCGCGAAGAGAATGGCAAAGGCCATAACGCCAACCATGGACATGGCAAGCTGGACAAGCACTACAGCACACCTCCCAGCAGGCGCGTCACCATGATCGCGCCGGAGACGCCGATTGCAATGCAGCCCGCGACTGTGACCGCGTCCAGAAGATGGACACTTGCGGAAACATAGTCGCCGCCGAACAGCTCCCGGATGCCGGTTGTAAAGGCCACGCCCGGCACCAGCGCCATAATGGCGCCGATGACCATTTTGGAGAAATCCCGCGCGGGCATCGCCCATGCGATAAGCCCCGCGCCGAACGTGACGACAAATGCGCCCAGAATCATGCGCAGATATTTCGGCATCCGGTCAATGGCAAGCAACAGGCATTCCAGCCCCAGCCCGAGGAAAAACGCCGCAAGCGCATCCAGCCAGTCCCCGCCGTAGAGAAAGCAGAAGCAGCCCGCGCCGAACCCCCCGGCCACCAGCGCCAGCGGGCGCGGCAGCACTGTCGGCTTCTGGCAGGTATTCAGGCGCGCCTCCGCCTCGTCCAGCGTACACAGCCCCGCGCACAGCTCGCGCGCGACCTGATTGGCCTTCTCGATCCGGGCCATGTCAATCGCCCACTTCGGCACATGCCGGATTGCGACGCGCTGCTGCGCGGACCGCTCCGCCATATCGACAAAGATGCCGTTTGCAATGACGTAGACATTGTAGTCCGTCACGCCGAAGTGCTCGATGATCCGGCTGATCGTCTCCTGGACACGAAAGATCTCCGCGCCGGAGGACAGCAGGGTCTTCCCCGCCAGCACCGCGACGTCGAGGACCTGTTGCTCCATATTGCCCGCCCCCTGCGTTCGTGATTGCTACCATTTTCGCCCGAATGACGCGGTTTGTCAAGACAGAAAAATCGCCGTGGGAGAAAATCTCTGTTTGGTGGGTCAGCCCTCGCTCAGCGCCTCATAGAAGGAATAGTCCACGACGCCTTTGATATGATCCAGCGCGCCCTCCCGCAACTCCTTGACCATAAGGCACTCCGGGCGCGGCAATCTGATCTTCGGCCCTGCCACAATGCCGTGCAGATAGCTGGCTTCAAACCCACGGGGATTATAATTTTTCGGATTCCCCTCGACCAGCACCGCCGTAAAGCCCAGCGCGGACGCCCGCTCAAAGCCGAATTCCAGCAGCTCCTTTAAAATATGCCTGCGCTGCAGCTCTGTTTTGACCGCAACCGGCGTGAGCATCAGAAGCTCTTGTTCGTAGTTTCCCTCGATGTGGAACCTTGAAAACATGGCGTACCCGATCACTGCGTCCAGCTCGTTTACCATAATCAGCTCCAGCTCGGGAATATAATACTTTTTCCCTCTAATCTCCTCCACCAGCGCCCTGACGGCCCGCCCCTCCGCGGGATCGCGCCACGCGGCGAAGACCTCTTCCACCAGACTGAGCGACGGGCGCAGATAGCGCGCTTCCATCGACTTGATGATTCTTTCCATACTCACGTCCCCCGCCGCTGTGCAGCGGCCTGTTTTTTTCAGTATAGCACAGTTTTGACGGAATTTCTCCCCTTTGTTTTGCAGGTTCCGTTTCAGGCGGCGCTTGCAGCTCGCTGCCGCAGCGCAGTGTCAAATTGCAGAATGTTTACAAAACGTCCACATTTTTTCCATACGCCCGTCATATTTGCCCGGTAAGATACAGATGTGGTCGGGAGATCAGGACTGCCGGCCACAGGATCTCTTTTCATTTGATTTTTCTCTCTTTTCTCTCTCTTCTTTCAAAACACGAAGGCGCTCCGGACGGAGCGCTTTCGTGTTTTTGTCTATCAATACTTCAGCCCCGGCATGGCTTGTACCATACCGGGGCTGTTCGTCTTTGTATGACTCGATCAATCCAGATCCCAGTCCAGCGCGAGGAAGTTTGCCTGAACCGCCGACGTCAGCTCCTCCGGCCCCATGGCCAACAGGACAAACCGTCCCTTGGACGCGGTCACGACTGTATCAGCCGTGGTACAGACCCACTTGTTCGGGTCGGCGTTCTGCTCGACCTGCGATGCCACAGCGGCGGCATCCTGCCCCTCCGGCAGCTGCAGCAGCACAATGGAGGTCGGAGATGTCCCGATCAACGGCTCGCGTGCCAGCGCCGTTGCGCCATCGATCGGGTCGATAAACAGGTAGAACGAGAAGCTCTCCGCATCCACCGGGATTTTCTCCAGCACGTAGTCCGTGCCGCGCAGAATCTCGTCGGACAACTCCTCCAACGTGGGGCGCGGTGCGGTGGACGGCGGCGTTTCCGGTTCGGTCTCAGCAGGCTGCTCCTGCGGCGGTGCAGGCTGGTCGGCGGGCTGCTCGGCAGGTTCCGGCTGGGTCGGCGGCGTGGCCGGCTGTTCTGCCGGCGGAGTCTCCGGTTCCACAGGCGGCTCCTCCGGTTCGTCCGGTTGTTCCGCATCCTCGTCCGGCAGTTCCGCAGGCTCGTCCGGCGTTTGCTCGTCGTCGGGCGCTTCCGGCGTGACTGCCTCTGTCATCTGGTTGGGCGCCTCCTCGGGCAACTCCTCCTGCGGCTCCGGCGGCTGCTCCTCCGCCGCCATGGGGTCTACAATCTCCGGCGCGGGGTCGGGCTGCTTCGCGCAGGCCGTCAGCAGCAGCGTCAACGCAAAGAGCAGGACGATCCATCGCTTCATGGCAATTCCTCCTTGGGATTCTTTTCTTGCTTAGACGGCGGAACGGCCAAAAGGTTCCCGCTTATTTCAGCAGCAGGCTGTTGTTGATGATATTGTCACAGAACACGCACAGCACGTCCGCGTCCTTGAAATCGACGTAGTCGCCGAGCAGGTCGCTCGAAACATAGCGCAGATCGACCAGCGTGATTGTGCCGTAGGCGTCCGTCAGCAGGGGTGCCAGATTCTCCGCGAACGAATCGCCAATGATGACGAGCTTCTTTGACGAGGTCGTGCTCGCGTTGGAGATCGTGATGACCGGCGACGCGCCACCGAGGAAGAAGTCATAGCCCTTGCCGTCCTTCAAGCGGTTCAGATCGTAGATTCGGCCGCGGCTCGTCTCGCCCTCGCGCCGGACATAGGCACGGCTCGTATCGAGGCTTTCCAGATAGGTCATCTGCTCGGTGGTCTTGACAATTTTGCCGTCGTAGTAGCAGCCGGCAAAGCGCTCGACGGTGCGCGGGGTAAAGGCACTGGCGTCGCCCGCCGTGCCGAACTTGCCCTGAATGCTGGCAACCACATCAAACAGCGCATCCTGCCGCCAGTGGCGGTCGGTCTTATAGTAGTGCTCCAGCGTCAGCTGCGCCGCCGTATCCAGCACAGCCCAGCCGGGCAGCTGCGCCGTCACCTGCGACGCAATGGCCGCATGGTCAAAGTAGGCCGGGAGCTGCTCCTTGGCATAGTAGCTCTTGTCCGGCACCAGCACGCAGAGCGTGGGATTATCCGCAAAATAGGTTGCCTTCACGTCCTTCAGCTTCTGGGCAAAGCGCGCAACCGACGCTGTGTCCGTTGCCTTTCCAGCCTCCATATAGCTGCCGTCGACGCAGTACAGGCCGTTTGCGTCCGGCGTCAGCTTGCCGAGCGAGCGGAACGCCGTTACCATGGCATCGCCGCAGTCGTCATCCATCACCAGCAGGATCAGGTCATCGACCTGCTCCACATAGACATGCTCCGGCTCCACGCCAACGCAGATCCACTTGTTCGGATTGACGCCCGCCTTGATATCCGCCATGACCTGCGGCGCGTCCTTCACGTCCTGAAGCCGGAAGATCACGACGGAGTGCGCCTGCGCCGTCATCATCGGCTCGGACGTCAGGCCCTCAGTGAAGTACAGCCGCTCCAATCCCAGATAGAATTGCAGATAGTCCGCTGTGTTTTGCAGCTCGACCACGTTTAGGTGCGCAATATCCGGCGCCGTGCCCTCCTCCAGCGCGCCGGCGTAGAGGTAGGCCAGGATCTCGTCGAGCTTTGATTCCTTTGTGACGGTGCGCGCACCGATCACGATCTCGCTGACCGTGCGCTGCATCGGTGTGAAGACCTCCTGCTCCTCCAGCTGGGCAAGCAGGGTCGTGTCCTCGCTGTACATCGTCGCGTGCAGGGCCGCCCAGGAGATCAACACAGCGTCCGCGCGCGTAAAGTGCTCCAGATCCGGGTTGTAAGCAAAGAGCTTCGCGCTCTCTGCCAGCGTCTTCCAGCGGTTCCAGACCGTGCCGGACGCGGTATCCTGATAACCGAGCGCACGCAGGACATAGGTCACATACATCTGCGCCGTAACAGGCTCGCTGTTGCCGAATTTTGTCTTGCTGACGCCGTTTGTCAGGCCGTTCTCATAGGCGTAGCCCACATACTCCTGCGCCCACTCCGCCACATCCGTAAACGGATGCTCCCATTCACGGCTGTAGATCAGCCGCTCCGCGCCGAGCAGGCGCACCATCATGGTGATCGCTTCCGCGCGGTTCATCTCACGATCCAGCTGGAAATCGCCGCCGACCCCCTGGAACAGATCCAGGGCATGCAGCGCCTGCGCGATGGTCTCCGCGCCCAGCGGCGCCGGGGTCTCCTGCTCCGCCGCGGCAGCCGGCAGCGCCAGCGTCAGGCTCAGGCAGAGCGCCAGAAGCAGGCAGAGCACGCGGGAATAGGTCTTACGCATCTCGGTATCCTCCATTCATGTTTATTTTCAGATAGTCCCGCCCCTCCGGGCATGGGATCTGCTTTCATTATACAGGAGAACGTCCGTGATTGCAACCGCTCCCCGGAAAACACGAAGCGCCCCCGAACCGGGGGCGCTCCGTGTGAAAGAGAGAAAACAAATCGGGAATTCATCCTGACTGCACACTCAGTATCGCAGAGAGTTTTTGCGGCGTTGTTGCGGAACTGTGGCCAATTTGTAAATTCTCCTCCCCCTCAGGAAGCGGGTGAGAACGTGTTGAGCATCGCAACCAGCAGCGGCAACAGCGTATCCAGCGCCTCATCGGCATAGCCCATCTCGACGAGCAGCGTCTGCCCGCCGGATTCGAGCACAAAATATTCCGTGTGATACGGTGGGATCTCCGCGCTGATATGCGTCGCAGGCAGCCGCCCGAGGAAGGCGTCCGTAGAGGTTGCCTGTTCGTCGCCGGACTGCTGAAGCAGCCCGGCCGCCGCATCCGCAGGGGGCAGATCGGGCGCGGTCACAGAGAGATATGCCGCCGGGCTTCCCGTATCCAACGTCTGCGCAGAGAGAATGGACAGGCACTCCGCCTCATTTTGGCAGGTGAAGCCCTCCTCTGCGACTGCAATTGTAAAGCCCAGCCCGCTCCGCTTCCGCACCGCCGTGACAAGCTGCTGCCCGTCCTCTTCCGCAACCGCCAGCTGCACGGTGGCCTCCGGCTCCGTCTCGTACCAGACAAGCGGCTGGTCGTAAACATTGTGCCCCGTCTCCAGCGTCTCGCCCTCCACGGTCAGCAGAACCTGTGTGCAGTCCGGATAGGCCGTCAGGAAGGTGTCCACAACGCTGCCGAGTATCGCCCATTCCCCGGCCGAGCCACAGCCGCGCAGCGCAGACGAAAAGGCTTCGTTCCAGTCCAGCACCAGCGTCTGCACGCCGTTCAACGTCTCGTGGGTACAGCCAAGCAGCGCCGCGTCCGCCGGCAGCACACCCAGCTCCCGCAGGCCGTCAGCCAGCGCCGCAGGCGAGTCGTCCGCGACCTCCGCCTGCACCGCGAGCAGCCGCTCCGCCTGCGCATCCGCCTGATACAGCATACGCGTGACCGGCTGTACCGGCTCGTCAGGCTGCGGCTCGGGCATATCCGGCCCGTCGGGCGTATCCGGCAGCTGTCCCTCCGGAGCCGTCTCCACAGGCGCGGCGGACTCCGGCGGCTCCGGCTGACTATCCTGCACCCCACAGGCACAGAGCAGCCACAAAAGCGCTCCCGCCAGCAGGCAAATCAGACTTCGTTTCATTGGCTGCTCCTCGCTTTCTTTTTCGTGTGTAGCCCCAGTATACCCCCTATCCCGCATAACGTCAACGATAATTTTGTAAACAATCGTGTCATTTTCCGTCAAAAAAGCAGGGGAGCGACTGCTCCCCTGCTTTTTAATCCATGGTATCCTCGTAGTCATTTGCATCGGCGGGCGAGGTTTTCCCGCTCTCGCCGACCAGCACGCCCTCCGTGCCGCAGGCCGGGCAGCGGCCGAAGCTCGGGTCCGTGATCGTATCCGCGCCGGACTTGAACTTCTTGCCGCACTTCGGGCAGTGGTAGAACATCCAGTAGACGCCCCAGCTCATCTTATTTGTTCAGGCCGAGGATCTCGCGCGCCTCGGCGGGCGTCGCGACCTGATTGCCGTACTCGCGGATGACGCGCGCGGCGCGCTCGACGAACTGGCGGTTGGACTGGGCCAGCTGGCCCTTGGCGTAGAGCACGTTGTCCTCCATGCCGACGCGGATGTGGCCGCCCATGGCGACCGCGCCGTAGAGCATCTCCATCGCGGAGTGGCCGACGCCGAAGCAGCTCCAGGTGGAACCCGGGCACAGCTGCTCCATGGTCTCTTTCATGAAGACAAGGTTCTTCATATTACCGGGGATGCCGTTCGCGCAGCCCATGCAGAACTGGAAGTGCAGGGGAGCCTTCAGAACGCCCTTCTTCAGATAGTAGGCGGCGTTGGCGATCATGCCGGGGTCAAAGGCCTCGATCTCGGGCTTGACGCCCCACTCCTGCATGTTCTTGCCCAGCTCCTCGAGGAACTTCGGGTGGTTGATAAACAGGCTCGAATGCAGCCAGTTCATGGAGCCGCAGTCGAACGAGCCCATCTCCGGACGCAGCTCCTTCAGGTGGATCTGGCGCGTCTCGTCGGTGGCGTTCAGGTCGCCGGAGGTGGTCATGTTCAGAACGATGTCGCAGTCCGGGTGGTTCTCACGCAGCAGGCGGACCGTCTCGGCGAAGCGCTCCTTATCCATGGTGCCGTTGCCGTTCTCATCACGCATATGCAGGTGGGCAACAGCCGCGCCGGCCTGCCAGCAATCATAGACGTCCTCAGCGATCTCCGCGGGGGTCATCGGGACGTTCGGGTTGTTCTCTTTCTTCGGCCACGCGCCGGTGGTGGCGACGGTGATAATGGTCTTTGCCATGAAAAATCCTACCTTTTCAATTCAATTTCGGTTCCGGAATATACGTCAAGCTGTGGGGACGCGTTGCGCCCCCACAGTTTTTGCGTTTCTTACTTGTTGCGTGCGAACAGCTTCTGGATGTAAGCCAGGCAGCTCTCGCCGTTGCCCTCGGCCTCGCCGTAGCCGGTGCCGCCGTACTTGTAGGTACGGG
>CAZYZQ010000033.1:0-15417 GCA_964652075.1 uncultured Oscillospiraceae bacterium
CTCCGTCTCCGAGGCGGAGGGAAAGCCGACCTCAATCTCCTTGACGCCGATATCGACGAGGGCGTGGAAGAACTCCAGCTTCTCCTTCAGATTCATGGGGTTGATGAGCGCCTGATTGCCGTCGCGCAGGTCGACGGAGCACCAGATGGGCGCTTTTGTCAGCTCACGGTTCGGCCACGTGCGGTCGGGCAGGCTGATGTGCGGTGCGGGGATGTACTTTTTAAAGCTCGGTTTCATAAAAATGACCTCCTTGTCGTGTGGCGAACAGGCCCAAAAGAAACGCCCCGGGATGCAGATGCATTCCGGGGCGTGGAAAATCACGCGGTACCACCCAGTTTCAGTTGGCAAAGCTGCCAACCCTCAGGTCTCTGACAAGACCCTGGCCGTTAACGCTGCCATGCGTCCTGCCCTGATATCAGGCAGGCGACTCCGGGGTGAGCTATCCACGCGCGCCGCTTCTCCGGTTTGCACCGACCACCGGCTCTCTGTGCAAGATGCGCGCGTCTTTTCCCCTTCGCTGTCTTTTGGGGTGCCTGTTGGCAATGAAATTGTTATCCTGATTGTAGCAGACCCTGTCCCGTTTGTCAACTGGCATTTTTACGGCTGCCAGCCGTATTTTTTCAGGTCGACATGGCCGTCCGGCCGGAGCGGTACGCCCTCGTCCGCGAGAAGCCGCGCCTGTTCCGGCCAGCCGGGGACGAGCCTGCCCGCGTGGTTTACGACGCGGTGGCAGGGGTAGTCGCCGTAAAGCTCCGCCTGACTGAGGATTTTTCCCACAAGACGGGCGTTCTTGTCCCGGCCGATCAGACGGGCAATCTGCCCATAGGTCGCGACGCGGCCCGCCGGGATTTCGGAGACGGCGCAGAGGACTTCATAGATCAGAGACTCATCCATTTCGGTTTCCTGCCTTTATGTGACGATTTTATAGTAGGTACGCGCGGTCAGCAGATACACGACGCAGTAGATCAGAGCGAAAATGCCGAAGGTCGCAGCACAGCCGACGGCGAAGAGCAGGGTGTTCGCCATGTTCAGCGCGAGTAGCAGCTTTGTGATGAGCTTGAACGCCGCGAGCAGGTGGATTCCCGCCACGAGCAGCGGCAGGAAGAAGACCATCAGAATCTGGCTGTGGATGGAGCGGCGAATTTCGCGTTTTGTCATGCCGACCTTTTGCAGAATTTCAAAGCGCTGGCGGTCCTCGTAGCCCTCGGAGACCTGCTTGTAGTACATGATAAGCACGGTCGCGGCGAGGAAGAGAATGCTCAGGAAGATGCCGAGGAACAGCAGCCCGCCGTATAGGGCGACGGCGCCGGGCCGGTCGGCGGCGCGGCATTCGACGCTGTAGGTGCAGGGGAACTTCTCAAAAAGGGAATTGCTGTAGGCCGCGCAGGCGGTCAAAATGTCCTGATTGCAGGCGACGATCTGCGCGTCGGAGCCTGCCAGATCGAGCTCCAGCGTGTCGGTGATCCGGTTGGAGCGGTCGGGATCCTCCTCAATTCGCGCCTGTTCCAGCGCCCGCAACGCCGCTTCGTCGGAGACGACAATTTGCAGATAGTCGCCATAGAGCATAAAGAAGTCGGCGTCCTTATATTTCGGCAGGCGTTGCACGACCTCATACGGATTGCCGCAGAGCGTCAGGTGGGCATCCAGCGGGTGGAGGCTCTCCGTGACGGCGATCTGTGCGCCGGACAGGTCGAGCGCCGTGCCGGTCTGGCGCTCATACTCCTCGCATGTGACGGCGTTCAGAAAGACAATTTCGTCCATGCCGTTGCCCATTCCGGCGATGGTGTTGAGCTGGCCGCCATCCCGGACGGCGAAGAACGAGAGCGAACGGGTGTAGCTGGACTGCTCGATTTCCAGTCCGTGCTCGCGTATCAGGTATTCGATCTGCGCGTGGAGCGCGCCGGCGGCCTCACCCGTGTCGTCCGAGGAGTCGATCGAGAAGTCGACGGAGATATCGTGCGGGAAGCGGTAGACCATGACGTCCTCAATGCCAGCCATGAGCGAGACGGTTGTTGAGGCGGTGACAAGCACCATGGTGCACAGAATGCAGATGCTCGCAAGGCCGACGGCGTTCTGCTTCATGCGGTAGAGCATCCCCGAGATCGTGGTAAAGTGCTTGGCCTGATAGTAGAATTTGCGGTTTGCGCGCAAAAGCTTCAGAACAGCGATGCTGCACGCCGTGAACAGGCAGTAGGTGCCGATGATGACGAGCAGCACGGCGACGAAGAACAGCGTCAGCGCGTCGAGCGGGGATTCGGTTGTGAGCGCGATGTAGTAGCCGCCGCCGATGCACAGCAGGCCGAGGATGGCCAGCGGCCACTTTGTCTTCGGCTCGCGCTCACCGACGCTGCTGCCGCGCAGCAGCTCGACAGGGCGGGCGAGGTGGACGCTGCGCAGCTCATTGAGCAGCACCAGCAGGAAGATCGCGGAGAAGAGCACAACGGTTCCGACAAGGCCCTCCACACTGACGGAGAACGTCAGCGGCGTTTGCAGGTGCATCGCGCCGCACAGAAGCAGCATACAGAGCTTGCTGAACAGGATACCGAAGCCGAGGCCGAGGCCGAGGGAAACAAAATAGAGATAGAACGTCTCGAAGGTCAGAATGCGGCCGATGTGCCGCTTCTCCATGCCGAGAATGTTGTACACACCGAATTCCTTCTTGCGGCGCTTCATCAGAAAGCTGCTGGTGTAGAACAGCAGTACCGCGGCAAACAGCGCGACGATCACGATGCCGAAGGACAGCAGCGCGCCGATCGTGTCCGCGCCGAGCGCGGAGAGTTTAGCACTGTTGAAATTCAGGAACGCAATGATATAGTACATTGCGATGGTGCCGGTGCAGGCGAGCAGATAGGGAATATAGAGCCGGTAGTTGCGGCGCAGGTTCTGCATGGCCAGCCGGGCGTAGAGCGTCTTACGCATGGCGCTCACCGCCCGTTTGCAGAATCGTCAGCGTGTTGGAAATTTCGACGAACATCTCCTCCTGCGTCCGGCCGCCGCGGTAGAGCTGGTGGAACACCTCGCCGTCCTTAATGAACAGGACGCGCCCGGCGTGACTTGCAGCCTTGGTCGAGTGTGTGACCATCAGGATCGTCTGTCCGGCGGCATTGATCTCCGAGAAGATGCGAAGAAGTGAGTCCGTTGCGCGCGAGTCCAGCGCGCCGGTCGGCTCGTCGGCCAGCACGAGCTGCGGGCCGGTGATGAGCGCGCGGGCGACAGCCGTGCGCTGCTTCTGGCCGCCGGAGATCTCGTAGGGGAATTTGCGCAGCAGGTCCGCAATGCCGAGCCTGCGCGCAAGCGGCTCAAGCCGGATCTCCATCTCGCTGTACGGCATCCCGGCGAGGACGAGCGGGAGCAGGATATTGTCCTTGACGGAGAAGGTGTCGAGCAGGTTGAAGTCCTGAAACACGAACCCGAGGTTGTCGCGCCGGAACGCGGCGAGCTGCTTTTCACGGATGGCGGTCAGGTCGCGCCCTGCGAGCTGCACCTGCCCGCTGGTGGGGCGGTCGAGCGCGGCGAGGATGTTCAGAAGCGTCGTCTTGCCGCTGCCGCTCTCGCCCATAATCGCGACGTACTCGCCCTGCTCAACCGTGAAGCTCACGTCGGTGAGGGCCTGTACGGGCGCGCCGCCGAAGCAGGTTTTGTAGATTTTTTTGATGTTTTTTACTTCGAGTAATGCCATGATGGAACCTCCTTCTATCATCACAGACATTGTAACAATGTGATGAAGGAATTGCCATCGATTTACCTTACAGTTTGGGGGTGGAATCTTACAGTTTTGTCACATCGTTCATTCAAACAGGGACTGCTCGCACGACAGGTCGATGCGCACTGTTGTGCCCACGCTGGGCGTGGAGTCAAGTGTGATCGTATGGCCGAGGCGTGTCAGAATTTTTTTGCACAGGTACAGGCCGATGCCGGTGGAGCGCTGCTCCTCACGGCCGTTGCGGCCGGTGAAGCTTCGGTCGAAGACACGCGGCAGATCCTGCGGCGCAATGCCGATGCCGGTGTCGGAGACAATCAGCACCTGTTCCTCGGCGCAGATCGTGACGGCGCCGCCCGCGGGCGTGTATTTGAGCGCGTTCGAGAGCACCTGCTCGAGCGCAAAGCCGAGCCACTTTGCGTCCGTCAGCGCGCGGGCGGAGATCGGCTCATAGCGCAGCGCGATGCGGCGGCGGATAAACTGGCCGGAAAAGCGCCGGACACTGCGGCGGACGATCTCGTCCAGATCCTGCCACACTATGACGTAATCTGTCGTCTCGCTCTGCAATCGCAGATTCTGCAGCGCCATCTCGGCGTACTGCTCAATGCGGAACAGCTCGTCCTCCAGCGCGGCCTTCGGCGGCTGTTCCTCTGTCTGTAGCAGAAGGCGCATCGCTGCAATGGGCGTTTTGATCTGGTGCAGCCAGGTATTATAGTAGTCCAGCGCGTCGCGCGTCTGCTGCGCGGCGAGCTGGTCGTTTTGCCGGTATGCGTCAAACAGCGCGCGCAGCAGCTGCTGGTACTGCGGCTCCAGCGTCCCGCCGGGGGCGGGGAGGGGCGGCAGCTGCTCCGGCAGCTGTACCGCGACGTCGCGCAGCGCATGCGCGCGGCGAAGACACCGGCCATAGTCGAGTGCCAGCGCGCAGAGCGTCAGGAAAAAGCAGACGCACAGGCCGTAGAACAACGGCCTGAGCGCCTCATGCTGCAAGAAAACCAGCAGAAGCTGAAGCCCCGCCTCCGCCAGCCAGAGCAGCAGCCACGGCAGGCGGGTTTTGCACCAAATAAGCGTCATTCGATCAGATACCCGATTCCTTTCTTTGTCCGGATGAAGTCCGTCAGGCCGGCGGCGTCGAGCTTTTTGCGCAGGCGGCCGATGTTGACGGTCAGCGTGTTCTCATCAATATAGCTGTCGCCCTCCCACAGGCGCTGCATGATCTCCTCGCGCGAGACGGCGCAGCCGCGCTTTTCCATGAGCAGCTGCAAAATGCGGTACTCGTTGCGCGTCAGGTCGATGTGCGCATCCTGATAGGTCAGCGTCGCGTCGGAGAGGTTCAGAAGCGCGCCGCGGTGCTCCAGAATATTGCGGTTTTCCGCGTAATGATAAGCCCGGCGCAGCAGCGCCTGCACCTTTGCAAGCAGGACGGACAGGTCGAACGGCTTTGCGATAAAATCGTCCGCGCCCATATTCATAGCCATGACAATGTTGAGGTTGTCTGCGGAGGAGGACAGGAACATGACCGGCACGCTGGAGAACTTGCGGATCTCCTGACACCAGTAGTAGCCGCTCAGAAACGGCAGGCCGATGTCAAGCAGCACCAGCTGCGGGTCGTAGGCGCGGAAGGTCGAGAGTACGTCCTGAAAGTCCGGCGCGATCTCGGCCGCAAGGCCCCACGCAAGCAGCTGCTTTTTGACGGCCTGTGCGATCACAGGGTCGTCTTCCACAATGAGCACGCGGTACATATGCCCGCCTCCTTTCGGGTTATTCTGCGAACATCGGCGTGGAGAGATAGAGGTCGCCGGTGTCCGGGAGCAGGGCGACGATCGTCTTGCCCACGTTTTCCGGGCGCTTTGCCAGCTCCATGGCGGCCCAGACGGCGGCACCGGAGGTGATGCCCACCAGCACGCCCTCGCGGCGGCCCAGCGCGCGGCCCATGGCGTAGGCGTCCTCGTCGGTGACAGGCATGACCTCGTCGTAGACGGCGGTGTCGAGAATCTCAGGGACAAAGCCCGCGCCGATGCCCTGCAGGCCATGCGGGCCTGGCTTGCCGCCGGAGAGCACCGCCGAGCCGGCCGGTTCAACGCCGACGACGCGAATTTGCGGGTTCTGCTCCTTCAGATACCGACCCGTGCCGGTGATGGTGCCGCCGGTGCCGATGCCCGCGACGAAGATGTCGACCTGCCCGTCCGTGTCGCGCCAGATCTCGGGGCCGGTGGTGGCGTAGTGCGCGGCGGGGTTCGCGGGATTGACAAACTGACCCGCGACAAAGCCGCCGGGCGTGGTCGCCGCCAGCTCGTCGGCCTTGGCGATGGCGCCCGCCATGCCCTTCGCGCCGTCTGTCAGGACAAGCTCTGCGCCATAGGCCTGCATCAGAAGGCGGCGCTCCAGACTCATGGTCCCCGGCATGACGATGATCACGCGGTAGCCGCGCGCGGCGGCGACGGCGCACAGGCCAATGCCGGTGTTGCCGGAGGTCGGCTCAATGATGACGGAATCCTTCGTCAGAATCCCGCGCACTTCCGCGTCGTCCAGCATGGCCTTCGCGACGCGGTCCTTGACGGAACCGGCGGGGTTCAGATATTCGAGTTTTGCCAAAATCCGCGCCTGCAGGTCGTACTTGTGTTCCAGATTGCACAGCTCGAGCAGCGGGGTGCTGCCGATGAGCTGATCGGCGGAGGTGTAGATCTTTTTCATAAAAGCGCCATCTTTCCCACAATATCATACAAAGATAATCTGATTTTACGCCAGCCCGGAAGGGGTGTCAAGCGCTTCAGAAAAATTCACGTCCGCCGCCGTCTGCACGCCGGGCCGGCGCCTTGTAAAAACCGGCCCCCAGCCTTATAATAAGACGACAAACAAAGGGAGGCACGGCTATGACCATTGCAATCATTGAGGACGATCCGTCAATCGGGGATCTGCTCGAGCAGGCACTCCGGCGGGAGGGCTATGAGACAGTGCGCGCGTTCTCCGGCACCGAGGCGCAGATGCTGCTTGAGCGCCTGCGTCCTGATCTGGCGTTGCTGGACCTCATGCTGCCCGGACTGTCGGGCGAGGCGCTGCTGCCGCATCTGACGGGCATCCCGGTGATCGTCGTCAGCGCCAAGGTCGGGGTGGACGACAAGGTTTCGGCGCTGCTCGGCGGCGCGGCGGACTATGTGACAAAGCCCTTTTCGCTGCGCGAGCTGATGGCGCGCATCGCCGTGCAGCTGCGGGGCGCGGGCGGTAGCCGGGCGCTGTACGCCGGCGCGCTCCGGCTCGACCCGGACACGCGCGAGGTGCGCTGCGGCGCGGGCAGCGCGCATCTGACGCGCACGGAATTTGCAATTTTAAAGCTCCTGCTGCAAAACCCGGGGCAGGTCATCGCCAAATCGGTGCTGCTCGACAGGATTAGCCTCGACACGCCGGACTGCACGGAAAGCTCGCTCAAGCAGCACATCAGCAATCTGCGCAAGAAGGTGCGCGACGCGGGCGGCGGGGACTGCATCGAGTCCGTCTGGGGCATCGGCTTCCGGCTGAAGCCGGTGGAATCCGAGCTTTCTTGAAGAAATCTTGACGATTTTGCTGACCGCTTCCTTGACGGCGCGCCGGTATGATAGTGCCATCAGGAAAAAGGAGGCATGCTTTTTATGGAGTATGTTCTGACAACGGACAAGCTCTGTAAGCGCTACCGGCATTTCACGGCGCTGCAGGGGCTGTCGATGCATGTGCCGAAGGGGGCTGTCTACGGCTTTGTCGGCCGCAACGGCGCGGGAAAGACGACGCTGATCCGGCAGATCTGCGGCCTGCAGTCGCCCACCGCCGGGAGCTACACGCTCTACGGCGTGCGCAATTCAGAGCCGGGCATCCGGCGGATGCGCCGCCGTCTGGGCGCGGTGGTGGAGACACCGTCGATCTATCTCGGCATGAGTGCGGCGGAGAATCTGCGCCAGCAGTGCCGGATTCTGGGATTGCCGGACGAGAAGTCCATCCCGGAGCTTCTGGAGCTGGTCGGATTGGAGAACACGGGCAAGAAGAAAGCCCGGCATTTCTCACTCGGCATGCGCCAGCGCCTCGGCATCGCGGTTGCGCTGTGCGGCGGGCCGGACTTTCTGTTGCTCGACGAGCCGAACAACGGGCTTGACCCGCAGGGCATCATTGAAATCCGCGAGCTGCTTTTGCGTCTGAACCGGGAGCAGGGGATTACGCTGCTGATTTCCAGCCACATTCTCGATGAATTGCACCGCGTGGCAACGCACTACGGCTTTCTCGACCACGGTGCGATGGTGCGCGAGATGAGCGCGGCGGAGCTGGAAGCGGCCTGCCGCAAGTGCAGCCGCGCGACGGTCACCGACTGCCGTGCGCTGTGCCGCGTCCTCGACCGGATGGGCGTGGAGTTTCAGGTCGTCTCCGACACGGAGGCGGATCTATATGGCAATTTTGAGCTGACGGCGCTGGTGCAGGCGCTCGGGCGCGAGGGCTGCCGCCTTGTTTCGCTGCGCGAGCGGGACGAGACGTTGGAGAGCTACTACATGAACCTCCTCGGGAACGGAGGTGCGCACGATGCGTAATCTTCTTTGCAGCCACTTTTGCCGCCTTAGTCGCAATCTGGTGTTCTACATCTGCCTGCTGCTGTGCGCGGCACAGTGTTTGGATGAGGTTCTGGGGGCCTGCATCGGCGCCGCGCGCTATGCGGATGCGATCTACCATTTGGAGCAGTACACGTTTGGAAATCTGCCGCTTTTCTCCGTTGCCATCGCGGTGTTCGCCTCGCTCTTTTTCGGCACGGAGTATGCCGACGGTACGATCCGCAACAAGCTCATCTGCGGGCATTCGCGCGGTGCGGTGTATTTTTCGAGCTACCTGACGCTGCTCGCCGGCGCGCTGGCAATCTACGCATTCGCCTGACGCCGGACGGCACGTTCCAGTTCCGGAACGACGCGCCGCAGCTTTCGCAGGTGCAGGTGGAGCGGCTGTTCGACCGCTATTTTACTGTGGAGAGCGGGCAGGCGTCCACCGGCCTTGGCCTGTCGATTGCCAAGCGCCTGACGGAGCGCATGGGCGGGCACATCGGCGCGTCGCTGGATGCGGGCGTTCTGACGGTGACATTGGAATTCCCGGAATAACATGGCTTCGGTTTTTCTTTAAAACGGATTCTGAAAAATTTTCCTCCAAACCACTTGTAAAAATAAAACGGGTGTAATATCATTTAACTATAAAACCTGAAAAGTTTGGAGGAGCTGCATATGAAAAAACGGATTCTGACCTTGACTCTGGCGCTGCTGCTCTGTCTGGGGCTTGCCGCCCCGGCGCTGGCGGCGGGGAAAACGGTGACCGAAGCGGTGCCGTGCAGGTATGACGCTGTAAATTACTTTTCTGAAGGCTTGGCGGCGGTGGAGCTTGACGGCAAATGGGGCTACATCGATAAAACCGGCAGGGAAGTTGTGCCCTGCAAGTATGATGAGATAGAAAACTTTTCCGAGGGTTTGGCACTGGCGGTATTCAACACCGGCGAAACGGACGACTTGGGCACCCCGATTGCCAAATGCGGTTTCATTGACAAGAGCGACAAAGAGGTCGTGCCCTGCAAGTATGGCGCTGCGTGGAGATTCTCTGAGGGACTGGCACCGGTAAAGCTGGATGGTAAGTATGGCTTTATCGACAAGACCGGCAAAGAGGTTGTCCCTTGCAAATATGACGATGTTCTCGAATTTTCGGAGGGCATGGCTCCGGTTCTTCTGAACGGGAAATGGGGCTTTCTTTCGCTTACGGAAGCTGCTTCACCCGCCAACACGGCGTTTGAAAGCACGCAGCGTGTCAGCGTGGACGGGAAGCCGGTCGAGTTCCAGATGTACGCCCTGAAAGGTGCAAACGGCGGCGTGACCAACTATGTACGGCTCCGGGATGTGGCGTTTGCGCTGAACGGCACGGCGGCACAGTTTAATGTGGACTGGAATGCCGGGCAGGGCATCGTCATCACCACAAAATCGCCGTACACCACCGCAACCGGCACGGAGATGAACGCGCCGTTCAGCGGCGATCAGGAGTATGAACAGACAAACGGAAGCGTCCTGATTGACGGCAAGCCGGTGGAGCTTGCGGCGTTCACGCTGCAGGGCGGGCGGCACACCTACTTCAAGCTCCGCGATCTGGGCAAGGCGCTCGGCTTCAACGTGGGCTGGAGCGCGGAGCAGGGCGTCTTCATTGAGACCGACAAGCCCTACACCGATGCGGATTGAAAAAAGACAACCCCCCGGGCCTGTTCTGCGGAACAGGCCCGGGGGGTTTAAAAGCTACAGCTTTTCGTAGTTTGGCCGGATATAGCGCGCCTGCGTGTCGGGCGCGGGTCGCATATGGATACCGGAGACGATGCCCACGGCGGCGTACATGGTGACGATGGAGCTGCCGCCGTAGCTGAAGAAGGGGAGCGTCAAGCCGATGACAGGCATCAGGCCGACATTCATGCCGACATTCACAATGATCTGGAAGGTCAGCATCCCCGCGATGCCGACGCAGATGAGCCGGTTCATATAGTTGCCGGATTTGAAGCCGACGTAGAGGATGCGCACGATGATGGCGGTCAGCAGGCCCAGCGCCAGAAGGCCGCCCAGAATGCCCAGCTCCTCGCCGATGGCGGAGAAGATGAAGTCGGTGTGCTGCTGCGGCAGGTGGCCGGACTGCGTGACCGAGCCGTGCCCCAGCCCCTGCCCGAGCAGGCCGCCGTTGGAAATGGCCTGCTTGGCCAGATTCGACTGCCAGAGCACGCCATGCCCGGTCGGATCGACAGACGGGTCGAACAGCGCCTGAATGCGGAGCTTCTGGTCGTCGCGCAGCTGCCCCCAGAGCAGCGGGACGGCCAGCGCAACCGCGCCCGCGCCTGCAATAAACCAGTAGTACGCCACGCCTCCCGCAAAGAGCAGGACGATCAGCAGGAACAGGTATGGCAGCGCCACACCGGTGTCCGACGAGACGGCGATGATCAGGAGGGCCAGAAACACGGCATAGCCTGTCAGCTCCGCAACCGTCAGCGGCGAGGAGATCTTCTCCTTTTTGACGCTCATCCGTTTGGCGATAATCAGGATGAACGCGATTTTACAGATCTCAGCGGGTTGGACGCTCATATGAAGAAAGCTGATGTAGATCCAGCTCCGGTTGCCGGTGTTGTCGGACGAGCCGAGCACACGCAGCGAGGCGATGAACACCACGCTCGCGATGAGCAGCAGCTTCCACTGCTCTGCAATGATATCGATATCGACGCCGGTGAAAAAGACGTACAGGCAAAGGCCCAGCACCGTCGCGATGAGCTGGACGGTCAGGTAGCTGCGCGCGTCGCTGCCGGTGACGCTGGAGATCACCACCATGCCGAACACCGTCGCACTCAGGCAGAGCAGCAGAAGCAGCAGGTCTGCCTTATAGAAAAAATCGCGGAGAAAGCGAAGAAAACGCATGATTGTGCCCCTTTCAAAAGCTATCCCCATTGTAGCATGATTCCGACAAGATGTAAATTGCAAATTGAGACGGTATGTGATAGAATAATCCCCAGAAATGAGGGATTGCGATGAAATGGACGACCCACAGCGCGGAGCAGACCGAGGCGCTGGGCGCGCGCGTCGCACAAAGCCTGAAGCCCGGCGATGTGATTGCGTTCTACGGCGATCTCGGCGCGGGCAAGACGGCATTTACGCGCGGGCTTGCGCGCGGGCTGGGCGTGCAGGAGCCGGTTACCAGCCCGACGTTTACCATCGTCAATGAATATTTGACCGGGCGGCTGCCGCTGTTCCACTTCGATATGTACCGTCTCGGCTCGGCGGATGAGCTGTTTGACATCGGCTGGGAGGACTATCTCGCACGCGGCGGCGTCTGCGCCGTGGAGTGGAGCGAGAATGTGGAGGAGGCGCTGGAAGGCGCAATTCGCATTACACTTACGCGCGTGGACGACACGACGAGAGAGATTACAATCGAGGGAGGCGAGCGGTTTGAAGATTCTGGCGTTTGAAACCTCGGCCAAGGCGGCGTCCGTTGCGCTGATGGAGGACGGCGTGCTGCGCGGCGAATGCTACCAGAACGACGGGCAGACGCACAGCGTGACGCTTTTGATGATGGCGGAGCAGCTGCTGCAAAACTGCGGCCTGACGCCGCAGGAGATCGACGCGGTGGCCTGCGCAGCGGGGCCGGGCAGCTTCACGGGCGTGCGCATCGGCGTTGCAGCGGCGAAGGGCTTTGCATGGGGCGCGCAGAAGCGGCTGATCGGCGTCTCGACGCTCGAGGCGATGGCGCGCGGCGCGGCGACGGCGGACGGGATCTACGTCGCGTGCATGGACGCGCGGCGCGCGCAGGTGTACAACGCGCTGTTTGAACAGAAGGGCGGCGTGCTGACACGCCTGTGCGAGGACCGCGCCATCTCGCTGGAGGAGCTGGGCGCGCAGCTGCAAAATGTCGAAAAACCAAAAATAATAGTTGGAGACGGCGCGCTCTTGTGCTATAATATCCTGAAGGAAACCGTGCCGTCCATGTATCTGCTTCCGGAGCATCTGCGGCAGCAGCGGGCGAGCGGCGTTGCGCTGGCGGCATTCATGGCCAAAGAGGAGGTCCCCGCCGCACAGCTTGCGCCGTCCTATCTGCGCCTGTCGCAGGCCGAACGGGAGCGCATGGCGAGACAGCATACACGAGAGGAGAAATGATATGGAAACCGTACACGTTCTGAACCATCCCCTGATCCAGCATAAGCTTTCCATTCTGCGCGACAAAAACACCGGCGTCAAGGAGTTCCGCGAGCTGATCGGTGAGATCGCGACGCTCATGTGCTACGAGGCCACGCGCGACCTGCCGACGGAGGAGGTCGAGATCGAGACGCCGGTGGCCATGGCGAAGTGCTGCGTGCTCTCCGGCAAGAAGCTGGCAATCGTGCCGATTTTGCGCGCCGGGCTCGGCATGGTGGACGGGATGCTCACCCTGATCCCGTCGGCCAAGGTCGGCCACATCGGCCTGTACCGCGACCCGGAGACGCATGAGCCGCACGAGTACTACTGCAAGATGCCGCCGGATATCGCAGAGCGCGACGTGTTCATCATCGACCCGATGCTGGCTACTGGCGGCAGCGCCGTGGCGGCGATCCAGTTCATGAAGGACTACGGCTGCAAGCGCATCACCATGATGAACATCATCGCCGCGCCCGAGGGCATTGCGGCGGTGCAGAAGGCGCACCCGGATGTACAGATGTATATTGCCGCGGAGGATGACCATCTGAACGAGCACGCCTACATCGTGCCCGGCCTCGGCGACGCGGGCGACCGGATTTTCGGTACTATTTAATCAAAAAAACGGCTGCATTCCAACCGAAATGCAGCCGCCTTGCGTTATGCGTGGATTTCTTCCAGCCCGATTGCCTCGCCCGCGTCGTCATAGACGGTGCGTACGTCGATGCCGCCCGGCGTGGTGGATTCAAACGTGAACACCCCGCCGTCCGGCGCGGCGTCGACAAACATGCCGACCAGCTTGCCGTTGTAGTAGAGGTCGCGGACTGCACCGTCCTCGCTCTCCTGATACGTCAGGCCGAACGCGGCGTACTGTGCAAAA
The DNA here is from genome assembly GCA_964652075.1 of uncultured Oscillospiraceae bacterium. GTDB lineage: Bacteria > Bacillota > Clostridia > Oscillospirales > Oscillospiraceae > CAZYZQ01. The sequence goes on from CAZYZQ010000033.1 coordinate 13,250, forward strand.
TAGTCAGAGAATGACAGCCCATCGCCCTCCTCTGAATCGCCGGTTGCATCGGAGAAGACATAGGTGATGCCGTCGCCGTCTTTTCCAGACGCGATGTCCGCGGCACTGTAGGAGACCATGCAGTCCAGCGGCTCGCCTTCAATGGTATATGTCTTGGAGATCATCATACCGTTGCGCAGATCCTGCAGCGTCTGCTCGTATTGTGCGATGGTCTCGTCCACCTTTTCCTGCGTCCAGGTGAACCAGCCGGTGGAGGGTGTGTAGCTCTGCGAGCCGATGATGCTCTGCAGCTCTGCCTTTTCGTTTTCAAGCCATGCCTCGTATTCCTCCGGCGTCCACCATTCGATGTCCGGGGTGGGGTACTGCTCCGCGAATTCCTCGTCTGTCATCGGCGTCCAGCTTTCGCCGTCGTCCCAGCTGTAGTAGGTCTTGCCGTCGTCTGGATCAACATAGGATTGGAGCGTCTGCTCCTGCATTGTGGTATAGGTCACCTCAAGCGCGTCCGGCTGCGTATCAGCGGCTGGCGCGTCGGACGTCTTTGGATGAGAAGACGGCGCGGTGGTTGCAAACGCGGTTGTAATGCAGATCACAAGCGCGCAGGCGACCAGTGTCACCACGGTAGAGCTTTTTCTTGTTTTCATGATTGCAACGATCCTTTCTTCCATTGCGTTCATGCTGAAATGACTGCCGAAGGGCGCACAGCACCGCTGGCGCTCGGCCATGGCAAGCAGCGTCCGCGCGTAGTCCGCCCGCACATCCCGGCCCGCCGCCCGCACAACCGCTTCGTCGCACGAGAGCTCCAGGTCGCGGTTGGCGAGAAAGTAGAGCGCCCAGACAAAGGGGTTCCACCAGTGCAGGCAGAGCGCGGCCGCGAGCAGGAGCTTTGTGACGCCGTCAAAGCGGCGGATATGCACCAGCTCGTGTGCGAAGGCATACTCCAGCGCAGCCGTGTCCTGCCAGTCGGTGGTGCTGGGGATGAGAATCACCGGATGCAGGACGCCGTAGGTCAGCGGCGCGCGGATGCGGTCGCTTTGCCGGATGCAGACTGTGCGGCGCAGCGGGTGCTGTGCGCACCATGCGCCGGCAAAGTCCGTGTGGACGGGCAGCGCCGTGCGGAAGCTCCGGCGAAAGTGAAGGTAGGCCGCCGCAAAGCAGAGTGCCAGAACGCACCCGCCCACCAGCCAGACCAGCGGCAAAACCGGGAGGGCGGAGCCTTGGCCGGCAGGAGCCACCGCACCGGGGACGTGCCGCACCGGGATCGTTCCCACAGCCGGGTGCGCAGGGAAGGCGGCAGCGGACTGCACCTCCGGCTTTGCGGGGCGCAGCGCGAACACGGACAGCGGCGAGGGCAGCGAGAACGGAACCAGCAGCCGCGCAAGCGCGATCCACCACAGCGTCAGAAACGTCCGCTTTGGCAGGCGGTTGAGCGCAAGCGTGCGCAGCAGCACGGTCGCGGCGATGAGAAGCGCGCCGGACAGGCCCATTTCCAAAAGTGTCATAGGCCAGCCTTTACTCCAAGTCGTCGATGATCCCGCGCAGCTTTTCAAGCTGATCTGCGCGCAGCGCTTTTCGCCCAAGCAGGGCGGCGAAGAGCTTGTCGGCAGAGCCGTCATAGATACGGTCGATCAACGCGTCGGTTTCCAGACGCTGCACTTCCTCTTTTGAGACCAGCGCATGGCACTGGAAGTGCGGCTCGCTGCGGGCGATCGCGCCCTTTTTGATGCAGCGCTTGATGAGCGTGTAGGTTGTGTTGACGTTCCAGCCCACCTCAGCGGTCAGCACATCGGCAATGTGCCGGGCGGTGCAGTCGCCCTCGCGCCAGAGCACGTCCATGACCTTCAGTTCGGAGTCAAACAGCTTTTCTTCCATGGGATATATCCTCCTTTTTTGGATACGGGTGTAGCTACATACATATACTACTACAGTCGTATGAAAATGTCAATACTACTGGAGTAGTATTCCTCAAATTTTTTTGCCAGGAATTGACATCGGTTGAAAGCGGTGCTATAATTATCAGGAATTATTCCTATTAAAGAAAGGATCGCCAGTATGAAACGTATTATAACCCTATTGCTTGCGGCAGCACTGCTTCTTTGCATGTGTGCAGGCTGTGCCAAGACACAGGACCCGGCACCGGAAGCGCCCGCTGCGCCGGAGGAGCCCGAGAC
>CAZYZQ010000033.1:15517-21060 GCA_964652075.1 uncultured Oscillospiraceae bacterium
GGAGACACCGGACGAACCGGAGACGCCGGAGTATGAGCCGGTTGCCATGAATATTGCCGCGCTGAAGGGCCCGACCGGCATGGGCATGGCAAAGCTGATCCTCGACGCGCAGGCCGGAACGACGGCGAACCCGTATAGTATCACCGTTGAGGGCGATGCGTCGAATGTGATGGCGAAGGTCATCGCGGGCGAGTACGATATCGCGGCGCTGCCGACAAACTCCGCCGCCGTGGCCTACGCCAAGACGGAGGGCGCGGTGCAGATGCTTGCCATCAACACGCTGGGTACGCTCTCCATTGTGCAGAACACCGCCGTGGAGTCCCCGGCGATCACGTCGGCCGCCGATCTGGCAGGGAAGACCATCTATACGCTCGGACAGGGCGCGAACCCGGAGTACGTGCTGACACACGTCCTGCAGTCTGCCGGATTGACGGTCGGGGAGGATGTGCAGATTGAATTTAAGGCCAGTGCGGACGAGGTGCTGGCGGCGATCATCGCCGGTGAGGCGGAGGTTGCCATGCTGCCCGAGCCCTCTGCAACGGTTGCCACGGTCAAGAACCCCGACTTCTCTGTGACGCTTGACATGACCGCGGCGTGGGATGAGGTTTCGGACGGCAGCAGCCTTGTCATGGGCTGCTTGGTGGTCAACCGCGACTTTGCGGCAGCGCATCCGGAGGCGATTGCAAAATTCCTTGAGGAATATGAGGCGTCAATCCAGTATGTGTTGGACGACGTGGACGCCGGTGCGGCGGCCATTGCCGAGGCGGGCATCGTGGACGCCGAGGCGGTTGCAAAGAAGTCGATCCCCGGATCGAGCCTGACGTTTATTGCGGGCGCGCAGATGCAGGAGACGGTCGAGGGCTACTACGAGGTGCTCTATGGCTTCAACCCGCAGGCTGTCGGCGGAGCAGTGCCGGATGCGGCGTTCTACTATATTGGACAATAAGCTTGTGCGGGGCGTCCTGGCCGCGGCCTTCTGGCTCGCGGTCTGGGCGCTGGCCGCACGGCTTGTAGGACTGCAACTGCTGCTGCCGGGACCGGCGGCAGCAGTTCGCGCATTGTGCCGCAGCGCGCGGCAGACGGCCTTCTGGCGGGAGGTTATGGCGTCCGTTGTGCGTATCTTCGCTGGCTTCCTGTGCGGGACGCTGGTTGGAGCGCTGCTCGGCGCGGCGACGAGCTGGAGCCGGGTGCTCAACCTGCTCTTCGCGCCGGCTGTGGGCGTTGTACGGGCAATTCCAGTTGTATCGTTTATCATTCTGGCGCTGCTGTGGCTGCCGTCGACTGTGCTGCCGCTGTTCATTGCAGCGCTGATGGTGTTGCCGGTGGTCTGGAAAAACGTCACGGAGGGCGTCCGCCAGACCGACCGGCAGCTCCTGGAGATGGCGCAGGTGTACCGCTTCGGCCGCTGGAAGACGCTGCGCCATGTGTATGCGCCGTCCGTCGCGCCGTATTTCCGCTCGGCCTGCATTACGGCGCTGGGCCTTGCGTGGAAGGCGGGCGTGGCGGCGGAGGTCATCTGCCAGCCAAAACTGGCGATTGGCACGGAGCTGTACCGGGCGAAGGTGTACTTTGAGACGCCCGATTTGTTTGCATGGACGTTGGTTGTCATCCTTTTGAGCTTTTTGCTGGAAAAAGGTCTGGCTTGGCTGCTGCGCGGGAGGGAGCGAAAGTGATAGCGCTGGAAAAGGTTTGCTTCTCCTATGGGGAGGGCGAGATTATGCACGACTTTTCCCTGACGCTCCCGCCGTGTGGCGTGTGCTGTATTCTCGGCGCGTCCGGCTGCGGGAAAACGACGCTGCTGCGTCTGCTCGCGGGATTGGAGACGCCGCAGAGCGGCACAGTCGCACGCCCGGCGCAGGTGGCGTATCTCTTTCAGGAGAACCGGCTGCTCCCATGGGCCACAGCGCTGGAAAATCTTCGCCTTGTCTGCGGGGAGCAGGCGGCGCAGGCGTGGCTGGCGCGTGTGGAGCTGGCGCAGGCGGCGGGGGAGCGCCCGGAAGCGCTCAGCGGCGGGATGCAGCGCCGTGTGGCGCTGGCCAGAGCGCTTGCACTGCCGTCGGAGGTATTGCTGCTGGACGAACCCTTCACCGGGATGGACGAGGCGCTGCGCGCGCGGCTGTATCCGCTGATTCTGGAAGCGGCGGAACAGAAGCCCGTGCTGCTTGTGACGCACGAGCGGCAGGACGCGCAGGCGCTGGCGCAGACAATCTGGACGGCTTCCGGCCCGCCGCTGCGGCTGGAACGGGGATAAGTTTCAGGACGGATCGCAAAACGCGACCCGTCCTTTGCGCTTTAGCTAGGTTTTTGAAAAGTGCAGGATGGAGAGCAGGCTGATGGGGGAGAAGTAGAGGCACCAGAACTCCAGAACCAGAATCCCAAAGATATCGGGCTGCCCTGCCTGAAAAATGCCGAGCATGGGAAGCAGCAGGCAGCTGAAGAAAAAGACACCGTGCAGCAGGAGTAGCCACTTCAGCCATTTCTCCGGCTTCCCGCGCGGAGAAATAGACAGTCCCGCGAAAAAGGTTGATGCCGCCATCAGCGCATAGCCCAGCATGTCGTAGTGGAACAGCAGGCCGAACGCCTGAAAATCGAGCAGGGAAGCGGCCTCGGGCGACAGGTCTGCAAGCCGCACCGTTGTGAGCTGCGCAAAATAGACCAGCGAGATCACTGCCGCGTACATCGCAGCGAATGCGGCGGCACAGAAGCCCGCGAGCCTGCGCGCAGGCGGCGCCTGAAGCGTGAAGGCGCAAATCATCGGCACGAAGCTGAACGCAATGAAAAGAGCGGAAAAATAGCTGAGAAAATGATTCCGAAACAGCATGGAGACGGCAAAGCAGAGCACGGCGGCCAGATTGACCGCAGCGCTGCATACAGAGATGCTCCGATTCATGCCCGGTCGCCTCCTTTGCACAGCATCGCAACCAGCTCGGAAATAAATTCCGCCCGCCCCGCTGGATCGGAGAGGTCAAACCCTGTGGCCGATTGGCCAAACGCGCGCGCCAGAAAAGCCGCCTGCATGGCGGCGGTCAGGACAAAGGAGAGCAGCGCGCGGCGCGAGGGCGGAATGTCCGACGTGAGTGCGGATTGGAAGCCGTGCTGTGAGCGCGCCGTATTGGAGTCGGCAGCAGGATGCTGGAAATCTCCCAGAATCGAGATGCGCGAGACGGTGGGGTGCGCAAAGAGGAATTCAAACACCGAAGTGGCGCAGGCGGTCAGGCGCGACTGATCAGTCGGGTAGTCCTGCTCCAGACGGAACCCGGCGACGACGTCACCGATTATGCGCTGTACGCACGCGGTAATCAGCGCATCCTTGCTCCCGAAGTAGTAGTTTATAAGCCCCAATCCGACGTTTGCACGCGCGGCAATCCGGCGTGCCGTGACACGCTGTACCTCGCCGTTTTCGGCTTCAATCAGTTCGCATGTGGCGCGGAGAATGCGCTCCTTTACATTTTGCTCCTGTTTCATAGCTTCCTCCTTGAACGCTGTTCAAATCTATCATACTGAACGGCGTTCAAAATGTCAAGAAGAAAAAATGCGGCGCAGTCATAGAACTGCGCCGCATCTGCGGGTTTGATGGGGAAGAAGCTTATTTCGCCTCGGCAGTCGCGCCGGCTTCCTTGAACTTGGCGACCATAGCCTCGGCGTCGTCCTTGGAGACGCCTTCCTTGACCTTGGCGGGAGCGCCGTCGACCAGAGCCTTGGCTTCCTTCAGGCCCAGGCCGGTGATCTCACGGACAACCTTGATGACGGCGATCTTGTTCGCGCCGACCTCAGTCAGGACGACGTCAAACTCGGTCTTCTCCTCAGCGGCGGGCGCGTCGGCAGCGGCGGGCGCAGCAACAGCAGCGGCAGCGGCGGAAACGCCGAACTCTTCCTCCAGAGCATGAACCAGCTCAGCCAGTTCCAGAACGGTCAGGGTCTTGACCTCTTCGATCATAGCAGCAATCTTTTCGCTAGCCATAATAATATACCTCCTAGTTATGTGTAGATGTTTTTAATTGAATGATTAGGCTTCCGCAGCGGGTGCGGCCTCTGCGGGGCCTTCTTTTGCCTGACGGATCTGATCCAGCACGACGGCCAGAGCGGAGATCGGGGCCAGGAAGGTGCCGAGCACCTGCGCGATGAGCGCGTCCTTGGACGGCAGGGAGCCGAAGGACTTCAGCTGATCGACGGACAGAACGGAGCCCTCGACCAGACCGCCCTTGATGGAAATGACGTCGGCGTTCTTCTTTGCGAACTCGCTGACGATACGGGCGGGCGCGATCGGGTCGCCGGTGGTGACGGCCATGGACGTTGTGCCGTTCAGCAGCTCGTCGAATTCCGAGTAACCGGCGGCGTTGGCGGCAAAGCGGGTCAGGGTGTTCTTGACGACGCTGTATTCAACGCCGGCGGCACGGAACTGATTACGAAGCTCTGTATCCTGCGCGACATTGATACCCTTATAGTCCACGAAAACGACGGAAGTCGATTCCTTGATTTTGGCAGACAGATTGTCGACGATTGCCTTCTTGCTTTCCAAAACCTTTGCGTTGGGCATTCTAAATTCACCTCCGATAGATATAAAAAATGTCCTTTGCGCCAAAAGACGCAAAGGACACAGACAGATCATAACTCTCGTGTGTACCTCGGCAGGAAGGGGAATCCCGTTGTGGCTAACGCCTCCTGCTGTCTTTGGCAGCGGAAATATTATAGCACAGTTGGGTATAGCTGTCAATAGCTTTTAGGATTTAATTTGACCGGAGAAGCACAAAACGCCTGTACGTCCCGCAGCGCTGCGTCAGATGTCAGTAGGTCTCCTGCAATACTGACTTTTTGATATGCCTGCGCTGCCAGAAAAAGGACGTCCGGTGTGTTAGACGGCGGGATCTGATCCTGAAAAATCCGCAGGAAGTTTTCCTTTTGCGTATTGCTCACGACGATAAAACGCTTCGGAACGGCCAGATAACGGTCGTAGAGCGCCGGCCGGCGTTGGAAAAAGCACTGGCTGCGCTCGCAAAAAAGAAAGTAATTTGCGTTCGGATAGTCGCAGTAGTTCGGCACAATGAAATAGGAAAGCGCGCTCTGCGTGACGGCCTCATAGATTGCAGGGATCCCGTCCCCCATGTGTGGGCAGGAGCGCGAGGGGTGGAAGCATTCATAATTGCATGCGCCGCACGCATGTGTTGACAGATCGCTGAACAGAAAGAGCCGCACATCGTCGCCAGTGTGCTGTGCGGCGACAGCGTGCGCAATGGCCTGACAGTTTCCGGCAGATCTTGCGCTGAAGCTGATCACACTCACCTGCATAAAGCCCACGTCCAATCTCAAAAGAATCTAAAGCCCGGCTCCAATTCTCTGAATGGAAGCCGGGCGGATGAAAAATCAGAACTTCGCGGTGTTGACGCTCACCTTGACGCCGGGGCCCATCGTGGAAGCCAGCGTGCAGCTGCGCAGGTACTGGCCCTTGGCAGCGGCGGGCTTGGCCTTGATGACGGCGCCCATCAGGGTGTTGAAGTTCTCGATCAGCTTCTCCGGGCCGAAAGAGGCCTTGCCGATCGGACAGT
>CAZYZQ010000034.1:0-20520 GCA_964652075.1 uncultured Oscillospiraceae bacterium
TCGCGCAGGGCGAGGTGCTGCCGGTCAGGACCCGTTCCTTCGGCGGCATCGGCGTGTTCGCCATCCCCGAGATGGGCCGCTTCTACCGCCATGTGCTTCTTGAAAGGCGCTATCCCCATCACGGCGCGGTGGCCTTCGGCCATTACGGCAAGGCGCTGTTCGAGGTGTTCAAGCTGCTGGGGATTCAGGACATTGGTTATAACCGCCCGCGCACGCTCCCGTACCCGACCGAGAACCCCTGGGCCTGAGCGAAAAGAAATCAGGAAAAAGCCCGGCGACATGGCCGGGACGACGGGGCGCCGCATTCGATTGGAATGCGGCGCTCTGTTTTTTTTGTGCGGTTTTCGGAGAAGAAGGGAGAAAGAGGAAAAGAAAAATTCAGCATTTTGGAGGACAAATGAGTTAAAAAATTTATTGACAAATTGGGTGGTAATGGTATGATAATAGAAATCCAAAAAAAGAAACAGATTGCGGGACCGCATCTGTGAGGAGGGAAAGAGATGGAACTACGAATCCTGCTTCGCAGCGCCGGGAAGGCTGCTGTGCTGGCGGTGTTCCTGTGCGCGGCGGCGGTTGCGGCGATGCTGCTGCTTTTGCAGAGCTACGTGGACGGCGTGGGGCTCCGGCACGCGGAGGAGCACTACTCGTACATCGGCACGGTGCGGCAGGCCTATGCGAAGACGCCGGACGTGCAGCCGATTTCGCAGGAGGCGCTGCAGACGCTGGAGGGCAGCGGCTGTATCTCCGAGGAGGAGCGGCGCACGGCTTGGATTGGCCGCGCGGAAGGGCTGCACAGCGTGCCGGATGTCTTTTTGCGGTATGATCTTTCGAACTACTGCATCGTGCTCGGCACCGTGGCGGAGGAGTCGAATATGCGCAATACGATCCTCTACGAGGAGGAGACGGCACTGCTCGAGGTGGAGCACATCTTCGCCGGCAACGCGGATCTGGAGCCGTATGGCGGACTCATGCTCAACGTGGTGCGCACGCTGGGCGCGGAGCCGATGCTGGAGAAGGGGACGCGCGGCCTGTTTGTGTGCCGCTTTTCACGAAACAACAGCCGTGCGGTCAACTCCGTTGTCAGCGCGTTCGGCGACCCGCCGGAGGAGATCTGGCCGGGCGATCCGCAGTACGTCAGGACGCTGTTCGCAGACGGCATTAGGCTGCTGCCGTCCTCGCTGCCGCTGGAACAGGCGATTGCGGAGTGTGAGCAGTTCCTGGACGAGCGCGGGCTGACGGAGATCGTCGAGGCCATGCGGGGCCTTAACGACCGGGTGACGCTGCGTGGCGTGGAGGACATGGAGCTGCTTCTGCCGGTTTCGGACGGGACGATGTTCTTCTCCGGCGGCCGGGCGCTGCGCCCGGATGACGCGGGAAAGCAGGTGTGCGTTGTCAGCGCGGTCTATGCCAATGAAAACGGCCTGAAGGTCGGGGACACCGTGGAGCTGTATGCCACGGACGGCGTCTACATTTCGGGCGAGCAGTCCAACCTTGCCGGGGTGGAGAGCGGGTTCCCGGATGTTGGGGACGCCGAACAGGATCTGGCCCGTGCAGAGACATCGCTGGGAGCGTTCAAAATCATTGGGACATACGCGTTTTCGGAGCACAATCTCTTTACAAGCTATTATTAGTGCTCGCTGAACGATATTTTTATCCCGCAGTCCGTCATCCCGTGGCAGGCGAAAATGGAGGTGCGGCCGTATCAGTATTCCTTCCGCGTACAGGGCAAGGACTACGACCGCTTTCTGGATGCGGTGGAGACGCCGCTGATGGAGCAGGGTATACACTTCGCATGTCGGACTCCGACTGGCCCTCCGTGCAGGCGGCCTACTCGCAGATGACGGGCCGCTACCGGCTGGGGCTTGCGGGCGCGTGCGCCGCGCTCGTGCTGGCACTGTTTGCCTACACGGCGCTGCTTCTGATGCTCTACCGGCGCGAATTTGCGCTGCGCCGGATGCTCGGTACGCCCATGCGGAAGGCGCGGCGAAGCTTTACAGCGCCCTTCCTGCTCACAGCCCTGCCCGCCTATGCGCTCGCGGTGCTCGTGTGCTATGTCCGGAGCGCTTCGACGCTTCCGCAGCGCCTTGCGGAGATCGCGCCGGGGCAGGCGCCCGGGCGGGGGAACATCCTCGCCCTGCTGGCGCTGACCGCCGTGGGCTGCTTGCTCGTCTCGTATGTGATTTTGCGGCTTCTGATTCTCCCGGAGCGGAAAAAGAGTCTGCAAAAGCTCCTGGCATGAAGGGCGGAGGTGCAAGAAGATGAAAAAGGCATTTCGAAAACCCCTGCTGCCGCTGCTGTTTGCCTGCCTGCTTGTATGCGGCGTGGCACTTTTGCTGCTGCTCTCTGAGAACATCGCAGGCAACCGGCGGACGGTGGAGCAGATGTATGACGACGCGCGGATCCAGTTCCGCGTCCTGCCGGGCATGGCGTCCGCAGCGGAGCTGGCGCTGCCGGTGAAAAAGGCGCAGGGACTGCTGGATAGGGCCTTCCGACACAGGTCTGCACGGAGCGGCAGTGCCCGATCGCGCTCGGCACGCCGGAGGATGGGCTTCTCGTATTCCAGACCGCCTGCGGCACGAACGATCCGGCCATGCTGGCGCAAAACCACCAGCTGACGATTTCCTACGGCGCGGGCTATGACGACGCAAAATTCGCCGCGTCCGCCGATCTGTGCCTGCTGGAAGCGGAGCTGGCCAAGGCGGCCGGCCTTGCACCCGGCGACGGGATTTTGGTGGCGGGCTGCCTCCTGGACTACACGCTGGAGGACACGCCGCCCATGCTCTCCCTGACGCTCGCCGGGACGTATACGGCGGGGGAGGAGCAGCGGCTCGCGGGCGGCGTGCTCGTCCCGGACGCGCTGTTTTCCGGCCGCGACGGCCTGCTCTACAGCAGCCAGATGGAGGAGTACTGGGGCGCCTACACCGAGTTTTCCTTTATCTTAGATCCGGCATACAACCGTGACTACCGCGCTTCGACCGAGACGCTGCAAACCGCGCTGGGGCAGACAAGGGACTTTCTGCTCTACAGCGACAGCCGCGTGCTGGAGAACGCGGTGGAGCCGCTCTCCCGGCGGCTCCAGACGCAGGACACGCTCCTGCCGCTGCTTTTGGCGGCGCTGGTGGCGGGCTGCGGCCTGCTCTCGGTGCTTTTGGCCATGTCGTGGCAGAACGACCTGATGATCCGCCTCGTGTTCGGCGAGCGCCGTCCTGTGGCGATGGGCCGCGAGTGGTGCGGCGTGTGTCTGGCGTTTGCGCCGGGCGCCGCGGTTTCCGGCGCGGTGCTGCTGGCCTGTGCGCTCGGCGGCCTTGCGGCGCGGCACGCCGCGCTGCTCTGGGGCGCGTCGCTGGCAATCAGCCTGCCGCTGCCGCTTCTGACGTGGCTGCTTGCGGGCGGGAACCTGATCCGGCTGTATCAGGCGTACGGCCGCAACAAATAAGGGGGAATTGTGATGAATGAACTGATTTTGGAACAGGTTCGATATACATACCGCAAGGGTGGGAACTGGGTGCTGACCGGTTGCAACGCCAAGTTCCAACAGGGAACGGTAAACTCCATCCGTGGCCGCTCCGGCGCGGGCAAGAGTACGCTTCTGCATTTGATCGCGGGGTTTGACACCGCGACGGAGGGGCGCATCCTCTGGAACGGCCGCGCGCTCGAAAAGAACTGGCTGACGGACTACCGCCGCCACAGCGCGGGGCTGATCTCCCAGTCGTTTCTGCTGTTCCCGACGCGGACGGTGCTGGAAAATGTCTTCTATCCTATGCGCCTGAACGGCACGGACCGGGCGGCCGCCGAGACGGCGGCGCGGGCGTGCCTTGCGTCCGTGGGACTGGCGGAGGAGCTGTACGGCCGCCTGCCGGGCAAGCTCTCCGGCGGCGAGCAGCAGCGCGTCGCCATCGCCCGGTGCCTTGCGGGGGAGTACCCGCTGATTGTGGCGGACGAGCCGACGGGCAATCTCGACGAGGAGAACGCACAGGCGATCATGACGCTGCTGACTGGCCTTGCGCGGGAGCGGGATGCGACCGTCATCATTGTGACGCACGACAGCGAAATCGCCGAGCAGGCCGACATTCAATACCGCCTGGTCGCCGGCGCGCTGACAAAGCTCGCGCCCTGATCCGGCCGGTACGGATTTCTGAAAACAACACGCCCGCCCACCGGTTGCGCCGGTGGACGGGCGTGCTTTTTTGCTTACAGTGCCAGCTCGTACAGATCGTCGTGGAATTCTGTGTCAGTTCCGTGCTTTTTGTAGGTGCGCCCGCCTGTCACGACGCCGCCGAGCTTCTGCGCGACGCGGTTCGACGCGGCGTTTTCCCGGTTGACCCAGATGGTGACCTTTTTTGCGCCCCGCGCTTTTGCAAAGCCCACCATGCCCTGCGCCATCTCGGTGGCATAGCCCTGCCGCCAGTGGGAGCTGTGTACGGAGTAGGCGATATCGTATGTGCTGCCGTCTGTGCTCGGGATGAAGCTGCACGTGCCGATCCGCGCATGGGTGTGCCTGTCCTCTGCGATCAGATAGCAGCACTCTTCGTCGTCGCCCAACGCTTGCACCATGAGCAGGTAGTCCTCATCGATCTCCTCCATGGCCTCGTCAGGCAGGTATTTGCCCATCTCCGGGTCGTTCCAGATGCCGATGGCGAACAGCGCGTCCTCCGGCCGGAAGCTGCGCAGGAGAAGCCGGGGCGTTTCAATTGGCTGGATGCGCATGGGATGTTCCTCCGTTTTCAGTCTCTGCGCGGCGTTCAGCGCAGGTACTCCTCTATATAATGTGCGGCGACCGCGCCGTCGGCGGCGGCGGTGACCACCTGACGGACGGCCTTTGTGCGCACGTCGCCCACGGCGAAGACGCCGGGAAGATTTGTGCGTGTGGACTCGTCGGCCAGCAGATAGCCGCCCGCGTCGGTTGCGACTGCGCCGGCCAAAAATCCGGTGGCCGGAACGCGGCCGATGCTGACAAAGACGCCGTCGCAGGGGAGCGCCGTCTGCGCGCCGGTCTGAACGTTTTGCACGGTCAGGCCCTGAAAGACGTCCGCGCCGTTCAGGCCGGTCACGACGCTGTTCCAGATGGGCTGGATTTTCGGCGTGTTTGCAATCTGGCCGCAGTAGATCTGCGTGGCGCGCAGCGTGTCGCGGCGGTGGATCAGATAGACCTTCCGGCACAGGCGCGCAAGATACAGCGCATCCTCGGCCGCCGTGTTGCCGCCGCCCACGACCGCGACGGTTTTGTCGCGGTAGAAGCCGCCGTCGCAGGTGGCGCAGTAGTGGACGCCGCGCCCCGACCAGCGCGCTTCGCCCGGCACGTCCAGAAGACGGGGGTCGGCGCCGGTGGCAATGACGACGGCGCGCGCCTGAATGGGGCCGTCGGAGGTGTCCAGCGTTTTGACGGGAGCTGCCAGCGCGGCATGGTTGACGGTGGCGAGCTGTGTCACCGCGCCGAAGGATTCGGCAGCCGCCTGCATCCGCTCCGCCAGCTCAAAGCCGTCGATGCCGCCGGGGAAGCCGGGGTAGTTGTCAACACGCTCCGTCTGCGCCATCTGGCCGCCGGCGGAAAACTGCTCCAGAACAAGCGTGGACAGGCCCGCGCGGGCGCAGTAGAGCGCGGCGCTGTAGCCGCCCGGGCCGCCGCCGATGATTGCAACGTCATAAATCATGCGCATTCGCCTCTTTTTCCGGCGCCGCAACGATCTGCGGCGCATTTTTTCTTATTATATCACGGAAGACGTCAGAAATACAGTGCGGGTCTGGCAAAAATACTAATTTCAGGCGGCGATCTTTGTATGGGTTTTTATATCCCGACGGTTGACAGTGCGAACATAGTGTGCTATCATTAAAATAATGAACGGATGGAAGCCCATCCGAAAAATTGGGAGGAATGAACATGTTTGACCAGTACCTGATCGTGAAAGACAGCCTGAAAAACGATGTGGTCGACGGCAAGGTCGTTGGGTTCCAGTTCCAGGTGCGCATCGCGGACTACCGCGGCTGCTTCCTGTCGCTGCACAACGGCTACTTTATTGAAGTAGACGGCGTCCAGTACCCGAAGAATGTCCAGAAATTTGAGATCAACGGCAAGGCCCCGCGCGATTTTGATGAGATCAAGACCTGCGTCTGGGAGCATTGGAACTACGACGACGCGGGCGTCGTCCATATCGCAAAAGAGGGCGGCCTGACGCCGGGCAGCCACCATATCGGCCTGCAGCAGTCCATTTTGGCGCAGTACGGCTATATGCCGTGGGACGAGGAATGGGTCAAGAACCCGCCGGTTCCCGGCTCGGGCGCAGGCGCGGGCAAGACTGCGGCGATCTGCTATTTTGACGAAGTATTGCAGGGTTAAGAGGAGGAGACGACTATGAGCATCAAACGCGGCGTATCGCTGTACAGCTATCAGCAGGCACAGTTCTTCGGCAAGATGAGCTGGAAGGACCAGATCGTGGAGGTCCACGACAATCTGCACACCGACGGCATCGAGATCATCGACGAGGCCGTCATCCGCGACTATCCGTTCCCCTCGGAGCAGTTTATTTACGACTGGAACAACTTCATGGCGCGCTACAACATGAAGGCCGTCACGATGGACATCTATCTGGACGTGCATCAGTTCCGCGACCATGTGATGACCCATCGCGAGGCCGCCGAGCGGCTGAAGAACGACATCAAGCTGGCGGCCAAGCTGGGCTTCCAGAACGTGCGCTCTCTGTGCCTCGTGCCGATCGACGTCATTGAGATGGCGCTTGATACGGCGGAGAAGTACAACGTCCGCATCGGCAAGGAGATCCACGCGCCGCTGCCGATCAAGCCCGGCACGCGCGTGCAGCCCACGAAGGGCATGGCGGCCGCGCTCGACTTCCGGATGACCGACCAGATCATCGATCTGGCACAGCGCACCGGCAGCAAGCACGTCGGCCTTGTGCCGGACTTCGGCATCTTCCAGCACTCGCCGTCCGACGTGGCCGTCGCGTACTGCAAGCGCCACACCAACAACCCGGACGCGATCGACTTCATCCTTGAGAACAGCCGCAACTACAGCCAGGACGACATGTTCACCGTGCTGAACGAGAAATTCCCGGGGCACGACCTGAACGCCATGACGATCGAGCGGATGAGCCTGCACGAGTCCTCCGCGAACCCCGAGGATATCATCGACGTCATCCCGTACATCCTGAGCATCCACGGCAAGTTCTACCACATGACCGAGATCCCCGGCGAGCCGGGCCACTACGAGGACAAGTCCATCGACTACGCCACGCCGATGAAATATCTGCGTGAGCATGGCTTCGACGGCTACATCGACTCCGAGTACGAGGGCCAGCGCGACCAGCAGGACATGGGCTTCGAGAACCTGCCGAACGACGTCGAGGAGGTCCGCCGCCATCACGAGATGCTGGCGCGGCTCAGCGGCGAAACAGAATAAGCAGCGCAGACAAATCCAGTGGGCGCCGGTGGTTGACACCGGCGCCTTTTTCCGGGAAAATCTACAAATTTGGACTTCCAAATTGTGGGAAAAGACGAAAAAAGCGGAAAGCGGCATTTTGTCATTGCCAAAGCGTGTTCGTTGGATTATGATATAACTATCAAAAAACAGGGAGGAACCCAGACATGAAAATTCTTGCGATTTCCGGCGGGTTTAAAAACGGCAGCAACGACGCCATGGCGCGCGAGGCGCTGATGGGCGCGAAGGAGGCCGGCGCTGAGGTCGAGTTCATCCGGCTTTTGGATCTGAATTTGAAGCCCTGCATGGGCTGCGTTGCCTGCACGAACAGCCTCATCAAGGGCGGCAACGGCGACTGCGTGATTAAAGATGATATGGAGTGGCTCGACAACAAGATGCTCGACGCGGACGGCATCATTTTCGCCATGCCGATCTTTGAGGAGGGCGCGCCCGGCGTCATGCATGTGGTGCAGGACCGCCTGTGCGGCCCGGCGCACGATATCGGCATCAACTTTATTGCCAAGCAGATTGCGGAGCAGAACGGCCTGCCCGGCCCCGATCCGCGGAAGTTCAAAAAGAAGGTCATGTCCTCAATTGCCATCGGCGGCTCCGACTGGAACACCCGCGTCTCGTGCGATATGAACCTTGTGGCCATGTCCGCCAGCTGGAAGGTCATTGACGACGTCGTCTTCCCGTGGGCGAAGAGCATCATTCTCGACGATGAGAAGGTTGCCATCTGCCACCAGATCGGCGTGAATATCGCGGAGGCGGCGAAGGATATCGACGCGGCGGAGTTCAAGGGCGACCCGGGTGTCTGCCCGCTGTGCCACAGCCGGAACTTCTTTATCAAGGCTGACGGCAAGGCAATCTGCGAGGTCTGCGGCATGGAGGGCGAGCTTGCCATGCAGGACGGCAAAATGACCTTTACCGTCCCCGAGGAGCAGTATAAGCTGGCACATACGCTGATGCCCGGCAAGCTCAAGCACATGGACGATATCGGCCACTACGAGGGGCAGCTCAATGAGCAGAAGAAGACCCCGGAGTTCAAAGCGCGCAAGGCAAAGTACAACGAGTTCATTCAGGCGAGCAAGCCGGAATAAGAAAAAACCGTTTTACATCCCAGACGCCCGGTGCAGCGCATCGGGCGTCTGCTGCGCACAGACGTGAAACAATTATGAAACAAAAAGGAGGCATGCAGAATGCCGACCATTCGGGAACTGGCGAAGATGACGGGCATTTCGGCCGCGACCATCTCGCGCGTACTGAACAACAATCCATGCGTATCGGAGGAGAATCGCCGGCGTGTTCTGGAGGCTGTGCGCAGCACAGGCTACGTGCTGCCCAAAAAACAGGACGCGCAGCCGATTATACTGGCGATCTATGGGAGATTGACATTCTGGGAGGAGATGTACCAGGCCATTGCCGTCGAGGCAAAGCGGCTGGGCTATACCTCGCTGTCGTACTGCGTGCCGAAAATGCAGGGAAAATTCACCATCCGGGAGTTCGAGAAGGATGGGCTGCTGTTCAACCCGGATATTGCCGGCATCCTGCTCAGCGCGGTGGAGCTGGAGGTGCCGGAATACCGGCGGCTGCGCCAGCGCTATCCGATTGTGTTCACCGGAAATCCGATCCGTTTGCAGGGCGGTTGCGCCGTCTCGACGGACGATTTCCGGAGCACCTATAATCTGATGCTGCGTGTGCTGGATGAGGGGCGCACGCGGATTGGGGTGCTTGAGGCCAGCGGCTTCCGCCGGGATGTGGAGGTATTGCAGGCCGAGCGCCTGATGGGCGTGGAGCGGGCGCTGTATGAGCGCGGGCTGAAGCTGGCGGCAAAGTGGGAGGTGCCCGGAGCGGAGCAGGTGCAGGCGCTTGCGGCGCACATCGCCGCGCAGCCGGACCGGCCGGACTGCATCTTCTGTATGCACGCGGTGTATGCCATGGCGATGGCCGCGGGGCTGCGGGAGAACGGCGTGCGGGTGCCGGAGGATATTGCTATTTGCAGTTTTGATCTGGATCACTTCCCCAAAATAGAGAAGCAGGGCAGCTGGTATGTGCGGCAGAACTTCCGTGAGATCGGGCGCGAGAGCGTTCGGATGCTGGATGGACTGATCCACCACAGCTGCGCGGACGGCAAGCGGCTCTATCTTGACGGGATTGTGGAGCGGCGGTGAAACATACGTGAAACAAGATGACATGTTGCACATGTTTCTTGACGAAAAAAATTCCGAAAAAACATGATAATTACCAAAAAACGCGCGGTTTTTTTGGACAAAAATCCATACAAGAGCCTGTTGACAAATGCGCGCGAAAAATGTAAATTAAAACCATCAAAGGCGGGCAAACCCGTCAAAACAGGAAAAGGAGAAGTTACTTATGAAGCGTTTGAAATCCATCCTTGCGCTGCTGCTTGTTGCTGCGCTGTGCCTGACGCTTCTGGCCGCCTGCGCGAAGTCGGAAAAGACCGACGAGACGCCGAAGGACGACCAGCAGACCACGCCGGACACACCCGAGGAGTCCGGCGACGACCAGCCGGACGAACCCGATACGCCGGATGAGCCGGCAGAGCCGGCCGAACCGGAGGAGGAAGATGAGCCGGAGGAAATCGCGGAGATCGAGTTCTACCTCTGGGTCATCAACACCATCGAATCCGATACGGCCGATGAGATCGCGGCCGCGATGAATGAGATCACCGAGCCGGCGATCGGCGTCCATGTCAATCTCCACGCGATTCAGTCCGGCTCGTACAACCAGCAGTTGACCATGGCGATCTCCGGCGGCGAAACCGTCGACCTGTGCTCGGTGCTGTGCGTCCCGCCCGTCGATTTCCCGACGATGTATGCCGCAGGCCAGCTCATGAACATCGACGACCTGCTGAACGAGTATGCCCCCGAGCTGCTTGAGACGGTCGGCGATTATATGAATGCCTATCAGCTGGACGGCGGTACGTTCGGCGTGCCCTGCTACCGCAACTACGCGGGCATCCAGTGGTGGATCATGCGTACCGACGTGCTGGAGGAGCTGGGCCTGACCGACGCCGCGACCAGCGTAACGACTTTTACGGAGATGGAGGACATCCTCCAGCAGGTCAAGGACAATACCGACCTGTGGCCGATCGGCGGCAACCAGAGCGTGCTGTGGATGCCGACGGCTGCAACCGGCTGGTATCAGGATGACTTCACCCAGTGGGACGCCTATGATCTGCTGGGCGACGGCCTTTATGTGGTTCACGCGGACGAGAACGGCGTTGTGACCAATGCCTTTGAATCCGACGGCTTCAAGTTCTGCTGCGAAAAGGCGCGCGACTGGTTCGACGCCGGGTATGTCTGGCCGGATTCACAGCTGGCGGGCGAGCATGTCGACACCACCATGAAGCAGGGCATCCTGTTCTCCGATATCCAGCCGGGCGAAATGGACACGGCTGTCCAGAAGAAGTCCTCCACGGGCTATGACATCACAATCACAAAGATGAGCGACTCCATGGTCGACACCGGCTCCGTTGTCAAGTTCGGCTGCGGCGTGCCGGTCACGGCAGCGGAGCCGGAGGCAGCGGTCAAGTTCCTGAATATGCTCTACACCAGCAGCGAGCTGATGAACCTGCTTGACTGGGGCATCGAGGGCCGCGACTACTACATCACGGAAACCGGCGAGGCCGACTACATCGATGGCGACGCCAACGTGCCGTACCATGTACAGGACTTCATCTTCGGTAACTTCTTCCTGGTCGCTCCGTGGGCCGGCTCCGGCGCCGACTTCCGCGCAGAATCCATGGAGGTGCTGGAAAACACACCTGTCTCATGGTTCCTCGGCATGAGCTTCAACACGGGTGAGCTGAGCGACGAGATTGCCGCAATCACCGCTGTGAAAGATGAATACTACTACACGCTGACAACCGGCTCCTATACCGAGGAGCTGCATCAGGACTTCCTGAACAAGCTCAGCGCGGCCGGCGTCGACGACTATCTGGCAGAGGCTCAGAGACAGCTCGACGCATTCCTCGGCAAGTAATTCCTGAATACGGCCCCGGCAATTCCGCCGGGGCCGTATTTTTTTGTTGCGTTTTTGCCGGATTACCGTTATGATAGAGGAAAGGAACAAAGGGGGCAGACTATGGAGGAAGAACTGATTCGCACAAAAGAAACCGGCTACGGAAGGATTGTGCGGCTTCTGTACCTGCGCGGCGAGATGACGCGTATGGAATTGCAGACGGAACTGGGGCTGAGCAAGCCGACTGTATTGCAGGCGGTCAAGGAACTGACGCAGGCGGGCATCCTGCGCAGCGGAAAGGCGCTGGCCTCCGACAAGGGGCGGCACCCGGTGACGCTCGTATTCCAGTATGAGTCGCGTCTCGGCGTCGGCGTGCGGGTGCTGCCGGACCGGCTGGAGATGGTGCTGGCGAACCTGAAGCTCATTGTTCACGCGCGCAAGACGGTGCTGCTGCCGCATACGGCGGAGCAGGAGCATGAGCCTGCGTTCTTCGACCGCCTGCGCGAGGAGGTCGACCGCTTTGTCGCGGAACAGAAGGTGCCGCCGGAGCAGTTCTGCGGCGCGGGATTTGCGCTGGAGGGCGAGAACGACAACGAGGTCTGGCAGAGCGCCGGATGCGTCACGACCAAGGAGGAGATGCAGCGCCATTTCCCGTACCGCATCCAGTTCGGCCAGATGCGCACCATCACAGGCTACGCGGAGCTGTGGAGCCGCGACCACAATATGGCGGCCTGCCTGATTGTCGGCAGCCATGTCCACTGCGTGCTGATGGCGTTTGGGCGGGTCATCAACGGCATGATGCTGCCCGGCGGCAATATCGACCATCTGACGCTCTACCCTGGCGGGAAGAAGTGCGCCTGCGGGAGAAAGGGCTGCGTGGAGGCCTACTGTACCACGGACCGGCTGCTCGGCGACCGGTTTGCCAATCTGGAGACGTTTTTCATGGCGCTGCGCAGCGGCGACGCGGCCTGCGGCAAGCTATGGGCGGATTATCTGGATAACCTGTCGCAGCTGATCGCGAATCTGGAGGAGTTTCTACAGTGGAAAATTGTGCTCTCCGGCGAGCTGGCCGACTGGCTGCGCTCTGATTTTGAACTGCTCAAAGAGCTGGTCAGCCAGAAGCGCGGCCGGCGCGGCAGCAGCCGCCTGCGGCTCGGGCGGTTCGGCAGCGAGGGCGACGCGCTCGGCGCGGCGTTGCAGGTTTTGGAGTTCGCGCTCACCGGGCCGCATATGATGCAGGGGAAATAGAGGAACCGGGCGGTACAGTTTCGTGCCGCCCGGTTTTTATGGATCAAAATATTAATTTTTTGTGAACACGTATAGAGATTCATGCTTTTTTAACAAGTCTGTAACGGACAATTTGGACGTTTTGTCACTTGTGCAGGCGGATGCAATTTGGTAAAATGCGTGTAGGTAAAATCACTTACCTGAAATACCTGATTTTATAATGGAAAGGGAATGAGCAGCAATGAAACATCTGAAGAAGCTCTTGGCGCTCCTGCTGGTTGCGGCGATGTGCCTTTGCCTGCTGGCCGCCTGCGCCAGCGAGAAGAAGGCGGACGAGTCGCAGGGCGAAGCGCCTGCCGACAACAACGACGGCGAGCAGAACGACACCCCGGAGGAGAACGACGAGCCCGAGGAAAACGACGAGCCGGAAGAGGACGACGAGCCGGAGGAGATCGTGGAGATCACCATGTACGGCATGGCGGCAATTCCGGAGGATCGTGTGCAGGCCGTGCAGGATGCGGTCAACGCGATCACCGAGCCGAAGATCGGCGTGCATGTCAACATGCAGTTCTTTGAGTTCGGCAACTACAACACGCAGCTGAATTTGGCCATCTCCGGCGGCGAGACCGTCGATCTGGCGAACTTTGACCCGCTGCCCGGCGGCCCGCTGTCCACGCTGGTTGCCAACACGCAGGCCATGGATATCAAGGACATGCTCTATGAGTACGGCCCGGACATCGTGGCGGCGATTGAGGACTACCTGAGCGCCTATACCTACGGCGACGGCATCTACGGCCTGCCGGCCCTGCGCCAGAAGGCCTCCAACCTGAGCATCGCCTACAACGCAGAGATGGCGCAGGAGCTCGGCATCACCGAGGCAATGGATTCGGCTGAGACCTGGGCGGACATTGAGGCGGCCTATGACGTGGTAAAGGAGAACCTGCCCGGCGTCTATCCGAACGGCAACTCCCGCTATATCATGACCAGCTCATACTTCATTCTGGATTCCGACAAGATCGGCGCCACCCCGTTTGACTCGCTGGGCGACCAGATGTTCCTGGTCTACGGCAGCGAGGACGGCAAGGCCAGCAACCTGTACGAGAATGAGGACTACCTGAACGAGTTGCGGATGTTTGCAGACTGGTACAATGCCGGCTACATCTATCCGGACACCCCGTACAACACGGATATCTCCGGCAACGACCTGCTGAAGAACAAGATGACCTTCTCGCAGTTCTCCGCCGGCGAGATCGGCGGCGAGTCCACCATGGAGTCCATGACCGGTCTTGATGTCACAATGAAGCCCATTGCGCAGGGCAACCTGACCACCACCGTTATGACGGTTTGGGGCAACTTCATCCCCTCCACGGCGGCAGAGCCGGAGGCGGCCATCAAGTTCCTCAATGAACTGTATGTCAACGAGGATCTGATGAACCTGATCGACAACGGTATCGAGGGCGAGGACTATGTCCTGAACGACGCGGGCGAGGCCTGCTACCCCGAGGGCGTTGATCCGTCTGCCGTCTATCACTACAGCGACTGGATGATCGGCAACTCCTTCCTGGTCCGCCCGTGGGAAGGTTCCGGCACCAACTTCCGTGAGGAAGCAAAGGCTGATCTGGAGAACTCCCTGTGCTCTCCGTTCCTCGGCTTCACGCTGGACACCTCCAACATCACAAACCTTGTTGGCGGCCTGTCCTCCGTCTCCGCTGAGTACCGCGGCTCTCTTGAGGGCGGCATGTACACGGATTCCCTGTGCGAGGAGTACATGAACAAGCTCGCGTCTGCGGAATTCCAGAGCTATCTGGATGAGATCCAGACCCAGCTTGACGCCTGGGTGAACAAGTAATTCCCTATCACTCGACACGGGACCGCATTTGCGGCCCCGTGTTTTTTGCGCAAAAGAGGCGGCGCCCGGTCTGGGCGCCGCCGGTTGTCAGAGCTGTGGAAGCTCAATAATTTTGCCGGGGTTCAGGATCAGGTTCGGGTCAAAGGCCCGCTTGATGCGCCCGTAGAGCGCGTAGACGTCCCGCCCGACAAACGGTTCGAGGAATTCAAGACGGCCGTTGCCGATGCCGTGCTCGCCCGAGATCTGTCCGCCCAGCTCTTTGGCGAGGGCGTACAGCTCCGTCAGGCAGGCGTGTGTCGCGGACTTCCAATCCGCGTCCGTCATGCCGGGGTCGCGCAGTAGCTCCGTGTGGATATTGCCGTCGCCGGCGTGGCCGCACGGCTCCACGCGGATGTTGTGGCTGCAGCCGATGCGCTTGGCGGCCTTCACATAGTCCGCCAGATGCGCGCGCGGGACGACGACGTCGCACTCGTCCTGCGCCACACTGTCGCCCTTCATGCCCTCCAGAATCGCGCCGCGCACGGTCCAGACGGAGGCGATGCGCTCCGGCGTATCGGCGATCAGGCAGTCGAACGCGCCGTTTGCGAGCGCGGCCTCCGCCAGCGTATCGCAGGCCGTCTCCAGCTCCTGCTGCGTGCTCGCGTCGTACATGACGATCAGCACCGCCTCGCCGTCCGGGACGGGGAAGGGCTTGTTCAGCGCGCGCTGGACGATGTCCAGCAGCTCGCGCTCCAGAAACTCAATCGCGGTCGGGACAAATGGCAGTTCCAGCACGTGCGGCACCATGTCCGCGCACGTCTCCAGCGAGGGGAAGGGGAGCACGAGTGTGCGTGTGAACTTCGGCTGCGGCAGCAGCTTCAGCGTGACCTGCGTCAGGACGCACAGCGTGCCCTCCGAGCCGATGACGAGATCCTTGAGATCGTAGCCCGTCGTGTTTTTGACGACGTTGGAGGAAAACTGGACGATCGCGCCGTCCGGCAGGACGGCCTCGATGCAGCGGACAAAGTCGCGCGTCAGGCCGTAGCGCACGGCCTTCATGCCGCCTGCGTTTGTGATGACGTTGCCGCCGATGGTGGCCGTTTTCTCGCCCGGGTCGGGCGGGTAGAACAGGCCCTCGGCGCTGGCCGCGGCCTGCACGTCAGTGAGTAGCGCGCCCGGCTCGCAGGTGATGGTCTGGTTTTTATGGTCAACCGGGAAGATGCGGTTCATACGCATGATCGAGAGCAGGATGCCGCCGTATTTTGTCGTGGCGCCGCCGGCCAGACCGGTGCCCGCGCCGCGGATCGTGACCGGGATGTTTTTTCCATTGGCGTATTTGAATATTTCGGAGATCTCCTCTTTGTTGATCGCCTCAATGTACACGTCCGGCTGAAAGACGCCGTACTCAGGCATCTCGTCGTGGAAATACTCCGGCAGGATCGCATTCCCGACTGCGACACGATCAGGTGCGGTGAGCGCGGTCAGATGGGCGATGTCTTCCTCAGTGGGCTTGTGATAGGGATACGGCATGTTACACATCCTCCTTCCGCGCCCGCAGCTGCCGCAGCAGCGGCGGGATTACCTGATACAGATCATCCACGATGCAGTAGCTGGCAACGCCGAAAATCTGCGCGTCCGGGTCGGAGTTGATGGCGACAATGCACTCCGCGCCGGACATGCCGGCTGTGAACTGAATCGCGCCCGAGACGCCGCAGGTGATGATGAGCTTTGGCTTGACCGTCCGGCCGGAGAGGCCGATCTGGTGTGCCACATCGCCGATGCCCTGTTCGACCATGGGCCGCGTGAAGCACAGCTGCCCGCCAAGCGCGGCGGCAAGCTCCCGGCAGAGCGTCAGCCCGACTTCGTTGCGCACGCCGCGGCCCGCGACGACAAGGATTTCCTCCTCTTCAATCGACTTCTGCCGGTGCAGCGTCTCCAGCTCGAGAATCTGCAGGCCGGAGCGCGCCATCTCGTCGGTGACGGGCATTCGCTTTACAACGCCTTGGGGTGCGGCCACTTTTTCAGCCCGGTCCATGACCTTGTAACGCACGGTTGCAAACTGCGGGCGCGCGTGCGCAATGACGATCTGCGCCATGACGTTGCCGCCGAAGGCCGGGCGCACCTGCACGAGATCGGTATTTTGCTTGATGTCCAGCCGCGTGCAGTCGGCGGTCAGGCCGGTGTGGAAGCGGACGGACAGGCGCGGCGCGAGACTGCGGCCGAACGGCGTTGCGCCGATCAGTACAACGGAGGGGCGGAGTGTGGAGATGCAGTCCGCCACGGCGTCGGCGTAGCAGTCCGGCTTGTAGCCGGTAAAGCCGTCGTGCTCGTAGAGATAGACGGTGCCGACGCCATAGGGCAGCAGCGTCTCGGCCTGCTGCGCGCTGCCCGTGGGGCCGACGAGCACGGCGTGGACGCGGTAGCCGACCTTGGCGGCCAGCTTGCGCGCCTCGCCGATCAGCTCAAAGGTGACGGGGTGTACGCGGCCTTCTTCCAGCTCGGCAAAGACGAGAATGTCGTTCCATGCGGATTTGTCCTCGAGATCCATCCGCTGTTCAAACGAGATGGCCTTTTCCGGGCAGGTTTTGACGCAGACACCGCACATCCGGCAGCTGGCGCCGACCTCGATCTGCTCGCGTTCCATCGTCAGCGCGCCGAAGGGGCAGCGGCTCAGGCAGGCGCCGCAGAGCGTACATTTTTGGGGATCAAATACAAGAGATGCCATCATTCCACCTCTTTCACAGATATTTGCGGGCGTGAAGCAGCGAGACAAGCTGCGCAGCCTCGGTTTCGGGCGTGCCTTCCAGATAGACCTGCCGGTCGCGCGCAGGCGGCGCGAACATGGCCTCAACGCTGGTCGGGGAGCCGACCAGCCCATAGCGGCTCAGATCCCGGTTCGGCAGATCCTGAAAGCTACAGATACGCACCGGCCGGTCCGCCGTCAGAACCTTGCGGCGGTAGGAGGGCAGGCGCGGGACGTTGCAGTCCTGATCGACCGTAATCAGGCACGGCAGGCGCAGCTGGGCGAGCTGGCGCACCGCACCGAAGCTCTGGCGGATCTGGATAGCGGTTTCTGTGACCTGCACGATCTCCGAGACCCACGCGGCGTGGGGGATGGAGAGGTGCTCGGCAATAGCGGGGCCGATCTGCGCGGTGTCGCCGTCGGTTGTCTGGCGGCCGCAGAGGATCAGATCCGCGCCGCCCAGCATCCGGATGCCCTGCGACAGGGTGTAGGAGGTTGCAAGCACATCGGAGCCGGCAAATTTCCGGTCGGAGAGGATGACGGCGTCGTCCGCACCCATGGCGTAGGCGTCGCGCATCATTGTCTCGGCCTGATCCGGGCCCATTGTCAGCACCGTCACACGGCCGCCCACGGCATCCCGGATGCGGATGGCGGCTTCGAGCGCATAGAGATCGTAGGGATTCGTCCGCGTCTCGGCGCCGAGACGCTTCATGCTGCCGGTTTCGGGGTCGATTTCGACCTGACTGGAGGCCGGAACCTGCTTCATGCAGACGAGAATCTTCATGCGGTTCCCTTCTTTCCTGTAAAGTGGTAAAGTGACCGCTATTAGAATACGATGTTTTTCGCCAATTGTCAATCGGCGCGCGCGGATTTCC
This sequence comes from uncultured Oscillospiraceae bacterium, assembly GCA_964652075.1. Lineage (GTDB taxonomy): Bacteria > Bacillota > Clostridia > Oscillospirales > Oscillospiraceae > CAZYZQ01. The sequence continues at coordinate 18,087 of CAZYZQ010000034.1, forward strand.
GGTTGCAAGCGGGCGGAAAATGCGGTAAAATTTTGTAGGAGGTGTTCTTATGGCAATCATTGATATCACAGGCGTCAATCACTTCGCCATCAGCGTGCCGGATTTGGATGCGTCGGTTGCGTGGTATGCGAGAACCTTCGGTTTTACAGTGCTCGATCGGAGCGAGATCCCCGGCACCGGCGTGCGCGTGTGCCATATGCAGGGCAAGGGCTTTATGATGGAGATCTTCAGTCCCGGCCCGGATGGCAAGCCGCTGCCGCCGGAGCGGCGCGAGCCGAATCTGGATCTGCTGACGTGCGGCAACAAGCACATCTCGTTCGGCGTCCGTGACGCGCACGCACTGCTGCCGCATATGGCGGAGCAGGGGATTGACGTCGCGTTTGTGGCCGAGGTGGACGGGACGTATGCGTTCTTTATCCGTGACAACACGGGCAACCTGATTGAGATCTTTGAGGAGGGATAGGCGTGCAGCTGGAGGAGGCCTTTCAGGCGGCGCTGCTGAAACAGTGCGGCGAAGCAGAGGCGCTTGGCTGCCGTATGACGCGGCTGCGAGGTCAGATCGAACAGCACGGGGCGCTGGCTACAGTCAGGAACCTCCTGCGCCGCAGGCAGGTGAGTGACGGCTTTGACAGGCTGGCGCAGCTTGGGCGACTGGATCTCTCGGTGGAGGCGTTGGCGGTGCAGAGCCGTTTCGGCGCGCTGTTTTCAGACGATGAGGTCAATGCCTGCTTTGCGTCGCTGCTGGACGCGGGATATATGGGCTGGAAATGAAACAAGCCACTCCGGAAGTACCGGAGTGGCTCTGCTTTTATGGCAGTGCCGGAAGGAGTTCCAGCCCGAAGCCGCGGGCGAAGTCCAGCGCGCGGGCGAAGACGGCCGGGTCGGAGAAGTGCGCCGGGTCATGCGCGTCGACGCCGAGGATAAGGTTGTTACCCTCCTCAGCGGCCAGCTCAAAGAAGCGGCGGCTGGGGTATTGCCGCCCCTCGCGCAGGCCGAGAATATTGACCTCGAGCGGCAGGCCGAGCGACTTCGCCTCGCGGCAGAGACGGCGCATCTCACGGCGATAGACCGCTTCGTCACCCGTGAAGTTCGGCAGGTCGGGGTGGCAGATGTAGCGGTACGCGCCGGTGTTTGCGCCTTCGAGCAGCTGGTCAACGTACTTGGTCAAAAACCGGGGGTTGTCAAAGGGACGTCCGACGTAGAACCCGTCCTGATCGGTGTCGAGGAAGTGCTGCGCCAGCAGCAGATAGTCGATTGGATGGTCTGCAAAGATCTCCTGCTGCGCACGGAACATGGACGAAAAGTATTCAGATTCAAAGCCGATCAGCAGTTCAATCCGGCCGGCATACTCCTCGCGCAGGGAGAGAATCGAGCGGATATAGTCCGGCAGCTCGTCCATCGTCATACGCACGCGCGGCGTCCAGCCGTCGGGGTATGGCCATGGCACATGGTCGGCAAAGCCGAGCGTTTTCAATCCGGCGGTAAGCGCCGCCTCCACGTAATCCCGGTCTGTCCCGGCTGCGTGGTGACAGCGGGCGGTGTGCGTATGGTAGTTTGCGGTTAGAATCGGTTCCATGATATCGCCTGTTCTCTCAAAATTTCACACGGATTATACCAAAATCCGCACAAATTTGCAAGACGAAATTTGGCGAATAGAACGAGTGGCGATGCGGCAGACCCTGTGATACAATAGGGCTCCACGTGGCTGCGTGGAAGAAATTGAAGAGAGGTTATGGAATGAAGAAAGCAGATACCATTGTGCAGCTGTTGCTGCCGGATATTCTGGGCAAGACGATTCTGGAGGCCGCGTGCGGACGCGCGGACTTTTCCATTGCGGCATCCGGCTTTGCAAATGAGGTCTACTGCATGGATATTGTGGACTTTAGACTCGATGACCGGACCGCGCGGGAGAATATTCACTTTGAACGGATGGACGCCACCGCGATGCGGTACCCGGACGAGACGTTTGATTCTGTGTTTCTCTACAACGCCTTTATGCACATTGAAGACCAGTGGGAGGCCATTGAGAAAGAGTGTATGCGTGTTCTGAAAAAGAACGGGAAGCTGTTCGTCATCGGCTCCTGGAAGCTGGACACCGCGCGGATGGAACCGAAGTTCGCAGACAAGGCGAAGTGGAACGGGGAGTTCCTCATTGTGGAGCTGCCGAAAAACTGAGAGAGAAAAAACGCAGGACTGCTTTTGCAGCCCTGCGTTGCTGTTTGGGGAAATTACTTCTGACTTTCAGCCACCGCGACGGCGACGGCGACGGTTGCGCCGACCATCGGGTTGTTGCCCATGCCGAGGAAGCCCATCATCTCGACGTGCGCCGGGACGGAGGAGGAACCTGCGAACTGCGCATCGGAGTGCATACGTCCCATGGTGTCGGTCATGCCATAGCTGGCGGGGCCGGCGGCCATGTTGTCCGGGTGCAGGG